>JBLIEO010000018.1:0-30225 GCA_047633095.1 Maribacter sp.
ATAAATATGAGTTTAAAAATTGACTCAGTTTAAAATTCATTTTAGTTTTTAATAATTCCGAAGCTGTTCCCGCAACTGTAAGTTTATGCCAAATTAGATTTGGCACCTCTTTATAACGGAGGGTTGAGTTCTCTATAATACCACTGTCTCACTAGTATTGGGATGGGAAGGTAGAACTTAATTGAACGAGCCAGGAGACCTGCCAAATTCAAAAGCATAAGTTAAACTTTCGGGATAGAAGTTTACGTAGGTTTTCCTATGGGATTTTCCGAGTAATTTTATTTTAATGAAAAAAGTAATGTATGGTGCCTTTGTCCTATGCGGACTAAGTGTGCACGTAAAAGCACAAGATTCAATTTTACTAGTTAAAAATGACTCTGCTAACATCCAACAATTGGATGAAGTGGTAGTCAGTGATTCCCGTTTTAAATTGAAACGGGAGAATTCCGGTAAAACGGTTATTAAAATCAGCGCAGAGGAACTCGCTGTAAATCAAGGCCGTTCTATAGCAGAACTAATAAATACCAAAAGTGGTATTGAAGTTAACGGAACACGAAGTTTTGCAGGACAGAATGTAAGTGTATTTACCCGTGGGGGTAACAATCGTCAAGTATTGGTAATTATCGATGGGATTCAGGTTTCGGACCCTTCTAACGTAAACGCCGAATACGATTTACGTTTGCTCAATACCGAACAAATTGAGAGTATTGAAATTTTAAAGGGTGCCGCTAGTACGCTTTATGGTAATGCTGCAGCAACAGCGGTCATCAATATTACCACCAAAACAGCAAAGGTAAATGGTGTTTCTTTAGATGTGGCCTCTAGCCTAGGTACAAATCAATCCCAAACTGAGCAATCGTATGATATTTCGGATTTTTCAAATACGTTTACCATACAGGCAAAACAAGACAAGCTTACTATCTTGGCTTCTGGTGGACATCAATTTACTGACGGACTTTCTGCGGCAATAGGAACGGAGAAGGATGCTTTTTCTAGAATTGACGGTAATGTAAAACTGGGCTATCAATTTACAAATAGGTTTAGCATTATGGCATCTGCGTTTTATAACAAATTGAATTCTGATTTTGATAATGGATTTCCCATTGCCGATGCTGATTTTAAGTTTAGCAGTGAGCAGTCTAGATTTGGACTTTCTTCAGTATATAAGTATGAAAAGGGGAGTATTACAGTAAATGCTGCTTTTAATCAAATAACACGGGACATTATATCGAGCTTCCCAACATCTTTTGATTCAGAATCGGTTGTCTTGGATATATTCAATAAATACACTTTTAGTGATAGGTTTTATACCATTGTAGGGGTAAATACCATTGACAATACAACACAATTCTCCCAGGAACAGCAAACCACTAGTATTGATCCGTATGCCAATATGGTGTACATAAGTGATTTTGGATTAAATATTAATGCAGGAACTAGGTTAAACAACCATAGCGATTATGGCAGTAATCTTATTTATAATTTAAATCCGTCTTTCGTGCTTAAAACTCGAGATGGATATCTTAAATTTTTGGGCTCGTATGCGACTTCGTTTATAGCGCCCAACCTATCTCAATTATTTGGTCCGTTTGGAGCTAACCCAAACCTATTACCTGAGGAGAACATCAGCTTAGAAGGAGGCGTGGCGTACAGGCCATCCGATAAATATCGGATTAGTGTACTTTATTTTGATAGGGAAGAGGAAGGTCGTATTGACTTTGTAACGATTAATCCAGATACTTTTGAAAGTCAGTATCAGAATTTAACCGAAGCTCTAAACTTTAATGGAGTAGAAGTAGAGTTACAAGCAAAACCAACAGAAAATATGAATCTAACGGCTAATTATACGTATACAAACGCAGATTCTGGTCTAGCACTTAGAGTTCCTCAAAATAAAGTAAACTTAAATCTTGGGTATTTGTTTATGCCTAAAACGTATGCAAGTATAGCGTATCAATACGTATCAGAAAGAGGTGATGTTGATTTTGCAACCTTTAATGCTGTGGATTTAGAAGCATTTAGCTTAGTAAACCTTTACTTAAAACATGATTTGAGTAGTAAGATGAATTTTTTCGTGTCTCTCGATAACCTTTTTAACACTAACTATGTGGAGGTTACGGATTTTACAACGAGAGGAAGAAATATTAGAGTAGGTATGAATTTGAAACTTTGATGACTGACTTGAAAACGGTCCTTAGTAAAAGTTGAATAAAAAAGGAGCATGGTTTACATGCTCTTTTTTTTTATAATTCATTCAGGTATCAATAATGCGTATCATCTATCATTCGGTCGCTAAAAGGACCGAACATTTTTGAACTGCTTATAATGTTTGCAGGTGTTTTAACCGTAAAATCTCGTTTGCCCGTACTAGCGGTTATTTCTTGTATGGCCCTTGCTAATAGGGGTTCATTTAGGTCGCCTAAAATTCCTAAATTTTCTAAATCTTCTTTCAATTGAACGTCCGGAACTAGACCATCGGTAAAGTCTGAAAAACCTTCTGCGTTTTCATTTCGGCCTAATAACGGTTGTATGGCCCATTGTACCTCTGGGTTTATCTTATTTATTCTTGAAGGCGTATATAAATAAGAGTTTTCACGGTCGTCTACTAGTGTAGTGGAAAATTCGTTTTTTCCTCGGGTTACATCTCCAATTTGTATCACATCCATATAAGGTTCTAGAGAATTAATTAATAACTCACTGGCGGAAGCAGAGCTGGCAGAGGTAAGTACATACAATTTGCTTAACCCTAGCGAGTTTATAGTTTGGATTCCCACTTTATCAGTAAAGTAAACTTCCAACCTGTCCTTACTAAACTCAGTCTGTAGCTTCTCATTGTATCGTTTTCTTAGAAATAGATCTTCCGTATTGGTGCCGTAAATCATACTTGCCAATAAGCGTGTGGTATTTACAGACCCCCCAGGGTTGTACCTGAGGTCCATAACAAGATTGGTAATACCTGCTGATTTTAGTGCTTCAATGGCAGCATAGAGCTCGTCATCGTACTCGTTTGTAAACTGGTTGTACATAAGGTACCCAATGTTCTCTCCATTTATTTCAAATGATTTTGAAATAAAAACGGGGTTTTCGGATAAGGCCTCTTCTTTGGTAAGTGAGACTTCTTTTCCGTTAGCCGCTACCTCACCATCAATAAATTCTGCCATATTTAGGGTATACACGTTGTTTTGGCCAAAAAGCAATGCTCTATAGTTGTCAATGTTTAGCACTTGTCCGTCAACTCCAGTAAATAGTTCCCCTCTTTGGATATCCTCCGTAGTTGCATTTGAACCGGGAATGATATAGCGTACAAATCCAAAAATATTCTGGCTATCCTGAAACCTGACCAAGCCAAATTCCAAACCATTGCTTCTAGAAATTCCGGAAAGGGATTGTGTAAGTACGGTATAATCTTCGTTGTAAAAACTAAAACGGTCACTGGAAAATAATAGTTTATTATCAAAAAAATCTGCTGGATTAGCTTCAGAGCCCAAAAAAGTGGTGTAGTCGACAACACCTTCTGGGGTATTTATAAATCGGTCATCTGCCAAGTTGGGGACATCTTGTTGCCAGAAGTACCAGAAATTCATCGCTTTCCACATAAAATCCTGAACTTCGACATTAGCGTTAGGATCGGGGTTTACAGTGCCCGGAATACTCAAAGCATCATCTTTGGAACAGGAAATAACCATTAAGAATACGAGTCCTACGATAATATTTAATCTTTTCATATATGTTAAATTTGATATGCCTAATTCCTACTTATAATAACAATTAAGATTTGATATACCCTAACGTGTATTAAACTTTTTTGCTTAACAGGTAGTCATTAATTCGAAAATAGAGTCCCCAAATGACTCTAATCGCGTATGTTTTTTAATCAGAACTTAGGTGTTATTAAGATTCGAAAAATATATCTATTCTCATCAAATCGAATAATAGGTCAACATATTATATTTTGAAACAAGAGATGAAAAAAGCTATTTAAAATTCTTTTCACCCATTTTTTTGATATCCATCTTTATCAAACCATCCATAACGGATAGGTTATTTGTAGGCTTGAATTCATAGGAAGTCATAAAGGGATGAGCGATTATGGATGGCTGTAGATTAGTTTTAGCACTTTCTCCTGTTATTTTACTAAGGGCTAAGGCTAGTAGCGGTTCTGTGGGTTCGCCCAATACACCTAAATTACTTATGTCCTCTGACAATTCGTATGTTGGTGATAACCCTCCCGTGAAGTCCGAAAACCCGTCTGCATTTTCATTTCTACCCAATAGTGGCTGAATTCCCCATTGATTGTTTGGGTTAATGTTCCCTTCTCTTTCTTCCTCATAGAAAAAACTGTTCTCTGCATCATCCACAAAAGTGATGGAAAATTCATTCTTACCTGTAGTGTTTTCACCGATTTGAACCACGTCTACATACGGTGCTAATCCATTGATAACTAATTCGCTTGCTGAAGCTGTCCTTTCTGTGGTAAGTACATAAACACGCGTTAAATTCAAGGAATTTATTGGAGAACCATCAAGGGTTGAACTAGAAAAATTTGTTTCACCATCTCCAGGGTCAAAGGTTGACTGTATCTTATCGTTATATCTAGCTTTTAGAAAAATATCTTCGGTATTTGTCCCGTACACAGAACTAGCTATTTGAACTGCACTACTTACTCTTCCGCCCCCATTGTATCTAAAATCCAGAACTAACTCGTTAATCCCCTCCGAGCTGAACGAACCAAAAACACTATTCAATTCTTCATCGAAAGTGGCCAGAAAGCCGTTGTACATCAAGTAACCAACCTTTACACCACTTTGCTCTATAACTTTAGAAACTAAAATAGGGTTTTCAGAAAAGTTGTCAACTTTGGTTAGGGATACCTCAATACCATTGTCCGAAATACTCCCATTAGAAATTTCACCCATATTCAAAACGTAGCTGTCGTTGTCTCCAAATAAGAGATTTATGTAATTGGTGAGATTTAAAGTTTGTCCGTTTGCTCCAATAAAAATATCTCCTCTTTTAATCTCCTTGTTGGAGGAATCGGAATCTTTAGCGACATAGGTCACTACACCATAGATATCATTACTATCTGAAAATACATATAATTGAAATTCAAGGCCATTACTTCTAGAAACTCCTTGAAGACTATTCACAAGGTCTTTATAGTTCTCTACTGCCACAGAGAACCTATCTACAGCGGCATTTTCACCCACGATACGTTCATGGTTGTTACAAATACCGTAGAAGAAGGCTGCGGGATCTTCTTCTGACGCTAGAAATTCAACATAACTATCTACGGAATCGAAGCGCGTATCGGCTAAATCCGTTACATCACTCTGCCAGAAGTAAAAAGCATTCATAGCTTGCCACATAAAATCTTGGGCTGGATAATCAGTTCTAAGTTTTGCCTCCTCAACGGGTTCTTGCTCTTGCGTTTCTTCTTCTATAACTGGATTGTCATCATTTTTTTTACAGGAATTAAAAACTACGGCTAAGCCAAGGAACAATAAAAAATACGTTTTCATAACTACTTTTTTCATAGATTGTTTATTACATTAAATATCAATAACTATCACAAAAACAAGGCACATGGCTAGCTCATGCAATTTCATTCTTTTTTAAATACGTCAAATTCCCTGGTAGGGATGTTAAATTTACCTTTATATGAAGTAAAAAAAAATTAATTGTAACAAAATTCGTTCAACTTCGTCTTCTTTTTGTAAACCACTAACACATGTTTACAAACAACTAACAATACATGAAACAATCGGAATTTTTAAATGTGGTAATGCCTTTTAAGGATAAGTTGTACCGATTGGCTAAACGGCTTTTAGTATCCAGTGAAGAGGCAGAAGATGCTACACAGGAGATTTTAATGAAGTTGTGGTCCAAGAAAAATAAAATAGAAGGGTATAAAAGTGCGGAGGCTTTTGCCATGACCATGACGAAGAATTATTGTTTGGATCGTTTAAAGTCTAAACAAGCGAGCAACTTAAAGCTGGTGCACAGTAATTATAGTGACGACAGTAGTTCCTTACAAGGACAAGTAGAAGCAAGGGACAGCATAGATTGGGTACAGCGGATTATGGAGGAATTGCCAGAACAACAAAAACTGGTGTTACAATTACGGGATGTAGAACAGTATGATTATGAAGAGATTGAAGTATTGTTAGATATGAAACCCACAGCAATTCGAGTAGCATTGTCAAGGGCAAGAAAAACGATAAGAGAAAAATTAACAGAAAAACACAGGTATGGAATTGGATAACATAGAAAAACTTTTGAAAAAGTATTTTGAGGCCACCGCCACCGTAGCGGAGGAAGAAACCTTACGGATGTATTTTTTAAGTGATGATGTCGCGCCACACTTAGCGCAGTATGCTCCAATGTTTCAATATTTCTCCAAAGCTAAGGAAGAGCGCTTTACGAAAAACCTACCCCTACAGCCCAAAAGAAATATATATAGGTGGGCATCGGTAGCTGCAGTAGCCCTTTTTACGATAGGCATGTATTTTAATACTAGAACTAGCGTAGTATCAGAACGCTTGGATGAAGCATACACGGCAGCCGAAATTGCATCTGCACAGGAGGCATTTGCCTTATTGGCAATGAACTTTAATAAAGGTACAGAGCAATTATACCACCTAGAAGAATTTGAAAAAAGCACAAATAAATTTTTAATCAAATAATAATAAACGAAAATGAAAAAGATATTAATACTAGCAGTAATGATAGTTGCACCTTATTTTGTGCAGGCACAGGACATTTTTGAGAAATATGAGGATGATGATAAGGTTACTTTTGTAGCCATGCAGCCAAAAATGTTCCAGATGTTGGCAAAAATGAGCGTAAACTCCGACGATTCCGAAGCACGAGAGTTCTTTGATCTTGTAAATAGCATTACCAGTTTTAAGGTTATTACTACAGAAGACGCATCAATTACAAAAGATGTAGGTAGTTGGGTTACGAACCGTTTAAAAACATCCTCGTTTGAAGAGCTTATGCGGATTAGGGACGGCGGTTCTAATGTAAAGTTTTACGTAAAAGAAGGCAAAGATTCCGATCACGTAAAGGAACTATTAATGTTCGTAACCGGAATGAAAGATATGGACATAGGTCTAAATGGTAAAAAAATGGAGACTGTACTGCTTTCGTTGACAGGGGATATCAATCTAAAATCGGTTTCTAAATTAACGGATAAAATGGACCTTCCCGGTGGCAAGCAGTTGGGTAAGGCATCAAAAAAGAATAATTAAAATTAGTATTAGGTATTGTGAGGCAACGCATTGAAGCTTCGTTTTAAAACAAGAACATCAATTCATCAATCTATAAATCATTCCTCCTGAAAAAATAAGAAGGACTTAAAACAGCAATCATGAAAAAAATAACAGTAGTAATTGTACTCGCTTTAGTATCTGCATTTGGTTTTTCACAATCCATTTTTGACAAGTATGAGGATATGGATAATGTAGGATCGGTAATCATAAATAAAGGTCTCATAGAATTAGCGTCAAATCTAGGTGCTATGAGCGACGATGCCGATGCAAAAGAGTTTATGGAGGTAGCCAGTGGTCTTAACGGTGTAAAGGTTTTTATGACCGAGGATGCTTCGGTATCGGCAGATATGGCGAACACCGTTAAGAAATATCTAAAGTCTTCTAAACTAGAAGAGTTGATGCGGGTAAAGGACAAAGACGTAAATGTAAAATTTTACATAAGGGACGGTAAGAAGAAAGATCATGTTAGCGAGCTGTTGATGTTCGTTTCTGGATTGGACAATGCCAAAATCGGAAACCATGGTAGAAAGTTAGAAACAGTACTTGTAAGTCTTACAGGCGATATTGATTTGAATAAAATAGCTACGCTTACTAATAAAATGAACTTGCCCAAGGAATTGAATCAGGCTGGTAAATAATCATAATACTAAATAAGATTTTCCATACTAATGAGTTACACCTTGTTAGTATGGATTTCTGCTTAGAACCACTTAAAATAGAAGCTTATGAAAAGAATAATAAGAACTTTAGTAGTTCTAATAGCCATAGTACTTTCATCCTGTTCGTCTACCCAGAGTCTGCAAGAATATTATATAGACAGTACCGAAAACCCAAATTTTTTAGCTTTTGATATCCCAACGAGTATCCTTAATCTGGATGCTGTAGAACTAAGTGAAGACCAAACAATTGCTTACGAATCTCTTAAAAAATTAAATGTACTAGCATTCAAAAAAACGGTTGATAATGTGACTGCTTATAAGGCCGAGAGAACCAAGGTAAAGGCGATACTCGCCAATGATGACTATGAGGAGCTTATGAAAATGAATACGGAATTTGGCCGTGCCAGTATCCGGTTTAAGGGAGCGGATGACGCTATTGACGAAGTAATTATTTTTGGTGATAACAAAGAGAAGGGCTTTGCCTTAGTACGAGTATTAGGAAAGAATATGAATCCTGCACATTTTGCTCAACTTGTACAAGCATTGGAAAAATCGGACTTTAATGGAGAAGGACTTGGAGATTTAGGAGACTTTTTTAGAGAATAGCATTTCTATTTTAACCCAACACAAACCTATTGCAAATCAAACGCAATAGGTTTTTCTGTTTTAACCGGAACCTTACTTTGTCATAAATGTAACCTTCTGTTTATAGTAGTATCATAGCTTGTAGAACAACTAATACTAAAAATTGAGAAGACAATTATGGTAAATTTATTAGTAAAACGCTGTTTTAAAAAGTTCGTTTGCAACGAATTTAAAGCAGCTAGTTGAACTAATTCCGTTTTTTCAGACGGATATACAGGTTTAACCCCTCGTAAGCTTGCTTCGGAATTTGAAAAAGCTATTTTCCTTTTAGTACCTCGCGGGCTTGTCCCGAGGTTTTTTACCGATGGAAATGATTTTGGACTTTGTAGAAAGCTATGGTGTACCCTTATTGAAAGCAATTCCTATTTACCTTATTGGTTCTCGGATAATTACAAAGAGTACCAAAGCTGTTAGAATGATGAAGGCTAAAGGGGCACATAACCAGTCTCTCCAAAAGTTTATGGCCAATCTAGTTTCTTGAGGTTTAAAGATTTTCTTGCTTATTATGGTGATTTTCACACTTGGGGTAGAAAGAACCAGCTTAGCAGCAGTTATTGCAGCAGCCGTTTTGGCAATTGGTCTAGCGCTGTAGGGTTCCTTATCCAGAAGAGGTATAGATCAACAAATAGAAACCTTGTTTTTTTAAATTAAAAAAGACTACAATTTTGCAGTCTTTTTTTTGTTATGGCGATAGGTTCGCTACCTAAACTAAATCGGATACTTAAATTCCTGTATAGTTACTAGGGGTTATTTGTTTTAACTCCGTCTTTATACTATCTGAAACGGCTAAAGTATCTATGAAGTTTCCGATAGATTGTCGGTTAATTTTTTCGTTAGTTCGTGTAAGTCCCTTAAGTGCCTCGTAAGGATTAGGGTAGCCTTCACGTCTTAAAATCGTTTGGATAGCTTCCGCAACTACGGCCCAATTATTCTCTAGGTCCTGCTCAAACTTTTCCTTATTCAACAGTAATTTGTTCAATCCTTTTAAAGTAGATTGAAAAGCAATTATCGTGTGTCCAAATGGCATACCGACATTCCTAAGTACTGTACTATCGGTTAAATCCCTCTGTAATCTAGATACGGGTAACTTTGCAGATAGATGTTCAAAAATAGCATTTGCCATTCCTATATTTCCTTCTGAATTTTCAAAATCTATAGGATTTACCTTGTGTGGCATCGCAGACGAGCCCACTTCTCCAGCTTTTATTTTTTGTTTAAAATAGTCCATGGAAACATAGGACCAGAAATCTCGATTTAAGTCTAATATTATGGTATTTATACGTTTTAGGTTGTCAAAAAGTGCTGCCATGTGGTCATAGTGCTCAATCTGTGTGGTTGGAAAGGAATGTTGTAATCCTAGTTTTTCCTGAACGAAACTACTACCGAACGCTTTCCAATCAATGTTAGGGTAGGCTACTTTGTGGGCATTGAAATTTCCTGTAGCCCCACCAAATTTAGAAGTATTTGGAATGTCGTTCAAGAGATTAAACTGTTCTTTTAAACGGATTACAAAAACAGCGATTTCCTTTCCAAGTCGGGTAGGGGAAGCAGGCTGACCATGCGTCCGTGCTAACATGGGTATGTTGGCCCATTCTTTGGAGAGTTCCTCCAACTTTTCCAATACCTGGAAATACTGTGGAACATAAACAACGTTCATTGCCTCTTTTATAGAAAGTGGAATGGCTGTATTGTTAATGTCTTGGGAGGTTAATCCAAAATGTATAAATTCTTTAAAAGAAGCAAGACCAAGCGCATCAAAGGCTTTTTTTATAAAATACTCTACCGCTTTAACATCATGATTGGTAGTTTTTTCTATGTCTTTTATGGCTTGGGCGTCTTTTGTATCAAAATTACTATAGATTTCCCTAAGCGCCGTAAATTTTAAGTGATCAAAGGTAGAAAGCTGGGGTAAGGGAATTTCGCATAAGGCAATAAAGTACTCAATCTCTACCCGTACTCTATATTTTATAAGTGCTTCTTCTGAAAAGAAAGGAGCTAGGCTAGCCACTTTGTTTCTGTAGCGACCGTCAATAGGGGAGATGGCATTTAATTCGTTCAGGGACATACTAATAGGATTGGTTTGTGTTAAAGCATGCAAAGATACTTATTACGAACCCAGTTTAAAAGCATGGGGCAGAAGAGTTTGTAAAATTGCATTCTGTTGTTAATGCTATTTTAGTGCACTTATTTTTTTTAACGTCATTCTGGCACGCGCTTTATAGGCAGCACTCCCAGTAGCATGATTTTGCTCTAAGAAGGTCGTGAAATTATATAAATATGGGAATAGGTAGCTTACATCTTTTCGAATGACACTTTCCAGAATCCAGCTGGCTCGGTAGCTAATAGGATTATGAACTTTGGAGACGATAGCTAGTAGCGGAGCGATTAAGCTAGGTTCGTTTAGGATGACCATCGCCATTTTACTTCATTTTTGTTGCGTATGGTCTGTATATTCAAGTTCGGTGTATACTTCTTTTTCTGTCATTTACGGTGTTGAAGGTTTTTTGCCTCAAGAGGAGTATACAATCTATGTTAGCTGTTTGATTTAAATAAATATTCACCAACAAACAGCTTTGTAGTGCTGTCCTGAAGTAGGTAAGTTTTGGACTTTTAAAACTTCTCAAGTTTTCTGATTAAGTAATACCTTAACCAATCTAGGAACACCAACAACTGCAGTTGCTGTCAGTATTGTCAAATTTTTTCTGTTATGTTCTGAAATGGAAGGTTTTGGGTCGATAAAATAAAT
Organism: Maribacter sp.; assembly: GCA_047633095.1. Lineage (GTDB taxonomy): Bacteria > Bacteroidota > Bacteroidia > Flavobacteriales > Flavobacteriaceae > Maribacter. Next base: position 11,322 of record JBLIEO010000018.1, read on the forward strand.
AGGAACATTATGTGCAACAAAATCAATTAAGCTTGCTGCCGGATATACCTGCATAGACGTTCCAATAATGATAAGGATATCTGCCTTTCTAGTGATTTCAACCGCTTGGTCTAGTAATGGGACAGTTTCTCCAAACCATACGATATGTGGCCTCATTTGATATCCTTTTTTACATACGTCTCCTGGTACGATATCTTTTGTCCATGGAATTATTTCATTCTCGGAAACCGTACTTCGGGCTTTTAAGAGTTCTCCATGAAGATATAAAACGGCTGTACTTCCGGCCCTTTCGTGAAGATCATCTACATTTTGGGTTACGATACTCACCTTAAATTTTTCTTCTAAGTTCACCAGTGCTTTATGGGCAGCATTGGGTTCTACTTTCAACAATTGCTTTCGCCTTTGGTTATAAAATTCCAATACCAATGTGGGGTTATTGGCAAAACCTTCGGGCGTAGCCACTTCCATGACGTCGTGCCCCTCCCACAATCCGTCTGCATCCCGAAAGGTTTGTAGGCCACTTTCTGCACTTACCCCAGCGCCTGTTAAAATTACGACATGCTTCATTTTAGCTAATTTCCCCTAGAAATATACTTTTTATTATCTTGGTTTCATGGAAGAAACACAACTTTTGACCTATTTGGAGGGTTTTATTTCAGAAGAACGTCGGAAACGCTTTATTTCAGTACTAAACAAGCGTACCAAATACATTACTCTGGCTTTAGAAGATGTTTTTCAAATGCACAATACCAGTGCCGTCATCCGGAGTTGTGATGTTTTTGGTGTGCAAGAGGTGCACTTCATACAAAACCGAAATGCGAGCGAACTGGATAAGAACATTGCGATGGGGGCACAGCAGTGGGTAGATGTGCATCGACACAAGAACACCATGGATTGCATTAAGGTGCTTAAAAACAAAGGATACCAGATTATAGCGACAACGCCCCACAACGACTCCGTTTTGTTGCACGATTTTAAAATCAAGGATAAAGTGGCTCTTTTTTTTGGAACAGAACGTGACGGTCTAAGCTCTGTTGCTTTAGAGCAAGCAGACGGATTTTTGAAAATTCCTATGAAAGGTTTTACGGAAAGCCTAAATATTTCCGTTGCCGCAGCAATAATTCTGCATAATATAACTGATAAATTAATTCAGACCGATATACCATGGCAGCTCACCCATTCCGAGAAATTGATAAAACGTTTGGAGTGGACCAAGAAATCTATCAAAAGTATCGACAACATATTGGAACGTTATAAAAATAGAACTTAAGTAATAATTGAATAATACTATAGATTGTCTAATATTACTTTAAAAGTATGTTTTTAAGACTATTATAATAGCTACTCTGTAAACTATAATCTACTTATTCCTTTAATTCCAATAAAGCGATATCAAAATTGTTATCTAAGCTTATTTTTCCTTTGGTAACAATCACTTCAGTATCGGAATAGGTATCGAATAAAGTGGTGCCGTCGCCAAAGAATCCTTTCACCGAGAGCGACTTTTTACCTTTTGGTAAGTCTAGACCAACCACTACTTTGTCCTTGTATTTGTCCTTGATGTAAGTTCTACTGAAGACATAAGGGGTTTTTGATAAGCGTTCATGTTTTCCAGCACCTATTGCAAGGTGGTTGTTTCTAAATGTCCCTAGTTTTTGCCAGTGCGCAAGCGTTTTATTGGTTTGCGGTAAACTATCTAATTCTTCCCAGTTCATAAAGGAACGTAATGTTGCGTCTCCCTGCGTGCTATCTATAACGAGGCTTCTTGCTGTTTCGTCACCGTAGTAAACTTGTGATGCACCGGGAGTCAATAAAAGCACGTTTGCAGCTCTTATAGGGTCTTTTCGCTCTTGATCAAAAGGTTGGCCGTCATCATGCGAGGTGAGGTAGTTGACTACACTTTTGTTCTTCAATTTCGTATGTAGTAGTTTGCTGTATTTTGTAAATATTTTATCATAGCTGTTTAGGGCATCTTTCTTTAATTCAAAATTGATGAGGCTATGAAATCCATGGTCAAAATAATCCACTTTTTTATCACCAAAATCAAACTCCCGCCCTCCTGAAATCCCGTAATTATAAACTTCACCAACCATATAGAATGGAGTGTCATCCAAGGTGTGCTTCGGATTTTTTTTCTTCCATATTTTAAAAGAATAGGATGCCTCCTTATAAAGTTCAGCCCAAGTATTTTCGTTCACATGCTTTACGGTATCTACCCTAAATCCGTCAACTCCAAATTCGTTTATGTAATCCGTCAACCACTTAATAATATAAAATCTTGGAGCCCTAGGATATCCTGTTCTGTCAAAAAATAGCTGTAATTCGTCTAGTTCTGCGCTTAGTCTTCCTTCTTTTTTCCATTTCGCCATTAAGGCGTCCGGAAGTTTCACGGTTTCATTGGAAGCTGTAAGAATATCTGGAAGGTTGTCAACAAGGGTACAATTTGTGGTATTTTCATAGGTAGTAAAGGCACATGTGGGGTCTGTAATTACCCACTCTTTAGGCCAAACAGGGTCTTTTTCCGTTACGGGTCCTGTATGGTTTAGAACCACGTCCAACAATACTCTTATTCCTTTTTTATGTGCACTTTTTACTAATACATCTAAGTCCTCTTTCGTGCCGAAATTTGGGTCTATAGCCGTCCAATCGCTGGCCCAGTAGCCATGGTAGCCGTAGGTGTTTCCGGTAGCTTCGTCGGTATCGCCATGTATTTGCTCAACCACGGGTGTAAACCAAATGGCATTTATACCTAAATCACTAAAATAATCCTCTTCTATTTTTTTTGTAATGCCTTGAATATCGCCACCCATAAAACCTCTTAGCTTTCCGGTGGGGTTGCCACGGTCAAAGTTAATATCGTTGTTTGGGTTTCCGTTGTTGAACCTGTCCGTCAGTAAAAAATAGATGTTTGCACCGTCCCACACAAATGGGACTTGTTTTTTAACTTCCACGATACTATCCCTTACAACCATAGTCAAGGTAGACTGCTCTTTTTTTTCGGAATTACAAGAAGCTATAAGTGAAATTAAGGTAAGTAAGGTAAGTAAGGTAATTAGGTATTTCATGTGCATTCTATTTACGCTAAAACTATAAAATACAAATGGGAATGAAAAATTTTATTTTCTGCGGTTCAATACTTTAAACTCCTCGTAGCAACTACTTATGGCATCTAGAATTTGAAGGTCGTTTGCGGTGATAATAAAGGACTTGGAGTAGTTACAGTTGTTTAAAATATCCTGAATATCAACTTTCTCTAACTGTAGAAATTCAGTTAAAGTTTCGCGGTCAAATTTTGAGGCCAATAGATTTCGGATTTCTTCATCCTCTTTCATTTGACGTAACTTGCGCATTTGGGTAGGTTTTTTCCCAAAAAGATTACGAAGCAGGTCTGCAGGATTCAGTATAGCGCCAAGTACTTTTGTAACGGCACTTGGATTTTTGTTTCCCCCTTCATAAGCGACAGATAAGCCGGATATGCTATATTGATACGCATTGTTTATAGGAAGGTTCTTTACGTCTATTTCTAGATAGCCTGTAAGCTGGTAAGGCCTCACGATTACCTCTTCCAAGGCATAGGCAAGCTCTGTTAGGGCAATTTTAGTTTTCTCGAATTTGAACATATCATTCGTTACTCGAATCTTTTGAGATTTAAAACCAAGAAAAGAAAGGTAAAGTGTATCGTTTACAGCGGCCGCAATAGAAAATTCTCCCTTTTCATTGGTAATGGTGCCAATAACTTGGTTCAGGTTGACCACATGAACGCTTTCCATACGAACATCGGTTTGGGCGTTTACGACAATTGCACGAATATCGATGTTTTCTGGCGTTTCTTGTGAAACGGCCCAAAATGATATAAAACAGAAAAAAAAAACTAAATGTTTACCCATAAAAATTCTACGCTACGTGTTACAGGCTACAAACAAACCAAAAAAATACGCCGAAGCGTATTTTTTAATATACAATTAACTAAAAGAAATCACTTTTCCTTTTCTGGCTTCTTCTTTTTCCAGAGTTTGGGCTTTCAGATTTGCTTTTTTCCCTGCTTCTTCCTTTGCTAGCACCACGATCATCATCTCTGCGACTACCACCGCTTCTTTTTCCTTTAAATCCGCCCCCGCCGCCAAAACTGCTGCCGCCGCTTCTGCGTTTGCCACCTCCGCCACCACCAGGGCTTTTAGAGACCTCTACATTTACAAAACGACCATCTACTTTGAATTCTGTAAATGTTTCTAATATTTTCTCGGTAACTTCAGCATCTGTATTAAAAAACGAAAAACTTTCTTTTACATCTACTTTGAATACATCGTCTTGACCAAGACTAGCTGTGTCCCTAAGGAAATCTTTTAAAGACATCCAATCATAGCCATCTTTCTCACCAATATTAATGAAATAACGTACAGATCCACTTGTTGGTGTTTCGCCACCTCTTCTTCCATCACTTCTTTCACTTCGTTCTCCTCTATCTCTTCCGCTGTCAGAAGAGTTTAAGTCCTTTGACTTGTTATAATAGTTAGAGAATCTTGTGAATTCGGCAGATATTAATTTTTTTATAAGTTCTTCGCGATCTATTCCTTCTAATATGTCATTGATAGCTGGTAAATAGCTGTCAATATCTGAATTAGTTTCTGTATCCTTTATTTTATTTGCTAAGTGATGTAATTGAATACCACAAATTTCGCTTCCAGAAGGAACTTTTTTCAATTCAAATTTCTGATTGATCTTATTCTCAATAGCCTTAATCTTACGTTGTTCGCTACGTGTAATAAGAACCATAGAAATACCAGTTTTACCAGCTCTACCAGTTCTACCACTTCGGTGCGTATAGGTTTCGATTTCATCAGGTAATTGGTAATTTATGACGTGAGTAATGTCATCAACATCAATACCTCGTGCAGCTACATCGGTAGCAACTAACATTTGAATTTGCCTCTTACGAAAAGAATTCATTACCAAATCACGTTGGTTCTGACTCAAATCGCCATGTAGAGCTCCAGCATTGTAGCCGTCCTCAATCAAGTTTTCAGCAACTTTTTGCGTATCACGTTTCGTTCTACAGAAAATGACTGAAAATATATCTGGATTGGTATCTGCCAATCTTTTCAAAGCAGGATAACGATCTCTACCACCAACAACATAATACTCATGTTGTACTGTTGATGCACCAGAATTTTTAGCACCTACAGTAATCTCTTGTGGTGAATGCATGAATTTTTTTGCAATAACCGAAACTTCCTTAGGCATAGTTGCAGAGAACAACCATGTAGATTTTTCATTAGGTGTGTTTGAAAGAATATCTTTAATATCTTCCATAAAGCCCATGTTCAGCATTTCATCTGCCTCATCAAGGATACAATAATCAATCTTGGAAATATCCACAAGACGTCTACTGATCATATCTTTCATTCTACCTGGTGTTGCAACAATAATTTGCGCACCTCTTTTAATCTGTCTTGCTTGGTCAGTAATACTAGCACCACCATATATGGCTACTACATTGATATTGCGTTCGTATTTAGAATACGCTTGCATTTCTTTGGTAATCTGTAAACACAACTCACGCGTTGGAGAAAGAATTAATCCTTGAGTGGTTCTGCTATTACTATCTATTTTTTGAATTAATGGAAATCCAAAAGCTGCCGTTTTACCGGTACCTGTTTGTGCAAGAGCCACTAAATCGGTCTCACCTTCTAATAAAATTGGGATTGCTTTTTCCTGTACTTCGGATGGGGTTTCAAAACCTAAATCCGCAACAGCATCTAATAAGGACTTTTGGAGTCCTAGTGCTTCAAACTTTGTCATAATATGTTATACTTAATCGCAAATAAGAATGTTGCTTAGAGCGATTATCGTTTATAACCTATTAGACTCAATGCAACACATGCTATACCAGCGGCGTTAATTTGGCGGCAAAGGTACTACTAATTAACGAGATGGTGTAATTTAATGTAACTAGTCTTTTTTAAGGAGCAAAGCTATAGTCATATAGCGACATGATAACTCCTATAATTCCAGATAAAATCATGAGTATAATCAAGGTTTTTGAAGCTTGGGTTTATCCTAATATAATAATACAGACTGCACAAAGTACAATACTAATTTAAAAGAAAAACATAGCTAAATCAAATTTTTCGGTTGCAACGTCATATTCATTCGCTAAAACTTCCCGCTCTTTTACACCTGTAACTTCTCTCATTTCGCTACCTAATTCTGTACCCAGTGTGCTTCACCTACCTGTAAAGAGCCTAATAAAATTTCTGTTTTCTCCAGAGCGTATTTTTCAATATTCTTTAATTTCCAGAATTTATTTTGTGTTGGATAGTTGGTTTTTTTCACCCACTACCTTCCCACTTTCCATTAATGCGGAGAGGTAATCGAGTCTACTTTCCTTGATGCTCTTAGATTGGCAGCAACTGGAGTAGTTGACAATTCGGTTGTGAGTAATCATCATCTCTTCCTCATAGTTCGCCGTTCACCATTTTGGTTACAGCCATTAAGGCAGTGAAAAAGGCGATAAGAACCCCGCCAATAGCTTCTGTCCGTTCGGAGGCTACCGATACCTCAATTGTATCATTGTTTTTTTAGATGTTAGTATTTGTTTTGTTTAGGAACGCTATAAGTTTAGCGAATGCCTTTGCTCTATGGCTTATTTTATTTTTTGTTTCTAGGGGTAGCTCTGCGAAGGTAAGATCATGACCGGCAGGTTTAAATATTGGGTCATACCCAAAGCCGTTTTCGCCTTTCTTTTTTTTAGTAATGACTCCTTCAGCGGAGCCTTCAAACAATAATGTCTCTCCCTCTATATTTAGGGCAATATATGTGCTAAAGTGTGCCGCTCTATTCTTCTTATCTAACAAGTTTTTTAGTAACTTTTTTACATTGGCATCTGCACCGGATTCCACACCGGCATAACGGGCCGTATAAACACCAGGCTCGCCATTAAGTGCATCTACCAACAGCCCTGTGTCATCTGCAAAGCAGGGTAGGTTATAGTTGTTGGTAACATAGTCCGCTTTTAGTTTTGCATTTCCTTGTAGCGTATCCGCAGTTTCCGGTATTGCCTCTGTACAACCAATATCTTCTAAGGATATCAATTGAATATGGTTTGGGACTAATGCTTGTATTTCTTTTAACTTATTCTGATTATGTGTGGCGAATACTAGTTTCATTGAAAATAATTTAGAGGCTGTTTTAAGATGTTAACAGCATCAAAAATAGTAATTTTATAAAATGGAATTAAAAGTAGCCCCAGTTATTGTCTTTTTGGTTTTTGTTTTAGGCATGTACCTTCTAAGCACTTTTCTGCCTTTTGGTTTTTTTGATTTCTTTGGAAGAGTACCTTTAGCTAAGATTCTCATAGGAGTAGCAGCGGGTATTGGTTTGGTGAGTCTTATTCAGTTTTTTATGTCAAAAACCACAGTGAATCCCAATACACCAGACAAAGCCTCTAGTTTGGTTACCAATGGCTTGTACACCTTTTCTAGGAATCCAATGTATCTCGCACTGTTATTGCTACTTCTTGCGGTGGGACTTTATTTTGGCAATGCATTCAATACATTGATAGCTGCCGGATTTGTGGGTTATATGAACCGTTTTCAAATTGGTCCAGAAGAGGATATATTATTGGGCAGATTTGGTAAAAAATATACGGAATACTTAACGAAGACCAGAAGGTGGTTTTAAATCTTGAGTATATTGACTCTTACGCTTATAGTTTAAAATATTACTTATTTAGCTTATTTTTTAATATATTAGCATAATAGTTAATTATTATGACAGCAATTATTACAGGAGATATCATTAATTCGGAAAGCCATTCATCATCGGAATGGATAGGGAATTTAAAAACCTACTTTAATCGAATCGGGCCCGCACCAATGCAGTGGGAAATATATAGAGGGGACGAGTTTCAGTTGAAAGTTACTAGTGAGCGTGTTCTACTATCGGCAATTCAAATAAAGGCCTTGCTAAAATCGGTGAAAGGATTGGATGTTAGAATGGGTATAGGTATAGGTCTGGAGACCTATGTTGGAACAGGTGTTAGCGAGTCTAACGGTTCTGCACACCAACGTTCTGGTAGAAAATTTGAATCTCTAAAAGAAAGTAAAGTAAATCTGAGTATCGCAACAGGCAGCGAATCGCACGACCTTACCCTAAATCTTATGCTGCGTTTGGCTTTAGATTTTATGAACAGCTGGAGTGTTGTATCTGCAGAGATTGTTCTCATGGTACTGGATAACCCGGAAGCTTCCCAAAAGGAAATTGCCCAAAAACTAGGCATTAAACAATCTGCCGTTAGCCAACGAATAAAAAGAGCGCGATTGGATTTGGTCTTAGACCTCTTGGCTTATTATCAACAAGTAATCGAAGAAGAATAGCATATGGGGGTTTTCGTAAAATTAGTACTGGCCCATTTAATTGGAGATTTTATGCTACAGCCTTTAAAGTGGGTAGTTCATAAGGAGGCAAACAAGATAAGGTCAAAATATCTTTACCTCCACGTATTCCTACATTTTGCACTGTATGTCCTTGTTTTATGGGATCTAAGTCTTTGGAAAATACCAGTAATCTTAGCGCTATCCCATCTCTTGATAGACCTAACAAAACTATATGCCAACCCATGGTTTAAGAACAAGAGCATTCCTTTTTTTTTAGATCAATTTCTACATATTATAATCCTTTACGTTTGCTCCTATTTTACAGAGTTGCCAGAACACTTTATTTCCTTGTTCGAAAATTTAAACTGGCCTTTGTCCTTGGTCGTGGTGTTCGTGACTTTCCCATCTTCAATTATTATGGGAGTGCTACTAGAACCAATGTCAAGCCAAATAAATACAGACCATAAATCGCTTCCTAATGCAGGTAAATATATCGGTATGATAGAGCGTTTGTTTGTTCTTGTATTTATAGTAATGGGTAGGTGGGATGCTATTGGCCTTTTGATTACTGCAAAATCCGTATTCCGCTTTAACGACTTAAAGGAAAGTAATAGTAGAAAGCTCACGGAGTACATATTAATTGGCACGCTAGTAAGCTTTGGGCTGGCTATTCTTGCAGGATTATGGTATTTGAATCATAGCGAAGCAATCGGTTGACTTTATTTGAATTATTTAAAGGCGGCAGCTATTATTTTTGAAATTTAACCAATGGTGGTACTTTTTGTTTTATTTTAAGTTTAAGATATGGTCAAATGGATATAATTTTTATTTTTGACCAATATTTAAGTTACAGTATAGTAATCAAGAAAAAGCAATTTCTGATATTAAGGGATAAAAAATAATGATCGCAACAGGAAGAAAATATGTTTTTGATTTCGATAGTACCTTGACAAGGGTAGAGGCCCTTGATGTGTTAGCAGAACTTACGCTTCAGGGAAAATCGAACAAAGACGAAATTATAGCCGAAATCCAGAAAATAACCAATCTTGGTATAGACGGAGATATTTCGTTTACTGAGTCCTTGGAAAGTAGAATTAAGTTATTGAATGCCCATAAAAATGATTTGGAACACTTGGTTAGCAAGCTGCGACAAAAGATTTCAAAATCCATAGCCTCAAACAAAGATTTTTTCGAGAAATATGCAGATGATATTTATGTAATTTCCTGCGGATTTAAAGAGTTTATAGATCCTATTGTTAAAGAATACAATATTCCTTCGGATAGAGTGTACGCAAATACGTTCAAGTTTGATGACGCAGGTAATATTGTAGGTTTTGATGAGGCTAATGTACTTTCCCAACATAACGGAAAAATACAATGTCTTAAAGACATGAAGTTAGAAGGAGAGGTGCAGGTGATAGGAGACGGTTATAGCGACTATGTCATGCGAGAGGCAGGAATCGCACATAAGTTTTTTGCCTATACGGAGAACGTACACAGGGATAAGGCCGCCGATAATGCGGATCATATAACTCCTAATTTAGATGAATTTTTATACCTAAACGATTTGCCAAGAAATATATCTTACCCCAAGAACAGAATCAAAGTCCTTTTATTAGAAAATGTACATACCGCCGCATTCGATAACCTATCCGAAGATGGGTTCTCGGTAGAGTTGGTCAAACATAGTTTAGCAGAAGAGGAACTTATAGAAAAAATAAAGGGTGTACATGTGTTGGGTATACGGTCAAAGACCCAAGTAAGCCAAAAGGTGCTCGATGCTGCCGATAAACTATTGGTTGTGGGTGCATTTTGTATCGGTACTACCCAAATAGAATTGGAATATGCCAAGAAAAGAGGCGTTGTAGTCTTTAATGCACCTTACAGCAACACGCGTTCCGTAGTAGAATTGGCCATTGGCGAAATCATTATGTTAATGAGAAGCGTATTCGCGAGAAGTTCGGAACTGCATAAAGGCCAGTGGCAAAAAACGGCAGCTGGATCCCGTGAGGTTCGTGGTAAGAATTTAGGTATTGTTGGTTATGGGAATATTGGTAAGCAACTATCGGTTTTAGCCGAGGCAATTGGTATGCATGTTTATTACTACGATATAGAGGATAGTTTGGCGCTTGGAAATGCTAAAAAGTGCAACACTTTGGAAGATTTGTTGAATATTTCAGATGTGGTTACGCTACATATTGATGATAATCCTGCCAATAAAAACTTTATAGGCGAGCGGGAAATCAACCAGATGAAAAAAGGTGCTATGTTAGTGAATCTTTCTAGAGGGTTTGTGGTAGATATCGATGCCTTAGCAGAAGCTTTGGAGGGTGGTCAGATAGCAGGCGCTGCAATAGACGTATATCCAGAGGAACCGAGAAGTAATGGTGGTTTTATAACCAAACTACAAGGGTTTCCCAACGTGATATTAACGCCGCATGTTGGTGGCAGTACGGAGGAGGCGCAACGGGATATTGCAGATTTTGTACCTAATAAAATAATGGGTTATATCAATTCTGGAAACACGGTAGATGCTGTCAACTTCCCCAATATTCGCCTTCCAAAACAAAATAAGTCTCACCGGTTTCTTCACATCCATAAAAACGTTCCTGGAATTATGGCAAAAATCAATAAAGTGTTGGCTGAGTATGAGTTGAATATTTCTAGTCAGTACTTATCCACAGACAACGAGGTGGGTTACGTTATTACAGATTTGGATAAGGAGTATAACAAGGACGTGATTAAAGCGCTTAGAAAGGTTGATAATACAATAAAGTTTAGGGTACTGTATTAGTCTTTATACAAAAAATTGAAGTCAGACATTTGCTATGCTAAAAGTCACTTTTTACAACCCACTAAAAGGCAGCTTACCACAAATAATTTAGTAGTAGTGCTGAAATCATGAAAATTACAGGAAACATCTTTATAATTATTAATGTTCAACTTATCATTTTTTAAGAAGCCGAATCACAGGTATTACTTACTGGTAGTCACTATTATTGCTTTAACCGTGGTTATACAATCCATAACACAGTTCTCTTTAAAAAAGCAAGAGCGCTTCGCCTTACTTATTAATATTTCTGGAAAACAGCGAAGCTTGAGCCAGAAAGTGCTAACGGATTTTTATGAGTGTCGCTTATTGAAATGTAATTATGCAGATATGAAGCTAGGGTTAGAACTCCTGTACTCCACAAACCTTGCGCTTCAAGAAGGAGATTCTAGACTAGAACGTTTGGAAGATTTAGAAATTCAGAAAAATTTTGATAAGCTGGATGCAGATATAAATTATATGTATACTGGTTTAAAGACCTGGGACAGTCTAGAAACAGTTAGTTTTGAGAACTTGTCGAGTGCAGTTAGTCGTTTTATATCTGTCATGGATAGTATTGTATTGCAATTTCAGAAGAATTCGGAAGACGATATTAGAACACTAATGGTCGTAGAATTGCAACTTGCTGTAATATCTATTTTAATTATCCTCTTTGAAATTATTTTTATCATAAATCCCGCATTCAAAAAAATAAGTATACAAAACAAGAAACTAAAGGAAATTTCTTGGCATCAGTCTAATGCATTCAACTCGCATATAAAAAATATTAAGAATTTACAACATGTTTTTAAAATTGAGAAAAACATGGCGCATAAGCAGGAACTTTTAGACTGTATAATGGATGAACTCAACAATTTGGAACAAGTCTCTGAAAATATGGTGAATGCCTTGAAGTCCAATGCTGACAAAGACCGCTAAACAAAAATCGTTTTTTTCGTTTTCAACTCCTCGTTCTTGCTTAAATAGTCCTTGAGTCCTTTTCAGTAATCCTAAATGTTTACTTTTAAGTTGCTATCAAAACGGTTCTAGAAATACCCGAATAAAATACCGCTACTTAGAACGTATGGACTCTGGAAATAAGACTAAATAGGATTTCACATAATAATAATGGTCCTTAGCTACATTAGCGTTTTATACGTTAAATTGAAATGGCCTAAGGTATGTTGCTTACCTGCAGGCAGTTCCTATGGTAATTCCCAGAAATAGATGCTACGATAACAAAAATAATTGATTATTGATGATGGTAGGGCTCGTTCTTTAGAATAGTAAACGCCCGGTAAACCTGTTCTACCATAAAAAGACGTACCATTTGATGCGAAAATGTCATTTTGGATAGACTTATTTTTCCTGATGCCATTTTATAAACGGACGCACTAAAGCCATAAGGTCCTCCGATTACAAACACTAGTTGTTTGATACCGGAATTCATTTTTTTTTGTAGGTAAGATGAAAATTCGAGTGAACTGAATTGTTTCCCGTTCTCATCCAATAAAACAAGAACATCTGCAGGCGCAAGCTGTTTTAGGATAAGTTCGCCTTCTTTCTCTTTTTGCTGATCTTCAGAAAGGTTTTTTGTTTTTTTTAAATCAGGAATAACCTCTAAAACAAATTTGACATAATATCCCAAACGTTTTTCATACATGTTTATGAGGTGTTGCAGTCCTGTGCTATCTGTTTTTCCAATAGCCAATAGTTTTATCGTCATATTTTGTTTATATATAAATCACCTAAACATCTGATTGTTATTTATTTATATAGATTTATGCTGTCGTTATTCAATTAAATGTCTATGATGGGCTTTCAAAAGTAAATCAATTTCCCAATATGGATTCGTATTTTAGCACAAGGCAATAAAAGAATATGATTTCAGAAGCACAATTTAAGGAAGAGATTAAAGGGATTATCAGCAATGCTATACGAGAGGATGCAGGTGATGGAGACCATAGTTCTCTCGCTTGCATTCCTAAAGAAGCCAAAGGAAAGGCAAAACTTTTGGTTAAAGATGAAGGGGTTCTTGCTGGGGTTGAATTCGCTAAAGAAGTTTTTGCCTATGTAGACGACAACCTGAAGGTTCAAACCCTTATTGAAGATGGTAGTGAGGTTAAATACGGCGATATAGCGTTTTATGTGTCTGGTAGATCCCAAAGTATCTTAAAGGCAGAACGGCTTGTTCTCAATGCCATGCAACGGATGAGTGCCATTGCCACTAAGACGAATTTTTTTGTTGGGTTATTGGAGGGTACAGGTACTACTATTTTAGATACTAGAAAAACGACGCCCGGCATACGAGCCTTGGAAAAATGGGCTGTAAAGATTGGTGGAGGTGAAAACCACAGATTTGGGCTTTACGATATGATTATGCTCAAGGATAATCACATAGATTTTGCTGGCGGTATTACCGAAGCCATAGAAAAAACGAAAAATTATTTAAAAAAAACAGGAAAAGATTTAAAGATTATAGTGGAAGCCAGAAGCTTAACTGAAATCAAGGAAATCCTGAAAACCGAAGGGGTTTATCGTATTCTCATAGATAATTTTAATTATAAAGATACAAGAGAAGCCGTGCTGCTGATTGGTGACACCTGTTTAACAGAGTCTTCTGGAGGAATCAATGAAGATACCATTCGCCAGTATGCGGAGTGCGGTGTGGATTATATTTCATCGGGTGCGTTAACACATTCGGTCTATAACTTGGATTTAAGCTTAAAAGCTGTATAAATGTCTTTGGAAATAGAAGAACGTTTAGAAAAAATACCCATTGTAAACTGGTTTGTCCGTTTGCTTAAAGAAATTAGGCTGCCTGGTTTTAAGGGACTCTCTATTTACGACCTAACAGAGATGTATGTGGTTGGTATTCTTCAGGGGACGCTTTCTACTAGGGCTAGTGCCATTGCATTTAGTTTGTTCATGGCCCTATTTCCCTTATTGATATTCATGGTTACTTTGGTGCCGTATTTGTTTGAATATGTAAGCATACAAAATGCCGATTTTGAAGGTCAGTTTCAGTTGTTCTTAGAGTCCTTTTTACCTACGGCAACAGGGGAGTATTTTGGAGGGGTATTTCAACAGATAAAAGATCAAAAGAGGGGAGGCTTATTATCATCGGCCTTTATTCTATCCATATTTTTAGTGGCAAATGGTGTAAATGCTATTTTTGGAGGGTTTGAAACGTCTTATCATATAGCGCTAACCCGTAATTTTTTCAGGCAGTATCTTTTTGCGCTTATGGTGGGGCTGATTTTAGCTGTCTTGATTATACTTGGTTTTGTTATGTTTATCTATTTTGAAGTGTATGTACTGGTATATTTAGACGAGTTTCAAGCAAGACTTGGAGGCTATGTGATGGAAGATGGGGATAGAGCAGGAGTGCAGGTGGCCAAGGTATTATTTTTTGTGGTGCTCTCTTATTTTACAACAGCTATATTATATTATTTTGGAACCAGAGAGGGAAAACAAGCACATTTTTTTTCCGTTGGAGCACTAATGACCACTATACTTTTTGTGGTAACTTCATATCTTTTTGGCTTATATGTAGATAAATTTGCACGCTATAATGAATTGTATGGTGCTTTAGGTGGGCTATTGATATTAATGGTGTATATCTGGCTGAATTCCAATATCTTACTACTAGGTTTTGAATTGAACGCTTCATTGAATTCCTTAAGAAAATTTACTAAAAAAGAAGAATGAGACATCCCTTGAAAATATATGCTGTGCTCTGTTTAATTTGTATTTCCAATTCACTATCTGGCCAGACTGTTTTTGATCAATGGAAAACCATTGATGATCGTACCGGGAACCCAAAGGGTATTATTAATATATATGAGAAAGGTGGTTTAATGTACGGTTATGTAGCGGAAATCTTAGAACCAGGCAAGGAGAATTCTAAATGCACAAAATGTGAGGACGAGCTAAAGGATGTATCCGTTATTGGGATGGAAATAATAACAGCAGCGGAAAAAGATGAAGATGGGGAGTGGAAGGGAAAACGTTTATTTGACCCAGAGCAGGCCATGACCTTTCGTTGTAAAATATGGTTGAATCCCGAAAACCCTAACGAGTTAAAGGTTAGGGGCTATCTTGCCTTTATATATCGTACACAAACATGGCTTAGGGTACAAGACAACTAGTATGGCACATTTTATAAACCTTGTACTGCCTATTCCTTTGGAAAGAAATTTCACCTACAGTGTTACGCCGCAGGAGGCTGCGCTGCTTAAGCCAGGTATGCGCGTATCTGTTCCTTTTGGTAAATCCAAGATTTATACGGGTATTGTTCTTAGTATTCATACTACCGCTCCGGAGGTGTATGAAGCCAAGGAAATACATCAGATACTTGATGACGCCCCGATAGTTACAACGATTCAATTACAACATTGGCAATGGATAGCGGACTATTATATGTGCACCTTGGGGGAAGTAGTGCGCAGCGCCTTACCTGGGGCTTTTCTTTTGGAAAGTGAAACTTTAGTATTGCGCAACAGGGAGGCAGAGATAGACGAACAGGATTTAAAGGATGACGAGTTTTTGGTCTTCGAAGCCCTGCAGCATCAGTCTGTATTAAAGGTGCATGAAGTAGCAGCCATTATAGATAGGAAAAATGTTTTACCTATCTTAAACCGACTTCTAGAAAAAAACGTCATCAAACTAAAGGAGGAGGTTTTTGAACAATACAAGCCCAAGTTGGTCAAATACGTTCGTTTGGGGATGTCGTATATGTCCGACAATGCCTTAGAAACACTATTAGAATCTTTGAGTAGAGCACCCAAACAGAGTCAGGTCGTGCTGGCCTTATTTCAATTACAAGCGCTAACTAAAAAGCCAATATCAACGGCAGAGTTGGAGCAAGCCAGCAATAGCTCCAAAGCGGTTATAAAGTCTTTGGTAGAGAAGGAAATTTTGGAAGAATACAGCCTACGGATAGATCGGGTTGATTTTGACGGTACGCAAGAGGTATCCAATGCCAAGGAATTGAACGAATATCAAGAACAAGCCCTAAACGATATCCAAAAGGCCTTTGATGACAGTAAGGTTACGCTGTTGAAAGGAGTTACGTCTTCAGGAAAAACCGAAGTATATGTAAAGCTTATTGAGGCATGTTTAGAACAGAAAAAACAGGTACTTTATCTGCTACCTGAAATTGCATTGACTACCCAGCTCATATCAAGATTACAGGAGTATTTTGGAGAAAAAATCGCCATTTACCATTCCAAATATAATGTACAGGAACGTGTAGAGGTTTGGAATAATGTTTTATGGGCAAAGCATAAGGCACAAATCGTTATCGGTGCTAGATCGGCTATGTTCTTGCCCTTTTCGGATTTGGGATTATTGCTGGTAGATGAGGAACATGAAAGTTCCTTTAAGCAATTTGACCCCGCACCGAGATATCATGCAAGAGATGCCGCCATTGTGCTTGGTAGTCTTCATACAGCTAAAATTTTATTGGGTTCGGCTACACCTAGTGTTGAAACCTATCATAATGTAAGGATGGGTAAGTATGGATATGCTGAGATTACAAGAAGGTATGGTAATGTACTCATGCCCGATATGGAATTGGTAGATATCAAAGAGGCGCAAAGAAAACGACGTATGAAAGGTCACTTCTCCGAACGCTTGCTGGAAGAAATGAACGATGCGTTGGAAGCAGGTGAACAGATTATCCTGTTTCAGAACAGAAGAGGCTACGCTCCAGTTTTAGAATGCCTTACTTGCGGTCATACGCCGCAATGCCCCAACTGTGATGTTAGCCTTACCTATCATCAATTTAGGAAGCAGTTGCGGTGTCATTACTGCGGGCATCATTCCGCCTTACCGGAAAGTTGCTTGGCCTGTGGTAGTGCCGACTTGGATACCAAAGGTTTTGGAACACAGCAGGTAGAGCAAGAGGTTATCAAGCTTTTTCCCAAGGCCAAAGTAGATCGGATGGATTTGGACACCACACGAGGAAAACACGCCTATGAAAAAATCATTACTCGTTTTGAACAACAAGAACTGGATATCCTGATTGGAACTCAAATGCTTACCAAGGGCCTAGATTTTAGGAACGTAAGCCTAGTAGGTGTTATGAATGCCGATTCCCTCTTGAATTTTCCGGATTACAGAGCACATGAACGAAGTTTTCAGTTATTGACCCAAGTAGGGGGTAGGGCAGGACGCACCAAGAAAAGAGGAAAGGTGATTATACAGACGTATAATCCCTACCATCAAATTTTAAAACAGGTAACTACTGGGGAATATGACCAAATGTTTGCAGAACAGATGTATGAGCGCGAGCAGTTTAAGTATCCGCCTGCGAACAGAATTATTAAGATAACCTTCAAGCATAAAAATTATAATGTCCTTAACGAGTCAGCGGACTGGTTTTGTAGCGCCTTAAAAACTAATTTTGGCGGTAATGTATTGGGGCCAGAATATCCACCAGTGGCCAGGATTCGTAATCAATATCTAAAGCATGTATTGGTAAAGATGGATAAAAAAGAATCCGCAGTACGAACCAAACAGAATATCAAAAGAATAGAGAAATCGTTTAACGCCATAGCTATGTACAGAAGCGTTAGGGTTATTTATAATGTGGATCATATATAAAAAAAGAAACCGCCAATAGGCAGTTTCTTTTTTTATATACCAATGTATAATATACAACTTATACGTTACTAAGGGCTTCCGCCAACTCTGTCTTTTTGTTTCTACTTAAAGGAATGGAACGTCCACTAACCTCTACGTTCTTACTGTTGAATTTTTCAACTTTCTCCAAGTTTACGATATAGGACTTGTGAATACGCAAGAATTTATCTTCGGGAAGCTGTTTTTCAAAAGACTTCATTGTTGATAAGATTACGATATTGGCTTCATCCGTCACCAATTTAATGTAATCTCCCAAGGCTTCTATCCACTTGATATCGTTTAAGATAACCTTTCTTTTCTTTAGATTGCTCTTTACAAAGATGTGATCTTCGTCTTCTAGAACTCTATTTACCTGTTCGTATTTTGCCACCGCTCTTTTAACGGAAGCATCAAAACGTGCCATAGTAATCGGTTTATGTAAATAATCCGTTACATCATATTCAAAAGCTTTTAGGGCATAATCGGGCTTACCGGTAATTAAAATTACCTGAGGACTCTTGTCTAGGGACTCGAGTAGGTCAAATCCTGTAATAATTGGCATTTCAACATCAAGAAAGATAAGGTCTATCTCGTTATTTTTAATACCGTTCTTAGCTTCAATAGCATTGCTGTACTCGGCTACCATGGCTAAGTTGGGATGATTGTTCACCAACTTTGCGACGGCCATCCTTTGCATGGACGAGTCATCAACGATAATACTTCTTAACTTCATAAGGGCTGATTTGTGGGGTTAAATCATTAACAAATAACACTAAAAACACGACAAAATGCAACAAAAGATGTAAACAATGTAATGTTCTTTGTATAGTTGGCAATGATGATAAATTTAAGATTTGGTCTAATCAATTTATATATTCTTCCTATCTATAACGAAGATTTTTGCGTTTTCTTATATATATTTTAAAATAATGGCTACTTTTGCACTCCTTAAAACAAAATTTATACTATGAACCATTACGAAACTGTTTTCATTTTGAATCCCGTTCTATCTGATGTACAGATAGAGGAAACAGTTAAGAAATTCGAGGATTTCTTAATTAAGAATGGAGCCAAAATGGTCTCCAAAGAAAAT
>JBLIEO010000019.1:0-30195 GCA_047633095.1 Maribacter sp.
TTCTTCAAACTCTCCTCTCAATTCTCCGTTAATTGTGTAACCGTCTGGATTTTGATTACAACTTAATGTGATAATCAGAATCGTTAATAGTAGTAAGCTATTTCTCATAAAATTATTGATTTAAAAGTCAAAAGTAGTTATATAAATGCATAAAAAAAAGCTACCTGCCTTTGGCGCGATAGCTTTTTAAATCAATACTGTGGTTTAGTTAAAATTGGTAACGAATACCAAGTCCGATGTCAAAATCAAATCCATCGTAACCAATTAAGCCTAACTCTGGTCTAAAATCAAGAGAGACTACTAGTGGAATATCAAAATCATACTCGATACCAATGGTACCTGCTCCAAAAATAAAGACACCTCCACTATCATTATTATTGGAAATATTTGGAAAATCAACGCTGCCTAATCCACCACCAACGCCATAATACCAATTGAAATCACCTTCTATTGGTCTTACCCATTGGTAGAGTCCGGCTACTTTAAAGGCGTTAAACTTTCTACTGTCCCGCCAGCCCAAATCAATTTCTACCCTATTTGTGTTGGTGAGAGATTTTTGGTAAGAGATTTCGGCCCCAAATCCGTCGCTATCGCCCAATCGCAAACCCAATGAGTGATTAGAGATGCTTTGTGCACTCAACGATGCTCCAGCAAGTAGAATAATAAACGTAAACGATTTTAACATTTTCATATGTTCCTGATTTAATTAATGAAGAAAAAATGAGCCGTTCTCAATGATAACTCAAACAATAAAACTTAATTTAGTACCCAAAATTGTGCCAGTTTGAATAAAAGTATACTTTCCCAATTATCTGAGGAGCTTGAAGGAGCATTTCAGGAAGATACACTGTCAAAAACTTTATACGCTACCGATGCATCGGTATACCGTAAAATGCCTATGGCTGTGGCCTTTCCCAAAACTGTTGCCGATATCCAAAAACTTATTGCGTTTGCCAATACCCATAAGATAGGTTTGATTCCTAGAACTGCAGGAACGTCGTTAGCAGGCCAATGTGTGGGAGAAGGCATTGTTGTAGATGTTTCCAAACATTTCACAAAAATTCTTCATTTGGATGAAGAAAAAAGGCAAGTAACCGTTCAACCTGGGGTAATCAGGGATGAACTGAATCAATACCTAAAACCTTTTGGTCTATTTTTTGGTCCCAACACATCTACCTCGAATAGATGCATGATGGGCGGAATGGTAGGCAATAACTCTTCGGGCACCACTTCAATACAATATGGGGTTACACGTGATAAAGTGGTCTCCATAAATACTGTCCTTTCAGACGGAAGTATTACTTGCTTTGGAGCGCTTTCAGAAGCCTCATATTTAAATAAATTAAAAGAAAATACAGTTGAAGCATCACTTTATAAAAATATACATAAAGAATTATCAAATAAGACTATAGCACAGGAAATAATGGCTGAATTTCCAAAGCCTGAGATCCATCGTAGAAATACGGGTTATGCGGTAGACGAACTATTGAAATCAGTGCATTTTGGCGGTAATGAGCAAACAATCAATCTAGCAAAATTACTTTGCGGAAGCGAAGGTACCTTAGCGTTTACTACGGAAATTACGCTTCAATTAGACGATTTACCACCTCCGCTTTCCGCGATGATTGTTACACATTACACGTCGTTAGAAGATTGTCTTTTGGATGTCGCTCCCGTAATGAAACATCCGTTACAATTGTGCGAGATGATGGATAGGGTGATTTTAGACTGCACTAAAAATAATAGGGCGCAAATGGTAAACCGGTTTTTCGTGGAAGGAGATCCAGAGGCGCTTCTGATGTTGCAAATCAGTGCGCATACCGAGAGTGAGCTGAATGATAGTATTGCAAAAGTCAGGATGACGATTGAAAATTCTGGACTCAGCTACGCACAGCCGGTACTTTTTGGTGCCGATATTGCTAAGGCCATAGAACTTAGAAAAGCGGGGTTGGGTTTGCTGGGGAATATCGTAGGTGATATGAAAGCCGTTGCCTGTATCGAGGATACTGCAGTAGCATTAGAAGATTTAAAGGAATTCATAGGCGAGTTTACGCAGATTATGAAAGGGTATGATCAGAAAGCGGTCTACTATGCCCATGCAGGTGCAGGGGAACTTCACTTAAGGCCTATTTTAAATCTAAAAAAATCTAATGATGTAGCTCTTTTTAGGGACATCACTACCGACGTTGCCAAGTTAACCAAGAAATACAAAGGCTCTTTTAGCGGTGAGCATGGCGACGGAATTGTGCGTGCGGAGTTTATTCCCTTGATGATTGGGAATAAAAATTATGAGCTATTACGACGGATTAAATCCTATTTTGACCCTAACAACATCTTAAACCCAGGAAAAATTGTCGACGCCTACCCAATGGACGAATCCTTTAGGTATGATATTGATAGAAAAGAGCCGAAAATCAAAACCTTGATGGATTTCTCCGATAGCGAAGGCATCCTAAAAGCGGCAGAGAAATGCAATGGTAGTGGGGACTGCAGAAAAACGCATAACATGCCAGGGGGTATGTGTCCTAGTTACCATGTAACTAAAAACGAAAAAGATACCACTAGGGGCAGGGCCAATGCACTACGCGAATTCCTGACCAATCCACAAAAGTCTACCAATGGTTTTGATAGCGAAGAACTAAAAGAGGTTTTTGATCTCTGTATCAGCTGCAAAGCCTGCGCTAGCGAATGTCCGAGTAATGTCGATATCGCTACGCTAAAAGCAGAGTTTCTCTATCAATACCAAGAGCAGAATGGATATCCGCTACGCAGTAAGCTGTTTGCTTATAATACCAAACTGAACCGTTTGGGAAGTAGCGTTTCCGGGCTAACTAATGCGGTTTACGCTTCTAAATTTCTGAGTGGCCTAATCAAGAAAATAAGTGGAGTTGCGCAAGAAAGAAGCCTTCCAAAAGTGTATCGTTTTAATTTTAATAAGGAACTCCAAAAATCTAGAAATCAACATACTCCATCTAAATCAAAAGTCATTTTATATATCGATGAATTTACCCGTTACTTAGATGTGGAAGTGGGTAAAGATGCAATAGCTTTGTTAGTGCGTTTGGGATATGATGTAGAACTGTATTACGCGGAAAGTGGTAGAACCTACCTTTCTAAGGGCTTTTTAAAACAAGCTAAATCATTAGCAGAAAAGAATAGTACCGAATTGATTGCATTTGCTGATAAAGGGGTGCCAATCTTAGGGCTGGAACCTTCCGCAATCCTCTCCTTCAGAGATGAATATAAACGGCTAACGCCACATAGCGAAACGGCGCAATGTATCGCTGATCACTCGTTTTTAATAGAGGAGTTTTTAGCCAAAGAGATAGAAAAGGGTCATCTGGATACAGCTATGTTTACAGAAACTGCAAAAGACATAAAAATTCATAATCATTGCCACCAAAAGGCGTTGAGCAATCAAAAAGTAACTTTTGATGTGCTAAACCTTCCCAAAAACTACAAGGTTACTATAATTCCATCAGGGTGCTGCGGTATGGCCGGTTCTTTTGGCTACGAGAAAGAACACTACGAAATCAGTATGAAAATCGGAAGCTTAAAACTATTCCCGGCAGTGAAAAAGTCTAGTCCAGATACGATTATCGCTGCTAACGGCACTAGTTGTAGACACCAAATATTCGACGGAACGAAAAGAATTGCCAAACATCCTGTAAGTATATTACGAGAAGCCTTAAAAGCTGAGTAGGTGTTGCTTGGTTAAGAAACGTATGCTACATCTCTTTTGTAGGCACTAGTTTTTTTGAATTGATGGATGCAAATAACTCGTTGATATTCATCAATTCAATGCTATTTCCTCAAAAAACGGACTCAATTTGTCTTTTTCGTGTTGGTACAATCTCTATCGTTTATAGGAATACTCCAAAGCCGTGCGGTTTTCTACCCAATCCTCAGAATTTAAATACAGTATCGTACCCTGCGATGTTTCTCTTTGTTCCTTCTTAGGTTCGTGTATATGACCACAAACAACACAATCATATCCACTATCGGCGGTAAGGTCAGTAACGGTATGTTCAAAATCCGATATATACTTGGACTGCGCTTTATTGTCTTTAATTTTATCTAAAAGTGAATATTTTTCCAGTTTTCTCTTTTTTAATATCCAGTTCATGAGTCTGTTTACCCTCAGTAACAAGTTATATCCTATAATTCCAAGTTTCACTATCCATTTAGCATTTACTAGCGGCATATCAAAAAATACCTCCATGAAAAAACCATATTTTTTTTCCATTCAAATTCAATATCAGTGTATTGCAGAAGTTTATATTTCAAAAAGCTGTACGCTCCAACGATAAGGGTATGTCATCATCGTTCCCAGTAAGGTAATAAACGGCCGCTCCTTCAGAGGCCATTGAAATAATTTTTTTTGATGACGTTTAGGTGGGACGGTGGGAAATAACTTTTTTTAAAGTGTCAAATATCCACGATACTCCCATGCAAGATTAGGGTCTTAGGGCATATGCTATTTAAATAGACAAGTAGTTCATCCACATAACAACCATAAGTTCCCAAATGAACATCAGAAATAACCACTATTTAAAGTTTTCTTTTCCGCAACGGAAAGCTTTGTGAATAAAATTAAACCGTATGGTTTATTAATTCCTATATAGGGGTAATATTGAATACTAATCTAAAGGTTGAGTAATCCTTACTAAGCCTCGTCAAGGTTAATTTAAGTTTAAGCCTGCTGTAAATTTTTCTTTAAACCATTTAAAAATTACATTTGTAACTATTGATGTAACTAAAGTATGGCAGGAAACACTTTTGGGAACCTTTTTAGGGTAAGTACGTTTGGAGAATCACATGGAAAGGCGATTGGTGGGGTAATAGATGGTTGTCCATCTGGAATTACACTCGATTTACTGGCTATTCAACAAGAATTGGATAGGCGCAAACCCGGGCAGTCCGCTATTGTAACACAACGCAAAGAAGCGGATGAAGTAGAATTTTTCTCTGGTATTTTTGAAGGTAAGACTACGGGAACGCCCATTGGCTTTGCTATCCATAACACCAATCAGAAATCCAAGGATTACGGACATATAAAAGATTCTTACCGCCCCTCACATGCAGATTATGTTTACGACCAGAAATATGGTTTTAGGGATTATAGGGGAGGCGGACGAAGCTCTGCTCGTGAAACAGCCAGTAGGGTAGTAGCTGGGGCCATCGCGAAGCAGTTTTTAAAAGGAATACAAATAAATGCCTTTGTAACCCAAGTAGGCGATTTACGACTGGAAAAAGACTATCGAGAACTGGATTTATCGCTAATCGAGTCCAATCCCGTGCGATGCCCGGATCCCGAAATGGCTGCTAAAATGGAGTCACATATCAAATCCATTAAAAAAGAAGGTGATACCATTGGTGGGATTATTACTTGTGTAGCCAAAAATGTACCCATAGGTTTGGGGGAGCCTGTATTTGACAAGCTACATGCCGAACTAGGGAGGGCCATGCTATCTATCAATGCCGTAAAAGGTTTTGAATATGGTAGTGGGTTTGAGGGCGTAAAAATGAAAGGCAGCGCACACAACGACCAATTCAATTCAGACGGCACTACAAAAACAAACTATAGTGGTGGTATTCAGGGCGGTATAAGCAATGGTATGGATATTTACTTTAATATTGCCTTTAAGCCAGTAGCTACAGTTATACAAGGTTACGAGACTATAGATAAGGAGGGAAACAAAGTGCAAGCTCAAGGTAAAGGGAGACATGATCCTTGTGTAGTTCCACGCGCCGTTCCTATTGTTGAGGCAATGACAGCGCTCGTATTGGCAGATTATATGCTGCTAAACCGGACAATTAAGTCAGAGTAAATGCAACTTTTCAAATCAAATAGAAGCTTAAAACCCTAGATTAATTTCAAAACTCGAGTATAGACTTAAGTAAAGAGAAATACACTGATTCATGTTTGCTTTCCGCAGGAAGGTTCCATTTCAAAATAGTGTGGAGTGTGGTGTTTTTTTTAGTTTTTATTGCTGGTTGCAGGCAGGTTTTAGGTTTGTCCTTCCGAGGTACGCTGCTGCTGGGGCCATCTGATAAAGCTTACTACCATGCCGGACAATTTGCTAACTCGTGAGAACTTTCATTAATCACTTCAATTTTCTGTCTGATTATAGCAATTATAGTGCTTACGTTTCTCTGTCCATGCAATTTACTCCTACTTCCTGCTGTCTACGGCTAGCTTTTTACTAACCACTTAGCACAGTTTACCAACATCCCTTTCATCCTTCCATTCAAAATAGTATCTTGTTTGCCTAAACAAACTATTTTTATGAAGAAGCTTGAATTGCATTGGCAAATAATGATAGGTATGGTGTTGGGGCTGGTTTTTGGCTTTGGTATGACGTATCTAGATTGGGGTAAGGAATTTGTTTTGAATTGGATTGCTCCCTTAGGAACTATCTTTATCAAACTCCTTAAACTTATTGCCGTGCCGCTTATTTTAGCGTCCTTGATAAAAGGGATATCGGATTTAAAGGATATTTCAAAATTTAGAAATATAGGCCTGCGTACCATTGGAATTTATATAGGTACGACTACAATTGCCGTTATTTTGGGCTTGGTTTTAGTGAATGTTATAGAACCCGGAACTGGTATTTCTGAGGAAACTATTGAAAAATTGACATCTACCTACGCCAACGACGAGGGTGTTACTGCTAAACTTGAAGAAGCTTCGCGCCAAAAAGAAAGTGGGCCATTAAAGTTTTTAGAGGATATGGTGCCGGACAATGCCGTTGCAGCACTGGGCAACAACCAACTTATGTTGCAGGTTATTTTCTTTACTATTTTCATGGGCATCTCTATGTTGTTAATCGGAGAAAAGAGAGCAAAACCCCTAAAGAACTTCTTCGATTCTCTTAATGATGTCGTTTTAAAGATGGTCGATTTAATAATGCTTTCCGCTCCATTTGCTGTATTTGCTTTATTGGCAAACGTAGTGGTCTCGTCCAGTGATCCTGAAATTTTGTTGGCCTTACTCAAATATGCAGGAGTGGTCGTTTTAGGCCTTCTTTTAATGATTGTGTTCTATTGTATACTGGTTTCTGTCTTTGCAAAAAAGAATCCGTTTTGGTTTTTAAAGCAGCTAAGTCCAGCACAACTTCTTGCATTTTCAACCAGTTCAAGCGCGGCTACCTTACCTGTGACCATGGAACGAGTAGAGGAGCATATTGGTGTGGATAAGGAAGTATCGAGTTTTGTGCTTCCTGTTGGAGCTACCGTAAATATGGATGGCACCAGTCTTTATCAAGGTATTGCAGCGGTATTCATTGCACAGGCCTTAAGTTTCGACTTACCACTGAGCGGTCAACTGACCATAGTATTAACAGCGCTTTTGGCATCCATCGGAACCGCAGCTGTACCGGGTGCAGGAATGGTGATGTTGGTTATTGTATTGGAATCGGTCGGGTTTCCACCCGATAAATATGCGATTGGTTTGGCTTTAATATTTGCGGTGGACAGACCTTTGGATATGCTAAGAACGGTGGTTAACGTAACAGGGGATGCTACTGTTGCTACCATTGTTGCCAAATCCGTCGGAAAATTGCACGACGACCCAAAATCTAAAAATTGGGATGACCATTATGATGAAGTAAAATAGGGGTTGTTAGTTAGGCTCCTTGTTATTTGTGTGCAGGTCTTTAATCTATTTGAATAAAAACCCAGTTTTAAGTAGTTGCGACTATATTTGAGCAAGATTTAGATTTGGGCTTCCGGTGGATAGTATAATGCTAAGGTTATTCCAATCGTTTCCTGTTTTTTGATAGACATGGGCCTTATATCGTAGGGATATAGGTGTATTTATATTCTCGGATTTGATATCGTAATTTCGAATACATCCGGCAGCTGGCACTTGGTACGAAACGGTCAGACTAAGCGTGCTTGCTGCGGGTACATCGGACTTTATTTTAATCTCGCCTTGTTGTTTTTCTGGTGTATTATTCAGTTCAGCTACTTTTTTGCACTATTCTGATTTCAGTACTAAGCTGTTTTATTTACAGATTTGCCATAAACACTTCATTTTTAATTGCAGTAATTCGCTCTCCGTAGTACGAACTGATTTCTCTTACTCGCTCTAGGTTTAAGTCTTGCCTTCTTCCGCTCATGCTGCGGTTGGCATAAATAACCTGTTCCTCTTCTTCGCGTCCACTTATGTTATTTTTAAGAAAGGAAATATCAATTGCTATGTGGCGTTCAAACGTTTTTAAAGCGGCAGCGTGACTGTTTGATTTTCGATTAGGTCATATAATTTATATCATAAGACATGGACAGAATAGAGATGGCCTTTAGTCCCGAGATTTGAATACTGCTTTCATCAATTTTGGTAGAAAGTCCCATTAAAGTAATCCAGCTTTTTCAGTGGGATATACAGGTTTAATGCCTCGTAAGCTTGCTTGGAAAACTGAAAAAGCTATTTTCCTCTTACTGCATCTTGGGCCTGCCCCGAGGTTTTTTTAATGTTTCGAAAACTCAGCAAAGGACACACGGCTAAAAAAGGTAAAAAAGTTTTAGAGTTGTTGTTTTAGGTTGAAGCAGGTTTAAACGAAACTAGGATAATTAACAATGGCAATTGGGGGAAGGAGCGAGTGGAGTGAGGGAAATAGTGATTTGGATGAGTTATTCCAAAAACTTAGCCTTCAATTCAGGCGTAGGAATCATGCAAGCATCTTTTTTCCCAAACCAAACATAGCGATAGCGTGCTATTAAATCGTATACGATATTTCGCAAACCACTGGGAATCAAGTATAATATTCTCGAAAGAATAGAATAACCCTTTAGCTGATTTCCAATTTGCAATGCTGCGTCGGATTTAATGTAATACGCAATTCCAGGCGCAATAAGGATAACGGAATCTAGGGTTTTGGTATCAATTCCATGCTCCGAGACTAGTTGTTGTCCGATATTGCTTTGTAAAGAAGCATACCGAAAGACATCTTGTTTGTCTCGCTTGATAATAAACTGTATGAAGCTATTACACAGATTACAAACACCATCAAATAAGATTATTTTTTTATCTTTTTCCACCTTGTAAAGATACGATAGCTCTTTGGTGTGACATAAACTTTATAAGGTATTTAAGAAAGAGGTTAAATCTATTTACTAAAGCTAAAGTAATTGTGGCTTCAGAGTATCAAGTTCGCAATTGAGAATTAGCATATGTTGACGGCCAAGTAAATATTGATAAAATCACCAGTACACGACGAATCAGTACTAAGGTGTACGAATATTTGAAAATGAAACTAAAAGTAGGTGACACGTATATAGCTATGTAAAATAAGGGTGCGGATGGTGTTTAGTATGACCATACGTATGGAAAGAATTCAGGTTATGTGTTCAAACTTTATAGTCAAAGCATGAGCGTTAATCAAATTGAATTTTATGTTAAACTAAAGGATTATGTTGGATTATTACTGTCAGGCCCACCTTAAGGTGATAAATACGATAAAATTAAAGTAGATGAATTGCCGTTAAATGCACCAAAGAATAGAACACTTAGTTTTGATAGTGGTATCACTGTTCCTTTTATAAGGGTAAGAACGCTTTAAATACTTAAATTAGAGTTGTGCTATTAGTTTCGATTTAGCAACAGTATTCGAGTCACCCGCGCCAAAAAGAGGCATACTCCCTGCATTACTACGACTATCGTAAGGAACTCCATTTTGGGAGTAGATGCCTAAAAATAAGCGACTATTAGTAGTTGATTTTATAGCACTTCTAAGTACAAAAAATTGGTCAATTTGATTGTGAGAAGGCAAGGTATTTCCTAAGTGCTCTTTTTGAATTTATTATTCATGTTTATCAAATTTACTTTCCCACCAACTCCAACTGATCCACACTCACATTGGTTGTGAATATTCCATAATTCACTATAGCTTTACCTTTTTCTAGCTTATCTATACTGCCAACGGCTTTCCCATCGGTCATACGAACTCGGTCTCCAATGTTAAAAACCGGTCTTGGCTTGTTCTTTTCTTTAAAAATGGCTTTTTTATTTGCTACCTGCTTTTTCTCGCGTATGACCTTCACTTCTTTTTGTACTTCTTGGGCCACTTCTGCCTTTTTGGAGCGTTCTGCTTTGGCCTGATTGGTGGATTTTTTCTTACGCTTGCTGTTTTCAGTCTCTACCAAGCGCAAGAGTTCAGAAACCAACGGTCTTTTTTTATTATCTTGAAAATACTTGTCCGCCGCAATATTAACTTTATTACCCAACTGAATCATGCGTTGGTCGTGATCATAGAGTTCTTGGTAGTTTTCAAGCTTGGACTTCACCTTGGCATTGAGTTTTTCCAATCGGGCTGCTTCTTCTCGGGCCTTGGACTCTTCTTCTTTTAATCTAGACCCGGTCTCTGCCATTTTGCTGCGCTCTTTCTGTAGTTTGGCTATTGTTGCATCAAAACGAACCTTGCCACGCTCTATCTTCTTTTTTGCCTTGTTAATGAGAGAGTAGGGGATACCGTTCTTCTGTGCTACCTCAAACGTAAAGGAACTACCTGCTTGTCCCAACATTAACTGGAAGGTAGGTTCTAACGTTCTGCCATCAAATAACATATTAGCATTGCTCATATAAGGCAATTCGTTGGCCAAGGCTTTTAGGTTGGCATAGTGCGTAGTGATGACGCCGTAGGACTCCCGTTCATAAAATACCTCCAAGAAAGCTTCTGCTAAGGCACCGCCTAGTTCGGGATCACTTCCTGTACCAAATTCATCAATTAAAAATAACGTACGGTTGTTGCAACGCTTTAAAAATTGTTTCATGTTCTTAAGTCGGTAACTGTACGTACTTAAATGATTTTCAATAGATTGGTTATCTCCAATATCTGTTAATATCTTATCATAAAAACAGACTTCGCTCCGTTCATGTACCGGAATCAGCATACCGCTTTGCAACATCAGTTGTAATAACCCAATGGTTTTGAGTGTGATACTTTTACCACCAGCATTAGGACCTGAAATGACAATGATTCTATTTTCATCGTGTAGCTCAATGGTCTGAGGATAGGTTTTTTCGTTGTTACGCTTATTGCTGAGAAATAACAAGGGATGGTAGGCATCCTTCATATAAAGTCTGTTGCCCTTACTTAATTTAGGCAATAAAGCATTGATATCTTGTGCGTGCTTGGCTTTTGCCGCCGTAACATCAATCTGTGTCAGATAGTCTTGATACTCCCTTAAAAGCGCTCTAAATGGTCGTATTTGATTCGTAAGATTGTTGAGAATACGTTGGACTTCTTCTTTTTCCTCAAATTCCAAATTATTTAGCTCTCTGCTGTACCTTAAAGCGGCTTCCGGCTCTATGTACACAATGCTCCCAGTTTTGGAAGTACCCATAACAGTGCCCTTGACCTTTCTGCGGTACATGGCCTTTACGGCAAGTACGCGACGGTTCTCTACGACCGACTCCCGAATATCGTCCAGATAGTCAGACGTTTGGTAGGTGGCTAAAGCCGAGCCAAAACTCTGGCTAATTTTACCACGCGCATGGTTCATTTGCCTCCTGATGCTTAAAAGCGCGTCCGAAGCGTTGTCTTTTACCTCCCCAAAACGGTCTATAACGCCATTGATCAATGCTGGAATTTCAGTGTTGGATTCCAGTTGTGCTACGGACGCGTTAAGCAGCGGATAGTATTCCTTGAATTTTTTAAAGAATTTATGATGGGTAACAATAGTATCACATATGGTAGCAATGCGTTTAAAGCCTTGTAATTCCAGGGTGGTGTTTTCTATCTTAAGTAATTGTAATTCTGAATTAATAGTATCAAAGCCATGATTTGGAACTCTATTATCGCTAATAAATGACGCTAGGTATTCTGAGGTTTTGCCAAGCGCATTTCGCATTTGGGATTCCTCTGGAAAAGGGATGATCTCTTGGGCTGCCTGTTTGCCCATCTCCGTGTTGCAGCGAGCGGCTACCTGCTGTAATACTGTTGGAAATTCTAAATCTTGAAGTGTCTTACTCTGTATATTTGCCACGTTGTTATTTGATTGTCGGCAAAGGTAAGGATTGGAGGTGAGATTGGGGAATTTGAAAGGCAACCTTATTTGGTTATATCCAGTGTATTTCAATTTATTTTAACAAATGTTATGCGGCTTTTATTTGCGTAAATTTAGAAGCAAATAATAGTAGTCCGCAAACAACGCTACTGAAACTCAGTTTTCCTTTAAAAAAACTAAAATGGACAATTTGGATATGATGCACCTTAAAACCGAAGTTTCCGCCCAAGAAATTACGCTAAATACATCTAAATACATTAATTGAAAACGGAGGGATAATTTACGGCACAGAGCAAAGGATGTTAATTGATGAATTTACTACTAAAGAACAGATTATAGCATCGGGTAAAGGACTAAATCGTGTCGATACCTTACGAGCGATTGACAAGCGTAGGGAAACTTTAAAAGAGCAAAGTATGAGCTCAGGAAATACCTACGCGAATGGAATGCAATCAAACACATTGGATGTTCAAACAGATTACTATTCTTTGGGGTCACAAAAAAGGGTGCTAGCTGATGAGAAAGTCCAAAAAGGCGCCAATAACTTTGCTAGTAAGCTTTGGGAGTAGGAAATAGCCAATTCTAAGACGCGTATTAGCGGTAGGGCTTGTTATAATCTTGCGGTTTTGAGTGAATTTAAAGGAGATCTTAAAGAAGAAAAAAGATGGACGGCTAAAACCTATGATGTACGTAAAGTAGGATGTTATACTCCTATATAGTGTCACTTTAGTAGTGCGCAGGCAAAAAGGAATAGATGTTTTGAAAGCTTTGGCGACTTCTGAATTTGAAGATTAGAAAAGTAGTTGAATACGAATGTAGGGTTCGATGTTCTAAGGCTGAGTTGTATTGAAAATTCACTTCCCTAACCTGCCTACCGGCTTGTTCTCAGCTGATTAATCTATTGGAAGTTAGCCCAAACAGATTAATCTGTGTTTTTTAAAAAGTCAACTACTGGTTTTAGACTTTCAAATGGGCGCTCCCCGATTGGGGTATGCCCCGTATCATCTAAAATTACCATGTTGTTATTTGGTAGTTCCTTTTAAATCTGTGTCCATTCTTCAGAGGAATTAGCATATCGTTTGCTCCCCAAAGTCTAAGGGTTGGCTGTTGAATATTTTTAATTTGCTTTAAGGCAACCGAATCTACGGAACTAGTAAGCCTATCGACAAAGGCTTGTCGATTACCCTCCCTAAGGGTGAGTTCAAAGTACCTGTCTGCTAGTACATCAGTAACTTTTGATATATCAAAATATACATTTTCAACACTAGCCCTCACTAAAAAACGGGGTGTTACACGGATAAGTACTTTGTTCAGCAAAAGTACTTTAGCTAATGTAAAGGCAATTGGTTTGCTTTTCGAGCTTTTTGGTTATCCAGCCGCATCAATTAAAATCAATTTTTCTACCATGATTGGTTTCTTTAGGGTAAGGTAACATGCTATTTGTTCACCTAAGGAATTACCAATCAGTACACATTCTTTAATCCCCAAGGCGGTCAAAAATTCTGTCATGAAACTCGTATAATGCCGCATGGAATAGTTAGCATCAGGAAAAGGACCAGTTAGTCCATATGCGGGAAGGTCCATTCTGATTACCTGATTTGATTTCTTCAACTTATCTGCCCACATATCAAATGTATGTAAACTGAATCCTGTCTCGTGGATAAGTACTATCGAAATAGTGTCGGTTTGCTTTCCCTCATCCCGATAATGAACCTCCATACCATTTACAGTAATAAACGAAGAGGCCGTATTTCTATCCTTTAGTTTTAATTTCTCCAATGGGATGTCCCTTTGGCTAAAAAATAGAACAATACCAATTATGACTACGCTAATAAGAATTAAAAGAAGCTTTACACCTTTACGTATCTATTCCATTGAATTACATTATTTGTAAATAGTTGGCTGCTTAACCATTGTCCTATTGAGGGGAATTGTCATTATTTTATCGCTTTAACCCAGGTCGTTCTTCATCGCTATTTGATCCATTGCGTGCTCTGCAATAGCAGTTATTGAAAGTGACGGATTCACTCCTGGGTTTGCAGAAATCATAGCGCCATCAATAACAAACAACTGCTCGTAGCCAAAAACTTTATTGTTTTTATCAATGACACCAGTAGCAGCGTCCTGTCCCATAACGGCACCGCCTAAGATATGAGCTGTAGATGGTATTCCTGCCAATGTTTCTATTGCGAAGGAGCTACTTATACCGTTTATGGCTTTCTGGTAGGCCTTAACCAGTTGTATAGATTCTGGAATAAATGGCGTTGGAGCTTTACCTGTTCCTATGCTTGAAGTCATCTGCCCCAAAGCGTTTCTTTTAAACGTTAAGGTACTATCCAGCGTTTGCATAAAAAGTAAAACAACCGTATTTTTTGCCCAGCCATTAACAAAGTAAATTTTGAAATATTCAACTGGATATTTTAGGAATTTCAACAGTATTTTAAAAAGGCGTGATATCACATTAGAACCAGTTACGTAGGGCAGGTGTGCTAGCTTCCATGCATCGGAACCCGTTCCATATCGACAAATTTCAAGATGACTGTTTTCATCAGTGGTAAGGATACTTCCGATGGCTATGCCTTTTGAATAGTTTTTCTCGTTTTCCAGTCCGGTAACGCTGACCAAAGTTTCGTTATTACTACGGATGTCTTCGCCAAGCTTTTTAGATAAATTAGGTAAAGACTTTTGTTTAAGCTTTAGTAATAGCTTTACCGTGCCTAAAACACCACCTGAGAAAATAACGCCCTTCGTTTTTATTTTTTGATGTCTGCTAAAAATTTTTGTGCTGCTTTTTAAGGAAACCTCATACCCTTGAGAACCGTCATTTTTCCCAATAGGACGCACGTCATATACTTCGTTCTCGGCCCATATTTCTGCCCCATTTGTTTGCGCAAGGTATAAGTAGTTTTTATCGAGCGTATTCTTGGCATTATGCCTACAACCCGTCATACACGCGCCGCAAAAAGTACAACCAGAGCGTTCTGGACCTTTGCCATCGAAATAAGGATCTTTTTGTGTTTGATTCGGTTTACCAAAGAAAATAGCGACGCGAGTTGGGGCAAATTTTTCTTGTATATTTAAATTTTTTGCCATTTTCTGAAGCCCTAAATCGCCATCAAATAATTCTGGATTTTTAGCTGCACCTAGCATTCTTAGCGCTAAGGTATAATAGGGCTTTAGTTTTTTTTCCCAATCGTTTAATTCATTCCAGCTCCCTGATTTGAAAAAAGCAGATTTGGGCGTTGGTAAGGTATTGGCATACACCAAAGAACCGCCACCAACACCGGTGCCAGAAATAATAGCGATATGTTTAAAAACGGAAAGTTTCATGATACCAAAAAATCGCAGGTAAGGTATCCATAACCATTTTTTGAAGTTCCAGTTGGTCTTGGGAAAATCTTTAGCCTTGAACCATTTACCTTTTTCAACCACTAATACCTTGTATCCTTTCTCTGATAATCGCAAGGCACTAACCGAACCTCCAAAACCACTACCTATGATAACATAATCATAATCCATCTTTACGCTGCTTTATAAAATGGATTACGTGATTATCCTAAAACCATTTTGCATGGGTAGCGAAGTTAGTTTTTTCTAATTTTTTATCAAACCTAATTCCCGTTAACATATCCATCAGTTTTTAACTAATTTTGATTGCCATAGTAAAAAATACAATCAGATATGCATTACAGTTGGAACTCTCAACTAAAAGATGAATTTGAAAAACCCTATTTTCAGGAGCTAATGACTTTTGTAAACCAGGAATATATTCAAAACTCGTGTTGCCCTAAAAAGGAAGTTATTTATGCGGCTTTTGACCATTGCACTTTTGAGAATACTAAAATTGTTATTCTAGGTCAAGACCCTTATCATGGTCCAAACCAAGCAAACGGACTCTCTTTTTCGGTACAAGACGGGGTAAAACATCCGCCATCGCTTGTTAATATTTTTAAAGAATTGCAATCAGATGTTGACAAGCCCTACCCGGAAAGTGGTAATCTGGAACATTGGGCCACACAAGGCATATTATTACTGAATGCTACGCTGACTGTAAGGTCACACGAGGCAGGTAGCCACCAAAAAAAGGGTTGGGAAACGTTTACGGATGCCATCATCAAAACCCTATCGGATGAGAAAGACGGCTTGGTATTTTTGTTATGGGGTGGTTATGCCAAGAACAAGGCAAAACTAATAGACGACTCCAAACATCATATCTTTACTTCGGGTCATCCTTCTCCTTTGAGCGCAAACAGAGGGTATTGGTTTGGAAATCGCCATTTTTCAAACACAAACAATATTTTAGCAGAGTTAGGCAATAAAACCATTGATTGGTAAGTTACTGTTATGTATATTTGTGTTAATTTGAATATTGTATTTTCTTACAATAAAAAAATAAAAAGGCTACATGAAAAATATAAACTCTTTGAAATCAATTTTACTAGTAGACGATGACGAAGCAAGTAATTTTCTACATTCTATTTTTATTAACAAGCTAGAGACCGAAATTCAGATCAATACTGCTACAAACGGTCAAGAAGCGCTGGATTTTATTTTGAGTAAAGGCCAGGACAGTTTGGCTTTGCCTTGCATGGTAATGTTGGATCTTAAGATGCCGATTGTAGATGGGTGGGAATTTCTAAGAATGTATGACGAACAGGTTTCAAAAGAACTCAAAGAACAACTGATGATTGTTTTAGTTACTATCAGCGACAATCAAGAAGATAAGGACCGTGCGACCAACAACCATCATATCGTAGACTTTGAACAAAAGCCATTGTCAGATAGTACTTTCAAAAAATTAATTAACAAACATGCGAAACTTACTGTAGATATCTAATCTAATTTAGTATATAGGAAGTGTTTAGCGGGTAGTTTTTCTTCAATCAGACCCAATTTCAGTAGTGTATTCTGTATTTTTTCCAAACATGGTTTGGAAAGCTGTGTTGTACTCCATTCCGTCAAGGACATCCATTCCTGAATGTCAGATAATTGCTGCCCATAGCGGTTCGCCAAAGTTCTGTCTATACTGGGAATCGACTTGAATTCAGATGTGTATATTTCTAAGACCTCTAGGATATGTGTTAGGATACTAGCATTTGCCTCAATAAAACTATCGGTGCCGACCAACATAAAACAAGGCCATGGGGTAGGGCAGTCGCCCAAACATCTAAAAACACCTTGGTCTACCAAGGGTTTTGTGGTAAAATGTTCCCACATAAAGTAATCTGCTTCTCCGTTTGTAAGCGCGTTAACGGCACCTTCCAAATTGTCAATGACCTCAAAGGAAAGGTCCTTGAGCTTCCAACGATTGTTATTCACGTTTACATAGGCCATTAAATGACTACCGCTTCCAAAACGACTTATAGCCGCCTTGGCTTTCGCCAAATCGGCAACAGCCTTAAATTGGCTTTTAGCAGCCACATGAATACCCCACAAAAGGGGGGAAGCAATAAATTGTTGAATGATTTTGGACGGATTACCTTCGGATATGCTTTTGATAATACCCTCCGTAAGGATAATGGCTAAATCTGTTTCTTCGCTCTCCAAAAGTTGACACATTTTACCCGTTCCCTCTGGGATGTCTTTCCATTGCAAGTCTATTCCACGTTCGGCAAAGGCTCCTTCTTCAATTGCCAAGTGCCAAGGGAGGTTAAAATGCTCGGGAACCCCTATGATTTTAATTGTTTTCACTTTAAAGTTAATATAGTTAGGGTATGTTGAATAAGTTCTTGGACGGCTTTTACAGGGTTTTTGGAAAATTCCCCAGTAGCCCTATTAGCCAAGATACAATTTAAGGAAACTGCCTGGTGTCCTAATAGTTTTGCTAAGGCGTATATTCCGGAAGTTTCCATTTCCAGATTCGTTATTTGAAGGCCATCAAACGAAAAACTAGCCATTCTTGACATGATTTCAGATTTACGAGGCGCAATGCGTAATTGTCTACCTTGCGGCCCGTAAAATCCTGTATTGGTTGCTGTAAATCCTAATTGTATACGGTTGTCTAGTAGTTCTTTTCCTAAATCTTCATCAAAGTCTACGATATAAGGGCGCGCTTTTTCTTGTGCCCATTGGGTGTGTGTAATAAAGGCATCTTCTAGGTTTTTATGGG
This sequence comes from Maribacter sp., assembly GCA_047633095.1. GTDB lineage: Bacteria > Bacteroidota > Bacteroidia > Flavobacteriales > Flavobacteriaceae > Maribacter. The sequence continues at coordinate 18,119 of JBLIEO010000019.1, forward strand.
TGACGAAATCGTTCTTATAAAAATGTAGAAGTCCGTCGAATCCGATAGCATATTTACTCATTAGAAAAGAATCTACTGGAATTTCTGGCTGAATAGCTCCAGAAGTGCCAATGCGCACCAATTTTAATCGGACATGATTTTTATTAATTGTTCTGGTGTTAAAATTTATGTTCACTAAAGCATCGAGCTCATTTAAAACAATATCGATGTTGTCTGTTCCAATACCTGTGGAAATAACACTGATTCTTTTCCCGTTTAACATGCCAGTATGGGTTAAAAACTCTCGTTTTCCTTTTTGGAGTTCAATAGAATCAAAATGTTGCGATACATCGGAAACACGATCGGGATCACCAACCGTAATAATAGTAGTAGCTATATCTTTGGGTAATAGATTGAGGTGGTAAATACTTCCATCTGCATTCAAGATAAGCTCAGAGGGGCTTAATTGCATAGAAAATTAGAGCTTTAGTATTCTGCTCGTGTTTGTATTATAAAGGAAGTTATATTTAAGAGCACCGCCTAAATAGACATCATTGTCTTGAATACCAGAATAATAACTAGTTTTTCCATCTAAAATTTCTTTTCCTTTTTTGGTAAGTCTAACGGGATTGAAAGCAGTAAAAAGAGGTTTAAGTCTGGTTATGGCCCTATCGTACTGGCTATCCGCAAAACCCAAGTTGCCCTGATTTTCCAAAACTGTATTCAAGAGGTCTTTTCTGGAGCTTGGCTTTTTATTTACAGCTAAACTCAAAATATTATTTTCCATATCGTTGAGTCCATTAATAATACTTGGAAAACGGTGTAAATGACTTTTTATAGCATCGCCTAAGTATGCAAACTGATAATCCTTAAAGTCGGTTAGATTTTCTAAGCGCATGGGATTATTACTACAATATAATTGCCATACATAGTCGGCATATTCTATGTCATCTTGCGATAACACTTTTTTGTTCTTATAAAGGCCTAATAATTGCGCATCAGAAAGCTCATTGAGGGTATACATTTTGTCTGATTCATTTTCCTTTCCACTGCAAACCAGTGAAACTTGAGCATACTTTCTATTTGCCAACAACCAGCTTATTACCGCTAACATATTTACTTGACAAAACAGGTCGTACTCGAACCAAAGTATAATTTCATCTTGTTGCTTGTGATTACAAAGCGAACGATATTCTTTTAACGTTTTTTCTATAAACCAAGACTTAGAAACCTTGTAGTTTTTGTGAAGAAACTCGTAGCGTGTTTTCCAAAAAGACTCGCTTCCCACATTGGTCAACGTTTTTCCTTCGCATAGCATTTCGCGCCAAGTAATCACGTCTCCTTGAATATTTAATTTATTAAGGCGTTGGGTAAAACTATCACCATTAGTGATGTGAAGTAAGGAACTCATTTCCGATTGGTTTAGGTTCTAGTTTGCTAAATGTAAGGTTTATGTGAAAAAAAAAAAAAAAATTAACAAAAAAAGAACATCAGAAGCCGTCATAAAAAAGTAAAAGAGTAGCAATCAGCCGCCTACCCGCTTCACTTTAAATCCTTTTTTTTCTAAAATAGTCATTATCCTATCTCTGTAATCTCCCTGAATAATGATTTTACTATCTTTAAAGCTACCGCCAACACTTAGTGTTGTTTTTAGCTCCTTTGCTAATTTTTTAAAATCTGCGTCCGCACCTGAATACCCCTCTAAAATAGTAATTGGTTTCCCCTTTCGCTTCTCGTATTTACAAATGATAGGGTCATCCTGCATCCAAATATTTTTTTCGATATTTTCTTTTGGGGTTTCTTCCGGTGTATGCCCTGGGAAGAGATTTTTTAGTTGGTCTTGTAGGTCCATGGCTATTTTTTAATCAATCCTAATTCAATTAAGCGCTCGTGTAAAAATGCACCAGCCGTAATATCCTCAAAGCCCTTTGGATGCTGCTCGTCAATACAATTATCTAAACAATTTAATGGCATTTCGCTAATAGGGTGCATGAAAAATGGGACGGAATATCTGGAGCTTCCCCATAATTCTTGGGGAGGATTAACCACTTGATGTATGGTAGATTTTAGTTTATTGTTCGATAACCTAGACAGCATATCCCCTACATTAATCATCAATTGGTCTGGCCGCGCTATAGCATCTATCCATTCTCCATGATGGTTTTTAACCTGTAAACCCTTACCGTGAGCACCCATCAAGAGGGTAATTAAATTAATATCCCCGTGGGCAGCGGCACGTACTGCATCTTTTGGTTCCAACCGTATCGGTGGATAATGAATGGGCCGTAAAATCGAATTTCCATTGGTGATATAGTCATCAAAATAAGTTTCCTTCAATTCTAAATGAAGTGCTAAGGCACGAAGCACATATCTTGCGGTCTTTTCCAACATTTTATAGGTTTCCTTGCCTACTTCATTATACCTAGGAAGCTCCGAAACCATCACATTATCCGGATATTCTTTGGCGAGTTTGGCGTCATCGGTCACATACTGTCCAAAATGCCAAAATTCTTTTAAATCGCCTTCTTTTCTACCTTTCGCATGTTCTTTACCGAATGATGTATAACCTCGTTGACCTCCAATACCGGCTATTTCATACGTGTCCTTTACTTGTTTGGGCATTTGAAAGAACTTTTTTATTTCGTCATAAAGATCGGCCACCAAAGTTTCCGATAAAAAATGACCACTGAGCGCTACAAAGCCTATTTCTTCGAAGGCTTTTCCTATCTCTTGAATAAATTTTTCCTTCCTTTTGGGATTTCCTGAAATAAAATCTGACAAATCTACACTGGGCACAAGACTCATAATCTATCTTTTTTGCTTTGGTGAATTTACAACTTATTGTCTAGTTACAATGGGGTTATAATATTCAGGGATACCCTGTTTTTTGTTACATTTATAGCATTATTTATAAATACACCGACGCAGGCATGGATTACAAGAAGTTTCAGGTAGCAGAAAGTACTCAGTTAACACTGTATAAGGCATTGTTGCGGCCAAGAATGATAGAGGAAAAAATGCTAATTTTATTGCGTCAAGGTAGAATTTCTAAATGGTTTAGCGGTATTGGGCAAGAAGCAATATCGGTTGGAGTCACTAGTGCGATGCAGCAAGATGAGTACATCCTCCCTATGCACAGGAACCTAGGTGTTTTTACCACTCGAAACATTCCTTTACATAGATTGTTCGCGCAATGGCAGGGAAAAGCAAGTGGTTTCACCAATGGTAGGGATCGAAGTTTTCACTTTGGTACGCAAGCGTATAAAATAATTGGTATGATTTCCCATTTAGGACCGCAGTTGGGCGTGGCAGATGGTATAGCTTTAGCGCACAAACTTAGGAACGAGAAGCGCGTTACTGCGGTATTTACAGGAGAAGGAGCTACCAGCGAAGGGGATTTTCATGAAGCCCTGAACATAGCTGCCGTTTGGAAATTACCTGTACTTTTTTGTATTGAAAATAACGGATACGGGCTCTCTACTCCAACAAACGAGCAGTTTAGTTGTGCCGATATAGCAGATAAGGGCATTGGTTATGGCATGGAATCTCATATTATAGATGGGAATAATATTTTGGAAGTGTATACCAAGATAGATACTTTGTGTAAGGATATTCGAAATAATCCGAGACCAGTGCTTTTGGAATTTAAAACCTTTCGGATGCGGGGTCATGAAGAGGCTAGTGGTACAAAGTATGTGCCTCAGGATATGATGGATACTTGGGCAACCAAAGATCCAGTAGATAATTTTGAAGCGCACTTGCTTTCGATTGGGGTATTTTCAGAATCGGAACGGGAAACGCTAAAACAAGAGATTAGTACTGAAATAGAGGAAAATCTCAAAATAGCCTTTGAAGAAGAAGCAATAGTATTTGATGAAAGTAAAGAATTAAGTTCAGTATATCAAAAATTTGATTTTAAAGAAGTTACCCCTTCTATACATAAAAAAAATATTCGCTTAGTAGATGCTATTTCAGATGGATTACGCGGTGCTATGGAGCACTACGATAACCTAGTGATTATGGGTCAGGATGTAGCGGAATATGGTGGTGTTTTCAAAATCACCGATGGTTTTGTGGAAGCTTTTGGGAAGGAACGAGTGCGGAATACACCCATCTGCGAATCGGCCATTGTATCTGCCGCTATGGGCTTATCTATTAACGGGATGAAGGCGGTAATGGAAATGCAGTTTGCTGATTTTGCCTCTAGTGGGTTTAATCCTATTGTCAACTATTTGGCCAAAAGTCATTACCGATGGGGCGAAAATGCCGATGTAGTTATTCGTATGCCTTGCGGAGGCGGTGTGGCTGCTGGACCTTTCCACTCCCAGACCAACGAAGCGTGGTTTACTAAAACGCCAGGGTTGAAAGTAGTTTATCCCGCTTTTCCGTCGGATGCCAAGGGACTCCTGTCTACCGCAATAGCGGACCCGAACCCTGTGCTTTTTTTTGAACATAAGGCCCTGTACCGAAGTATTTATGAAGATGTGCCAACGAATAACTACACCATCCCATTTGGCAAGGCTAATCTGCTAAAGCAGGGTGCTCAAGTAAGCATAGTGAGCTACGGGGCAGGAGTTCACTGGGCTTTAGAAGTATTATCACTTCATTCAAATATTCAAGCCGACCTTTTAGATTTAAGAACCTTGCAGCCTTTGGATATTGAAAGTATCTACGCTTCGGTAAAAAAAACAGGAAAACTTATCATACTGCAAGAGGATAGTCTTTTTGGAGGTATTGCCAGTGATATCGCTGCTAGTGTAATGGAAAACTGTTTCGAAAGTCTTGACGCTCCGGTAAAGCGTGTAGGCAGTCTAGAAACCCCTATCCCTTTTAATGCAGAGTTAGAGCGAAACTACCTATCAAAATCCAGATTTGAAAAAGAACTACTTGCCTTAATCGCGCATTAAAAGGATAGCATTAGCCTTATTTTAATTTGAGCAAAGCCTATCTTTACTGTGGGCATACTTTATATGCAAAACAGCAAATAATTATTGTTATGCCACATCCAGCAGCCAATGTAATCCGTACCTAAAGTTAACAACAGATTTATTTAGTTTATGAAAAAAATGATTTTTCTATTAAGTGCTTGCGCTATGACCTTTTCCTCGTGCTCCGTATCCAAGGAGGCAAGAGCTAAACGCAATATTGTAAGTGGTTCATGGATATTGAATGATGTATCCTTTGCCAACAATACAGGGAATTTTAAGGCCGTACTTTTCAATGACGTTGAAGACATTTGCTTGGAAGGTAGTGACTGGTTCTTTCGCGATAACAACAGCACCGGAAGGTATACGATTTCTCCTTCCACACTTTGTAGTGGGGGTGATCGCTTTATCCGATGGTCTGTAGTAGAACGGGAAGACAATAATAACAGTCAACTTCAGTTTAAGTTTATCGACGAAAAGTTAAAGGATATTTCCGGTGGAGCGGGCTATCGTTTGACCATAGAAGACTTAACAGAACAAGCCATGCGACTATCCTCCAATGTAATGGTAGCTGGTTCATCGGTCTCGGTTGTTTACGAGTTCAGTAGAAAATAATTCACCTATTTATAACTATATACAAATGAAAACAGGACTAGTTAGACGTTTCGGATACCTTATGATTTTTGCCATGATAATGAGCTGTAGCACTATAAAAAATGCAAATAAAACCCAAAAAGGTGCTGGTATTGGTGTAGCGGGGGGCGCTATTATAGGTGGTATCATCGGAAATAATGTCGGCAGCGGCAATAATACGGTGCTTGGCGCAATCCTTGGAGCCGCTATCGGGGGTGCCGCTGGTGGTTATATAGGTAACCAAATGGACAGGCAGGCAGAGCGTATAGCGGAGGAAATTCCCGGTGCAGAAGTAAAAAGGATAGGTGAGGGTATTAATGTGACCTTTACCCAAGATGCTGGTATCTTTTTCGATAGTAACAAAGCTAATGTGAAAGGGGCTTCTGCTGTAACCTTAGATAAATTGGCTGGTATTTTTATGGAGTATCCAGATTCCAATATTTTAATTGAAGGTCATACGGACAGTAGCGGTACGGAAGACTATAACATGCACTTATCTCAACAGCGAGCGGAGTCTGTTGGGGCATTCCTTAATACGAAAGGTATGGGTTCTAGTAGGCTTACTACGAAGTGGTATGGTGAAACGCAACCTATTGGAGATAATACAACGCCGGAAGGCAAAACTAAAAATAGAAGAGTAGAGCTCGCCATAGTTGCAAGCCCTGAGCTAAAACAGGAAGCAATGAAGGAAACGGGGAACTAATAATTCTTTGTATATTCTAAATTAAAATCCCTGTTTATGCAGGGATTTTTTTTTTGAAAGACGTAACTTACAGGTATTGGAAAAGAAGGATGTAATTATCGTAGGAGGTGGGCTTGCAGGGCTCACGGCAGCTATCGCTTTATCGAGACTTGGACATAGTATATTGCTGTTTGAAATCAATGCATATCCACATCATAAAGTATGTGGAGAGTATGTATCAAATGAGGTGCGGCCTTACTTGGAGTACTTAGGAGTAGACCTTATGGCTGCTGGAGGGGTTCTCATTACAGATTTTGAAATCAGCACCGCCAACGGCAACAAAATAGTAACGAGGCTTCCGCTAGGGGGGACAGGAATAAGTAGATTTCTTTTTGACGAGCTTCTTTACAATAAAGCAAAATCCCAAGGGGTAGAGTTCCTGTTTACCAAAGTAACCAACATCCACTTCTCTTCTAAGGTTTTTACTGTAAGTAGTGAGGGCAATACCTACAGTGCAACATCAGTAATAGGTGCTTATGGAAAACGTTCTAGCTTAGATAAAACCTTAAAAAGAGCCTTTAGTTTTAAAAAGCAGGATTGGCTGGCCGTGAAAGCACATTATACCCATCCTAATTTTGCAGATAACCTCGTTGCCCTGCATAATTTTGAAGGTGGATATGGTGGACTCTCTAAAACGGAAAACGGAGCTGTAAATTTTTGCTATTTAGCACATTATGATACTTTTAAAAAGTATGCGGATATCGATGCTTTCAATCGAGACGTGGTTTCTAAAAATCCGTATTTAAGGAATTTCTTTGAGGAATCCGAACTTATATTTGACAAGCCCTTGGCTATTGCCCAGATCTCCTTCGATAAAAAAGCGCCCGTAGTACATCATATTCTTATGTGTGGGGATACGGCCGGACTCATACATCCGCTTTGTGGTAATGGGATGGCTATGGCAATACATAGTGCAAAATTAGCTTCGGAAGCGGTACATTCATTTTTAAGCGACCCTAAGAAAGATCGCAACAAATTGGAAAAAGAATACACCAAAAGATGGAATACGTTCTTTAAGAATCGTTTGTGGTTCGGGAGAAAACTACAGCGCCTGCTTTTGGATGATAAATGGATGAATGCCGGTTTAAAAATAGCTGGCCGTTCCAAAGGAATCTTAAATTATGTAATTTCGAAAACCCATGGTAAACCCATCTTATAATGATTGATTGGACGCAAAGAAGTGAGCAGCTTGAGCTCATGGATGACTATGACGGACCCATTAATGAGCTAGAAATAGTTTTGAATGATATTACTCGAGTAAATCGTATTTTAGGCGGAAACAAAATTACGGTAGACGCGGTATTTAAATTGATAGAAGGGGTTTCTAAAAAATCGTATACGATTTTAGATATGGGCTGTGCCGATGGAAATATGCTCCGAAACATGGCTTTGGAGGCTAGAAAGCGAAAAATAAAGGTACAATTGATAGGCGTAGACCTAAGTGCAGATGCGCTGGTGTTGGCACGCAAGGCCTCCGTCGATTTTCCGGAAATTAGCTACTATGAAAGGGATATTTTAACGACAGATTTTTCGGATTTTCAATGTGATATTGTAACTACCACCCTAACGATGCATCATTTTAAAAATGACGGAATACTGAAGTTTATTAGCCAGTTTGAGCGCTTGTCTACTATAGGCATCGTTATTAATGACCTACAGCGAAGCAGGTTGGCTTACATGCTCTTTAAGGGGTTTAGTCTCCTTTTTATTCATACCAAAACTGCAAGAATAGATGGATTAATATCTATCACCAAGGGTTTTTCTAAATCCGAATTAGAGACATTTGCAAAATCTCTACCCAATTTAGGCCATCGGATTTCATGGAAATGGGCCTTTAGATATGTATGGGTGATGCGTAAAAAGCGACAACATTAGATATGAATACAACAAGAATAGTAGCCGTTACCAAAACACTGCCCAAGTATTGCAGGGAAACTAAGGAAATACTTCCTTTTGTGGAGTTCTGGCTGCAAGATCAGGACGAGCGTTTTAAGCGTAAGGTCATTAAGATTTTTGAGGGCGCCGCAGTAGATAGACGGTACAGCATCATGGATCCGGAAGAAGTATTTTTAGCCACATCTTTTGAAGCTAAAAACACTATTTATGCTCGAGAATGTAAAAAACTAGGGATAACCGTGCTCCAAGATGCCCTTTCTAAAGCGAACTGGACCCCAGAATCTTTGGATTACATTATTACGGTGAGCTGCACGGGAATTATGATTCCGTCATTGGATGCTTATTTAATTAATGAATTAGGCCTGCGTCAAGATGTAGTCAGGCTTCCCGTTACAGAAATGGGTTGTGCAGCTGGTGTTTCTGGACTCATTTATGCTCATAATTTTCTGAAGTCCAACCCAGATAAAAGAATAGCCATCGTTGCGGTAGAGAGTCCCACTGCAACATTTCAGTTGAACGATTTTTCCATGGCAAATATGGTCAGTGCGGCTATTTTTGGCGATGGAGCGGCCTGTGTACTGCTATCCTCAGAAGAATCAGCAGAGGGGCCTAAAATACTTGGAGAGGAGATGTATCACTTTAAGGATACGGCGCATCTAATGGGATTTGATCTTACCAATCATGGTTTAAAAATGATTTTAGATCCAGCGGTACCGGAAACAATTGCAAACCATTTCCAAAATATCGTACATCCCTTTTTGGAGCGCTATGGAAGTGATATCTCCAAAGTAGATCATCTCATATTTCATCCAGGAGGAAAAAAAATAGTACAGACCGTAGAAGCCTTATTCGGTAGTTTAGGAAAGAATATTGATGATACCAGAGCGGTATTGAAGCTTTACGGGAATATGAGTAGTGCGACAGTGTTATATGTGTTAGAGCGATTTATGGAGAAAGATATTTCAGCAGGGGAACAGGGTTTGGTGCTGAGTTTTGGTCCGGGGTTTTCCGCACAGCGCGTGCTGTTGGAGTGGTAGGCTGTAATGGCTAGTCTTTAGCGCATAGTAGACGTGGTGTAGAAACACAAGTGCAAGCGATTTGGCTAATGTCGTTTATCTATTTTGATGAGGGTATGTAAATAGCGTACGACAGTTGTTATAAAATTAAAGGGTGACTAAAGTCTAGTCTCCGGTGAGAACATGAAACAATGAACAAGGAGCAAATACTAGAATTTCTGCCTTATTCCAAACCTTTTCTCTTTGTAGATGAGTTATATGAGGTTGATGATGAAGGGGCAGAGGGTAGTTTCACCTTTTATTCGGACATGGATTGTTACAAAGGACATTTTAAGGAATATCCGGTTACCCCTGGGGTGCTACTCACAGAATGTTGCGCGCAGATAGGTTTGGTTTGTTTGGGTATTTATCTTTTGCAAGGTGAAAAAAACCTAAATAAGATAAAAATAGGGATGAGCAGTTCTCAAATGGAGTTCCTAAAACCTGTATTGCCAAACGAAACAGTGCGTGTAGTTTCTAAAAAAATTTATTTTAGGTTCCAGAAACTAAAGTGTGAAGTCCGTATGTACGATGCTAAAGGCGAAATGGTCTGTAAGGGCATACTGGCAGGAATGTTAACAACCAATGCTGATGAATAGACGTGTAGTAATTACCGGTCTGGGTGTATGTGCTCCAAATGGTGTAGGACTCCAAGATTTCACGAATGCCCTTAGACAGGGCAGGAGTGGAATTCGGTTTCAATCGGAATTAAAACGACTTAAATTTGGATGTCAAATAGCTGCTAGTCCGTTAGTTAAAGATAGTAGTCTTAATAATTACTTTACTCCTTTACAATTGCGAGGATTGAACGCATCTGGTATCGTTTATGGGATTATTTCAGGTATGGATGCCTGGGCAGACGCCGGTCTTGAACCGAATACCAGTACAGAACCTTCATGGGATTACGGCATCTTGTTTGGTACCGGTATTTTGGGGGTGGATAAGTTTCGGGAAGCCATTTTGATGATCGACGACCAAAACGTAAGACGGCTGGGCAGCACGAGTGTTTTACAGACCATGGCAAGTGGTATTAGTGCTTATTTGGGAGGAAATTTAGGCTGTGGCAACCAAGTATCTACCAACTCATCTGCTTGTACTACAGGAACAGAAGGGGTTTTAATGGGGTATGAGCGTATTTCCAGTGGAAAAGCCGAAGTTATGCTTGTGGGAAGTTGCAGTGACAGTGGTCCCTATGTATGGGGCGGTTTTGACGCCATGCGAATTTTACCCAGAGGGTATAATGACAACCCTGCGGAAGCAAGCAGACCCATGAGTGCATCGGCAAGTGGTTTTGTTCCCGGAAGTGGGGCAGGGGCTCTGGTATTAGAATCGATGGAAAGCGCCGAAAAACGGGGCGCAAAAATTTATGCCGAGGTTCTGGGCGGAGAGATTAATAGCGGCGGACAATTGGGCGAAGGTTCCATGACGGCACCCAATAGCATAGCGGTACAGCGTTGTATTCGCAATGCAGTGCAAAATGCAGGAATCGAAGCTACCGACATCGATGTAATAAATGGACATTTGACTGCTACTGCAAAAGACAGTCTTGAGGTGGCAAATTGGAGTGCAGCCTTGGGTCGAAAAGGAGTAGATTTCCCTTATATCAATTCCTTCAAAGGCATGATTGGGCATTGTTTGGCAGCCGCAGGAAGTATTGAATGTGTAGGTGCTGTTTTGCAATTTCAAGAGGGTGTAGTTTTTGGAAATGTCAATTGTGAGGATGCACATTCAGAAATAACCGCTATCATATCCGAAACTAAAATCCCGCGTAAAACCATTCCCTATCGTCCTAAAATTATTGCAAAAGCCAGTTTTGGTTTTGGTGATGTGAATGCTTGTGTTATTTTTAAGCAGTATATAGATTAGGTTATTTTTTTATTTCGTTATTGCGAGAGTAAGGGAATATGATAATCAGCGGCTGTCAAAAAAGCGCTATTGAGTAATCAAGTAAGGATTTCGACGAAACCCATATAGATTAACGTGTAGCTTCTAAACTGATTGTTGTTGTTGCCTTTAAGACCGTTGGATTAAATTCTTTCGCAAAAGTCAAAAAAGTCTATGCCCGTTAAAAAAAAGAAAATAAAAATTATAAATTAAAAGTATAGGTGTTATCATGACAAAAGAAGAACGCTACGAAAAATTAAAGGATATTATTAAAATATATCTTCCTGAGGATGTGAACATAACAGCTGTTCATGAGAATAGTAACTTTATTACAGAATTAAATATTAATTCGGCCAGTTTGGTAGATATTGTATTGGATGTAGAGGATGCATTTGATATCCGTTTAGAGAATGAGGATATGGACGAAATGCTAACGGTGAAAAATGCCTTGGACATCATTAACACCAAACTTTCTAAATAATAAACGGATACATGCGTGATTTATAGCATGGGTACTACCGCGTTTACGAGCAGATAAACGTTTGATAGCGTTGTATTTCGCGGTCTACTTGTTTTGGGATTTGGCATGGATTGGCTTGGTACCCAAGTAGAAATAGCACGATTTACTTTTTGGTGGCAGGTGATTACCAGTTACATGCCATATATGGCTCCTATTCCCCTATTGTTACGTGGTTTGTCCTTTCATACACCATATGCGTACGGCCTAATAGTATAGCCTTCTTGGAGTTTGGCGGCTACGCCTTAGGAACATCTTTTGTCTATCCTAATAATTTATTAGCTGCCTTTTTTTCGGCGAACGAACTTTTGCGTTGGGCTTGGTACTCTTTTTTGCACGATACTTTCCACGAGGGAATTGGATGGTAGGGAAGCTGTTTGCTTTCTTTTTTAAATCCTAAATTGGGCGAGGGTTAGAATTACGCTTCGCACCCTTGGTCTTATTAA
>JBLIEO010000020.1:0-27955 GCA_047633095.1 Maribacter sp.
GCGAGTACAATAACGTTAGTGTTGGTTCCGAAACCGTCCATTTCAGTCAACAATTGGTTCAATGTGTTTTCTCTTTCATCATTAGAACCGGTAAAGTTATTTTTGCCTCTGGCTCTGCCAATCGCATCTATTTCATCTATGAAAATAATAGCTGGGGATTTATCTTTTGCTTGTTTAAAAAGATCTCGAACTCTTGATGCACCTACACCAACGAACATTTCAACAAAGTCTGATCCTGAAAGTGAGAAGAAAGGCACTTTAGCCTCTCCAGCTACTGCTTTTGCCAAAAGGGTTTTTCCTGTTCCAGGGGGGCCTACCAATAATGCTCCTTTTGGTATTTTTCCTCCAAGTGAGGTGTACTTGTCGGGGTTTCTTAAAAAATCTACAATTTCCTCTACCTCTTCTTTTGCACCTTCTAGACCAGCGACATCTTTAAAGGATGTTCTTGTATCTGTTTTTTCATCAAAAAGTTTTGCTTTTGATTTGCCAATATTAAAGATTTGGCCGCCAGCACCACCGCCACCACCGCCAGACATTCGTCGCATGAGATAAATCCATATACCTATGATAAGAACAAACGGTAATAAGGATAAAAGAAAATCCAAGATTGCAGTAGATTCTTTACCAAATTCTACAATCGTTTCTAAGTTATTTTCTTTTTTAATTTCAGATATTTCATTCTGAAATATTTGAAGGTCACCGTAGTCCAATGTGTATTGAGGAATCTGTCCTGATGATGGTAAAAAGGGCTTTTCAGTAACGTTTTTGTGTACTTCCTTTGCAAGTGCTTCGTTTGTGAGGAAGACCTTTGCCTGATTGGTGTTTGTAATGATGAGTATTTTATCAATATCACCGTTACGCAAGTATTCCTGCAATTCAGAAGTGGTAGTTTTTTCTGTGTTGGAAAGATTATTACTATTCAAAAATTGAAAACCAATCAGTAAGACTGCTACCAAACCGTATATCCACCAAGTGCTGAATTTGGGTTTTTTAGGATTTGTACTATTTTCTTTAGCCATTTTATTTTTTTAATTATTAATGCTGCTTTCTATTGTTGTAAACTTCGCGTCGCCCCAAAGGCCTTCGATGTCGTAGAACTCCCGAATCTGCTTCTGGAACACATGAACTACGACGTTGATATAGTCTAAAAGCACCCATTCGGCATTAACTTCGCCTTCTACGTGCCAAGGTTTGTCCTGTATTGCTTTACTAACTATTTTTTGGATAGAACCTACGATTGCATTTACATGCGTGTTGGAAGTACCGTTGCAAACAATAAAATAGTCGCAAACAGTGTTCTCAATATCTCTAAGGTCAAGTAAATTTATATGTTGCCCTTTTACTTCTTCTATTCCTTGTAAAATTAATGCAATTAACTCATCCGCACCATTTGTCCTATTCTGCATTTAAAAATTTTATTTTTACAAAGTTATTATATTTTTGTTCTTTTAGCCCTAGTTTTTAACAATAGATTATAGATTGATAAAAGCAACAATAAATGAAAATAATCAAACTTAGTGCCACGGAGTCTACAAACGACTATTTAAAAGAGTTAATGAGCTTGAAAAGGCTATCTGACTTTACGATAGTAACTGCAGATGCACAAACAAAGGGTAGGGGGCAAGTAAGTGCTTCTTGGGAATCTGAACCTGGTAAAAACTTGACTTTTAGTGTTTTAAAGCGGCATAACGGCTTGTACTTAGATAATCATTTTATGATTAGTATGTGTGTGTCCTGTGCGGTTTATGAAGTGCTCTTGAACCTAGGTTTGCCTCGACTTCGGGTAAAATGGCCAAACGACATTCTGTCAGGAACATCTAAGGTTTGCGGAATTTTAATAGAAAACAGTATTGCTGGCCAAAAGATTCAAACGTCAGTAATTGGGATTGGCTTAAATGTCAATCAGGTTTTGTTTTCAAATCAGGCCAAGGCCTCGTCCTTGAAGTTGGTATTGGGCAGGGAAATAAACTTGGATAATTTGTTGCAAACCCTGCTTGATACCCTACAACGGTATTTGAACGACATATGTTCATCGACTTGGAATAGTATGTTAAGCCAATACGAGAATATACTCTTTAATAAAAACAGCCCCGCAACCTTCCAAGAACCTAATGGTCCGCTATTTACCGGTATTATTAAAGGAATCACAAAAGAGGGTAAACTAAGACTTACCCTAGAAGATGATAGTGTTAGGGAGTACGATTTAAAAGAAATTAAGCTACACTATTAGACTTTCGTCAGATTAGTTGATAGTGTGTTCATGAAGTTTGTAATAGGGTTCTTTATCATCATAGCCATCATCGCGTTGAATTCTCCAGAAAAACTTAACAATACCGAACTCTGGTTTTCGTTTATTGCAGTAATATCTGCAGAAAGTGTGAAGGGCAGTTTTTCACTTGCGGCACCTAGTACCAATTTGTTCGGTGGGGTTTGTTCTTTTTTCTCCAAAATAATTTCTGGCATTCCTTTTAAAGCGAAAAGAAATCTATTTTCGTTCAGTACCTCGAATTTATCAATATTGTCTGGCATCAATTGTTCAAAATTTGTCAGTTCATTTAAAAATTCAAAAGTCTCTTTTTCACTTTTAGATACGGTAGTTTTGGATGTTTCTATAAACATATCGTTATTGTTGTAACCATTTTGAAGGTGCTACCCTCCATTCTTTTAATGTTCTCAGTTGATCTTCTTTAATGTAGCCCGTTTCAGAAGCTTGCTCTATCAGATATTCGTAGCTACTTAGGGTATTTAATTTTAGCTCTTTTTCTTTAAAATTACTTGTTGCGGTCTCAAATCCGTATGTAAAAATGGCTAGCATTCCCTTAACATTGGCTCCCTCTTGCCGTAATGCATCCACAGCGTTAAGACTGCTTTTGCCCGTACTTATTAAATCTTCTATGACTACAACGGTCTGGTTTTTTTCCAGATGACCTTCCACTTGATTCTTTCTCCCATGTGATTTAGGTTCGGGCCTTACATAAACAAAGGGTAACCCAAGTACGTCTGCAACCAAGGCACCGATGCCAATTGCTCCTGTGGCCACACCGGCAATAACATCCAGTTTCCCATAAAGTTCCACGACTTGCTTTGCCATTTCGTCCTTTATAAAATTTCGTATCGGAGGATAGGATAATAGAATTCTATTATCGCAATATATAGGAGATTTCCAACCGGAAGCCCATGAAAAAGGATTTTCCGGTTTCAATTTAATTGCATTAATTTGCAACAGAAGCGCTGCTGTTTTTTTTGCGGTATTCTTGTCTAAAACCATAACGCAAATGTATAAAGTTTTTGTTAATGAACTGCCCTTGATTTTAACAAATAAACTATCGGAAACTGACAATGGTGAGTATTTTCCATTGAACAAGGAGGCCATACATGGTGCAATAAAGGCTTTGAAGAAAAAAAAACTAACCGAGGCGTACATTTATCACCCTAATCACGAGGAAATTCTTAAGAAGTTTACCAAAGAAATTCCTTTGATAGTTGCCGCAGGCGGAGTGGTCACTAACGATGAGGGTAAGGTGTTGTTTATATACAGAAACGATAAGTGGGATTTGCCAAAGGGAAAACTGGATAAGGGAGAATCTGTTGAGGACTGTGCTATCCGTGAGGTTATGGAGGAAACCGGAGTGGATGGATTACGAATTGAAAATTTTTTAAGAACAACTTACCATGTTTTTAATCATAACGGGATATCTACCTTAAAGCAGGTGCATTGGTATGCCATGAAAACCGAATATAATGGTAAACTTAAGCCTGAAAAAAAGGAAGGAATTGAAAAAGTAAAATGGAAGGGTCCAAATAAAATTAAAAAAGCACTTCAAAATTCCTATGCTAATATTAAAATTTTATTTGAGGGGGATTAGTTTTTAACTTCTATTCGGGTTTAAGTATTCTGAATACGCGGTACTGCATGTGAACTTTCTCATAATGTTTAGAGCGCTTGAATAACCAATTTAGTTGCGAATACCAATTTTTAGAAAATTCTTTTTCAATATGTTTTTTGGTATTAAATTCATTTCTAAGAACGGAGTTGTTTTGTAGTAATGCCAAAGCAGTATCTTCAAATACATAGGGAGAGAAACCCTCTTTTTGTTGTAAAATAGTGTCAAAGAAATTCCAATTAAAAAATGAGTCCACTGCACTTGGCTCAAGCGTTTCCAATAGGTACTTAAACCCAAGCTGGTTCGTAGGAATCAAGACATCTCCTGTGTATACTTTTTGTTGGCTTACGGTTGCTTTGGTTTTAGTTTTATAGTGCAAATAATTCCCTTCGTAAGGATTTTTTACAGTTTCGTAACTAGCTATTTTATAAGACTCTATATTAATTATTGTGTCTTTTTTAAAGTATTTGAAATCGATTTTGTTCAAACGAAGCAAATCTATTACCGAGGTCCACTGTTTTCCGATTATATAAGCTTCCGGTATCTTAATAGAATCTGATGGAATAAAATAATCTTGATAAATCACCTTCTTGGTAAATGGCATATTGCGATTGTATTTGAGTCTGTTAAAACCCGTAATTTCGCTTATAATGGTGTCTGCTATTTATCCTTTAAAATTAAGTTCAGAGCTTCTTGTCGTATCTACTTTCCACCCTATGGGATAGTGCTCCCAAGCTAAATATCTTTGTAGGGCGTTGTGTCTGATTTAAGCAATACGGTCTCCGTCTTTTTCAGCAATGCCTAGAATCTTTTTCATCAATATATAAGTACCTTCGACACGGTTTTTGTATGGTTTTAGCATGTGTGTATCTACCATCATTCCTAGAGTATTCCAAAGGGAGGTATATCCGGTAGAGTATCTTGGATGATTCATAAATTGCTTAAAACCGGTTTTCGGTGTGCTATTAAATACATTAACATAGGGTGTTATGTCCCAATTGGCAATCCCGAGGGAATCTTGTAATACTGGCATAAGAGCATCATGAACGTAGCTGCCTAGTTCGCCTCCCAATTTGTTGTGCTGGGTAAATATATGGGTAAGAGTGTATTGATAATCTGCTCCATTACTTACATGGTTGTCAATAAATAGGTCTGGTTGTTCTAAATGATAGATTTCCGCAAAGGTTCTCGCATTCTTGATCTCACTCTTTATAAAATCCCTATTCAGGTCATAATTTCTTGTATTAACACTAAAAACATAGGATTCCGGACCATTTTGATTTGCCCTTGTAGCCGTATTTCTGTTCAGAGAACCACCTACGTTGTAAATAGGTATGGTTACCAGAACGGTATTTTTTGGCGGATTTATTTTTTCACTTGCGAGGTCTCTATAAAGTAGCATGGTAGCATCAATCCCATCGCTTTCCTCAGGGTGAATACCGTTATTTATAAGAATTACGGTCTTGTCTTTTTGAATATTTTTAAAATTAAAATCACCATCCATATTATAGGTTACGATGTACAATGGTTTATCGCTATCGGTGCTTCCTATGTTCTGTATATTAATCTCAGGGAACTCTTTTGCTAGTTTTATGTAAAAGGCTATTACTTGTTTATAAGTAGCCGTTTCCATACCCTTGGAGGTTTCAAAAGGTGTTGGATATTCTATGTCGCTATTTTCAGTTTCTTTTTCAAAAGAGAAAAAACAGGTGGTAATCAGTACGATTAGTAGTCGAATGGGTAAGGTTTTCATGTTCGCTTGTTCAATATATATCAAGCGGAAAAGTACTTAAAAACCTAAATAAGGATGGTTTGCTAAGCTACTTTGATAATCTTGGCCATTTCCTGTTTTTTTATAGGTTTGTTGTTAAAGGTGATGATGTGATGGGTTTTATTCTTAAAAAATTTCCACTGCGCCAAGTCATAATTATCTATGGAAGAAGTAACTATATTTACCTTCACTATTGTTTTTATGGGTAAGGAGATAAATTCACATAAGAATTGCCAACCATCCATAATCGGCATATTTATATCTAGGAAAATAATTTCCGGTAGGGGCTTCTTTTTAGTGATGCTTTCCTTGATACTTTCTAAAGCTAACTTTCCATTTTTATAGGACTCTACTAACTTACATTCCACCGAAGAATTTAGCATTTTCTTAATACCGAATACCATAATAGGGTCATCATCTACTATACTGATGAAGTTGATTTTTCTCATTTAAAAAACACCTTAAATTTTGTTCCTTCACCAACCTTGCTTTCAACTTCAATTTTACCTTGCATTGCCTCCACTTGGTTTTTGGTGATATATAAACCTATACCTCGGGAATCTTTGTTGGTATGAAATGTTTTATACATTCCAAATAGCTTACTGCCATATTTTTCCATGTTTATGCCTATTCCATTGTCCTCGATGTTTAGTAAGGTGTACCCTCCTTTTTTTTCTGTACTAAACTTGAGTATGGGCTCCCTATCTGGATGCTTGTACTTTACCCCATTGGTTATAAAATTTATCAGGATACTATCCAAGTAGGCCGGAACTATTTCAATGTTTACATCTTTTGATACGGTATTGATGATGTACAATTTATTAGTATCGGTTAAATCAGATAGATTTTGTTGGACATTTATTATTTTGTCATGTAGATTTATTGTCTCTTTTTTAGCCTGCGTATTTGTGTTAAGGGTTACGACTTCATTAAGATTCTCCAAAGTGTCCAATAAATTATCCGACGTTTGAATGAGCATATCAAGGATTTTGTCTTTTTCCTCCTCGTTTTTTTCGTTAATCAAAAAGTCTAGAAGCATAGAAAAGTTGGCGCTATGGGATCTTAGGTTGTGGGAAACAATATGTGCAAAATTTATAAGCTTTTTGTTCTGTAAAGAAGTTACGTTGATTAGGTTTCTTAGTTCTTTTTCTTTTTGTTTTAAGTTGTTGATATCCAAGCTAATACCCACAAGACCTGTGGCATGGCCATTTTCGTCCAGTAGTGGGATTTTTGAGCTTAAAAAAGAGGTTTCGGTACCATCGTTTTTAATACTGATGCTTTCCTGACCAAGGATGGGTTTTAAGGTTTCCATTACTTTTAAATCCTCATCTCTAGATAGTTTTGCCGTTTCAAAAGGATATATGTCAAAATCTGTCTTACCTAATAACTCATTGGCATCTGTTACGCCCAAGTAGTCACACTCAGATTTGTTTACAAGGATTTTTTTGGAATCCCTATCTTTTATAAAAACATTTAAAGGTAAATTGTCAATTAATGCGTTAAGGAGTATCGCGTCACCTTTTGTTTTTAATTCAGAGATAACCTGCTCATGTATGTCTTGAAAGGTCCCCATTATTCGTACTACTTCCCCATTTTTAAATATGGGTTTTCCAGCAGTCATTATCCATTTTTCGTTTCCTTTGGCCGTGATAATCTGTAGTTTTAAACTCCATGGTTCGCCTTTGGCCGTAGCTTCAAAAACTGCCATGGAGATCGTATTTCTATTATGCCCTTTTTTATAAAAATCTATCGCTATATCTATATTTGGCTCGTAATCTAAGGCTACCTCGTGTATTTTTTTGGTCATAGCGCACCAATGCATCGTTTTCTTTTGCAGGTCATATTCCCAAATCCCTATTTTAGAAAGTTCAGATTGTTGCTTCAATAATATGGTAGCCTTTTCCAAAGCAATATCGCTTTCTATGGCAGATGTGACATCATTTATTTGAATAATTGCACCAATGATGTTTTCATCAGAATCATACCAAGTGGCGTTGGACCACTCGTAGAACTTCTCATTACCGGATGCATCTATATCACTTTGAATGCCCATAGGATTCGATGTTCCTATCAGGGATTCTATTAAAGCGTCTTTCCATTTTGGATTCAGTTCTGGGAAAATAGTAAACAGGGATTGCCCTACAATATTTATCCTGTCGTCGCAGAATACCGATGTTAACTTATCAGATGCATAAACTATCTTAAGCTTCATGTCCACAAATAGTGTAGGTATTGGTAATTGTTTTACCAAGAATGAAGTTGATATAGTTTTGTTGTCCTTCAACATTGCGTTGTATTTTCTTACAAGATTGATAGGTTTTTTCAATATTATAAATTTTTGTTGTGAACTATCTAATAGTTGTGGTAATTTTTCGTAAAATCTTCTTTTTTATGAAATACTTCTATAAAAGCAATTGAACGATTACCTTATGTTTTTTTAATTTAAGCTGATTTTCTCTTTGATTCTTGTTTCTATAAATAGTTTTGAGACCCTGATAATGCTATAGTTGAACAACTAAGTTACGTTACACGAGACCAGGGCTAATAAAATCTATCCTTTTGAGTTATTTTGTTCAAAGTTAATAAGCAATATGTAACTAAAAATATCGCCTCGTTAGATAATAAATAAAAGTATTTTCCTACCCTAAGATACAGATAATAATAATATAATTGTAAGAATTTAAATTAGTTTTAAGATGTACTCTATGCTGAAGTCAAAAATAGAAGTAGTAAAGTTGAATTATTTTGATACCCTTACAGAGTCTGGAACCAAACCGGTATAATCGCCTCCGTTCCTTATTACATCTCTAACAATAGAAGAACTTATATAGGATTTTCCTGATGAAGTTAATAAAAAAACAGTCTCTATTTCCGATAATTTTCGATTGGTATGAGCAATGGCTTTTTCAAATTCAAAATCCCCAGGATTCCGCAGTCCTCTTAAAATATATTCTGCATCCACTTTCTTGCAAAAATCAACGGTAAGACCTTCATAGGTATGCACCTTTATCTGTTTTTGGTCTTTGAATGCTTGTGAAATAAACCGCATTCGTTCTTCCAGAGAAAACATATACTTTTTATCTGCATTCTTACCAATAGCGATAA
This sequence comes from Maribacter sp., assembly GCA_047633095.1. Lineage (GTDB taxonomy): Bacteria > Bacteroidota > Bacteroidia > Flavobacteriales > Flavobacteriaceae > Maribacter. Next base: position 8,761 of record JBLIEO010000020.1, read on the forward strand.
TGAGTTCATCGAAGACTGTAATTCCACGCATTATAATATCATAATGCCCTAAAGTTAATGGGTCAAAGGACCCCGGGAAAATAGCACGTTTCATAAGCAACTGTAATAAGATTAAAGATAAGTAATTTTAGTACAATGCCTCGTTGATAGCGTTTTCAAAAAGCAGGGACAACTCAATGCCGGCCGCTTGGGCTTGTTGCGGTAAAATGCTTTCTGTTGTTAGGCCTGGTGTGGTGTTCATTTCTAATAAAAATGGTTCTTCGCCAATAAAAATAAACTCACTTCTAGAAAACCCCGTCATTTTTAACACATTGTATATGGTTTTGGCCCAATAGGCTACTTTTTTCTCCTGTGCTTTCGATATTCGGGCCGGTGTAATTTCCTGGGATTTCCCTTCGTATTTGGCCTCGTAATCAAAAAAGTCATTTTCGGTTACGATTTCCGTAATTGGTAATATGGTTGTTTGGCCCTTATATTTCAGCACGCCTACAGATACTTCGGTACCTTCTAAGAATTCTTCTATAATAATTTCGTCATCTTCTTTATAGGCTACCTCAATGGCATTTTGTAAGTCCTCCTTTTTGTGGACCTTGGTTATGCCATAGCTGCTTCCAGACTTATTAGCCTTTACAAAACAAGGTAGATTCACCTTTTTTATTATGGCATCCTCATTAATAGTATCTCCTTTATTTAGATAAAAGGATGCTGCAGATTTTACACCATACGGTTTCAGAACGCTTAATAAATCTCTCTTATTAAAGGTCAGTGCGGCTTGGTAAAATCCACAAGAAGTATGTGGAATGTTCAAAAGTTCAAAATACGCTTGCATTAATCCGTCTTCTCCTGGTGTACCATGAATCGCGTTGAACACGCAATCAAAATATATTTTTTCCCCGTCCAGAAGTAACGAAAAGTCATCCCGATTCACTGGAAGTTCTCTAGTGTTATCGGCTACGTAGACCCATTTATCTTTAAAAATATGAATACGGAACAAATCAAACTTCGCTTTATTCAAATACGAATACACTACATTCCCGCTCTTTAAAGAAATTTTGTATTCACTGGAATAGCCTCCCATGATAATAGCTATCTTTTTTTTCATTTTAAAAACTAAAGGGATTAATACGTGTACAAAGATGTACTATTCCGAAGAAATAAAAAAGGGCTAGGATGGTCAAAAATTTGTAATTGGGTTTTTGCATGATGGTAAGAAGATATAAAATGGAATCATTTTAGTACACACGCATTTATTATCTTTGACCCATTATTAAACCTCATGAGAAATTTTTTCAATTTTTTAAAAAGTAAATCGTTCTTGATTCAGTTGGGACTGGCCCTCGTTTTAATCGTTGTTTTGATTTTTGCTACCCTGTCTTGGTTAAAGGGCTCAACCAATCATGGTGAGTTTGTTGAAGTTCCTGATTTTTCAAAGCAATCGGTGATGGACATGCGTAAATCGGTAGAGAACGCTGGCCTTAGATACGAGGTGTTGGATTCTGCCAATTACAACCCAGATTATCCTAGATTCTCAATCATAGAACAAAATCCAGCTGCTGGGACAAAAGTGAAGACGAATCGAAAAATTTACTTCACGGTAAATCCTTCTGGTTATAAAAAGGTAACTGTGCCCAATATTAAGCAGGTGACCAAACGAAATGCGACCTCTATGTTGAAAGCTGTGGGTTTAGATGTGCAGCGCGTAACCTATATTGATGAATTGGGTAAGGACATGGTGTACGAAATCATGTATAAGGGTAAATATGTAAAACCAGGTGATAAACTACCTAAGACTTCTAAAGTAGAGCTCATCTGCGGGAACGGTTCCATTACCAGTAGAGCTATAATTAAGGCAGATTCGGAATAAATATGCAAGTTAATACAGATCAGGAACCGGAAGACAATGAACTTTTTGAACATCATAGGGTAACAGCCTCAAAGGGCCAAGAACCGTTGCGTGTAGATAAATTTTTAATGAATTTTATCGAAAACGCAACACGTAATAAAATACAGCAAGCCGCTAAAGATGGCCATGTTTGGGTGAATGGTGCCATAGTGAAATCGAACTACAAGGTTAAGGCAGGCGATGAGATACGTGTTATGTTTGAACATCCGCCTCATGAATTTTTATTGGTTGCGGAGGATATTCCATTAGATATTGTCTATGAGGACGATGTACTCCTTGTGGTCAACAAATCAGCGGGAATGGTAGTGCACCCCGGTCATGGGAATTATTCAGGTACGCTAATCAATGCACTCATACATCACACGGATAACCTGCCGGCTAACAGCAATGAACGTCCTGGCTTGGTGCATAGAATTGATAAGGATACGTCCGGACTTTTGGTCGTTGCAAAGACCGAAGCGGCCATGACCCATTTGTCCAAACAGTTTTTTGATAAAACGTCGGAGCGCGAGTATGTTGCCTTGGCGTGGGGGAATATGGAAGATGATACAGGCACCGTAACGGGTAATGTAGGCAGGCATCCGAAGAATAGACTTCAAATGACTGTTTTCCCTGAAGGGGAAGACGGGAAAGAGGCGGTTACCCATTATAAAGTGTTGGAGCGTCTAGGGTATGTCACCTTGATTTCCTGTCAATTGGAAACGGGAAGGACGCATCAAATACGGGTACACATGAAATACATTGGTCATACGTTGTTCAATGACGAGCGCTATGGTGGTGAGCGTATCCTCAAAGGAACTACGTTTACTAAATACAAACAGTTTGTAGATAATGCGTTTAAGGTTTTGCCAAGACAGGCCTTACATGCCAAGACTTTGGGGTTTGTACATCCGGTAACGGGAAAAGCAATGCGATTTGATTCTGAAATTCCTGAGGATATGCAACAATGTATAGATAAATGGCGTAGTTACAGCCACAGCAGTACCCAAGCATAGGTTAGGACAATAGTAGTATCAAAACTCTTTGCCTACGGATGTAGGTAATGTCTCCATTACTTTTTATTTTTATACTCCGATTAAAAAACGATGCTATGAAGATTGTAATATCCCCAGCCAAGTCTTTGGATTATAAAACGGCTTTGCCTACTACAAAATACACAGAGCCTTTATTTGTCGAGTCTGCAAACAAATTGAATAAGGTACTTGTAAAGAAAAAGCCAAAGGATCTATCCAACCTTATGTCCATCTCCGATAATCTGGCGCAGTTAAACTGGGAGCGTAACCAAAATTTTAGCCTACCGTTTACCAAGGAGAACGCAAGGCCAGCAGTTTATGCATTTAACGGAGATGTTTACCAGGGATTGGATGCCTATACGATAGGGGACGATAAGCTCAAGACACTTCAAGATACCTTGCGAATTCTTTCCGGTCTTTATGGCGTGCTAAGGCCTTTAGACCTTATGCAGCCTTACCGACTGGAAATGGGAACTTCCTTAGCTGTTGGTAAAACTAAAAATTTATATGAGTTTTGGAAAAAAAGCATCACGGAGCATCTAAATTCTGAGCTAAAGGAAGACGAGCTGTTCGTTAACCTGGCTAGTAACGAATATTTTAGCGCGGTAGATAATAAAGCGTTAAAAGTACCAGTAATTACTCCGATTTTTAAGGATTGGAAAAACGATAAATTAAAGATAATTAGCTTTTACGCAAAAAAAGCAAGAGGTTCCATGGTACGCTACATCATAGATTCAGATGCACAGACCTTGGATGATATTAGAGGTTTTAATTTGGATGAGTACCAGTTCAGCAAAGTGCACACCTTAAAAGAAAACGAACCGGTCTTTATTCGGTAAAATATTCTTTTAGGATTACCGTTCTATATCTAGTAAAAACAATAATATACAATAGGTATGAAAAGGTATTTTTTTCTAATAATTTTGGTAGTAGGTGTTTTAGCAGCTTGTACCGATAGGGATGATGATGTGACTATGGTAAACATACGAATTCAAAATAGCACCGAGACTTTTTTTTCCGAAGTTCGTGTTGTAGGCAAGGATACCGTTTATGGTACTATTGCAGCAGGGGAATATTCTAAATATTTGGAGTATGCCGTAGCGTTTCAAGAAATGGCCCTGACCATAGTAGCGGATTCTACTACCTTGAACTACAGTCCTGAATTGGTTTTTACAGATTCTTTACCAATAGGATTTTACACCTATGAATTGACACTGGACCAAGCTAATCGGCTCGATTTGAATTTTAAAATAAACTAATCCTTACTTCTTTTTACCCACCTTTATCTTTTCCTCTACCGTAGGGCGTTTTTTAATCTTCCTTGGTCTTCTGGCTCCGTAGCTATTATTAGATATTTTTCCTTTTTTTGATTTTTTGTCTCCCTTGCCCATAAGTACTTATAATTTAGAAGTTATACCGCATTTCCTAGTGTACCATTTTAAAGTTAGTAAATTAGATTTTAAACTAAGTACAATGGCTTTGTAATTTTACTTGTCAATATCTATTGTTTGTTTTTACACACCCACCCGTATGAATCTTTTTTATTTGAAGAAGCTACAAAACTTATCGTAGGCACGCTACCACCGCCTAGATTTACGCAAGGCGATTTAAAAGAGGGCGATGTAAATTTTTGTTATGGGAGTAGAGACGGACAGCTTTGGCCTATTTTAGACAGGATATTTGATTTAAACCTGAAGTTTGAGACCACGGAAGAAGCTATCTTAGAACGAAAGGTGTTCTTAAAAAGTCGAAATATTGGTATTTGTGATATTGTTGCGTCTGCGGAACGGGAAAAAATAGACGCTTCGGACTTGGGAATGGAGAATATACAATTACGAAATGTACTGGGTTATTTAGCTAGGTATAGGAATGTAGATACACTATTGTTTACTGGTGGTAACAGCAAAAACGGACCTGAATATTTTTTTAGAAAATATTTAAAGGAAAATAAGGTAGCCTTTGAAGTGGTCTCCAATGTAGTTCCCCGCATCCATACCTTTGTGCATCCAAAGACAGGAGATAACATACAAACAGTTTCCTTAACGGCTCCTTCAGGAGCAGCAAATAGGGCTGTTGGTAGTCTTGATTTATATAAGCAAATACAAGGCGAGAATCCTGAGTTTAATACCTTGGATTTTAGGGTAATGCAGTATCGGAATTTTTTTTAGATGTATCCTAAAACCCGTATTGATTATGCACAAGGATAGGACTTATTCATTTTGTAATTTTATTTTCTAAGCTATCACATTTGTTTCTCATATGCTGTAGTACTGTATTGTATTTAGAATTATATGCTAGGTTCTCTAATTGCTTTGGGTCTTTTTGCAAATCGTGTAAATACTCATACGGAGGATTTTGTTCATAATAGTTTGCATACACATATCGTTGCCCACGAATGCCAACATACTTAGGAATTTTGTCATGAGTCATTCTATGCTCACAAAGAAAGTTGGTGCGCCAAGTTTCAATTTGTTTACTATTTAAAAAAGGCACTAAACTTTTTCCTTGGTAAAGTTTAGGTTGTGAAATTCCAGCTAGGTCCAGGATGGTAGCAGGAATATCAATATTTAGTACAATTTTGTCATTGGTTTTTTCAATAGCGGTAAGGGATACTCGTGGGTCGTAAACAACCATGGGAATTCGAAGAGATTCTTCATAATGAGACCATTTACCAGCAAAGCCTCTATTGCCCATATAATAGCCATTATCAGCAGAAAAAATAATTACAGTGTTCTTGTCAAGTCCATTTTCTTTCAGGGCACTTATTACACGCTTCATTACATTGTCATACCCGCTAATCATGCGAAAATAAGCTCGCATATTCTCTTGATACTTTTCTTCTGTATCCCAACGCCAAAAAAACCGATCCCTATTGAGAGAATTCTTTAAAAACTGCGGATGATTTTCATAAATGACCGAATCAAACAAGTCTGGTTTTGGTATTTCAACATTTTCATAAAGGTGTGAAACAGCTCGTGGATAAGGATAGTGTCCTTCATTGCCTGGGGTTAGATTGGAATCTACTGCATGTACAGCGTTAAAGCTAATAGATAGGCAAAATGGTTTTTCTTTGGATTGATTTTTAAGAAATTGGACCGCTTCATCTCCTTTAATTTCAGCAGAGTGTCGTTTACTACCATCCGTAAGCTGTACAAAATGTGGCCCAGATTTTGGAGAAGGTTTGTAAAAGTCAAACATTTGTACAAGCATACTATCCTGTGCTTTAATTGAAACACCAAATTTTCCAATAAAACCCGTTTCGTAGCCTGACTTTTTAAGTAAAAATGGATAGGAATCACCCATGAATTCAGTTTTAATGGGTTTTTTTCCAAACGTATAATTGTGCTTACTTTCATATAAGCCCGTAAGGATAGAGGCTCTACTTGCCGCACAAATGGAAGTGGTAACAAAAGCATTTGTAAATCGAATGCCGTTTTGAGCGAGAGCATCTATTGTTGGAGTTTGTATAATCGGATGACCTGCACATGACATCATATCATTTCTTTGGTCATCAATTAGGAAGAATAAGATATTGGGTTTTTCTACTACATTTTTGTTTGTAACGTCACAAGCAATAAAGAGCAATAAAAATAGGAGCGACCAAAGGAGTACTTTTATTTTCATGTATCTTCTTGTAAATTACTTATCACGTTTAGTATAAAAATAGGAGGCCAACAAAATACAATTACTTTTCGGATAGTAATATACTTAAAGTAAAACAATACCGGTTTGAGTAAATGTTCAAACCGGTATTGTAGTTATACAGTCTTATTCTATTGGCTTTTTTCTTGATTAAAAAGAAGGTTTAATTGTTGCTTTAAAATTTGTGTTATCGTCTGCTAAAATCAATCCTTCGTCAGATATTTTTGTTTTTAAATCCTGCATGCCATCATTTTGGTATCCATTGATAAAAATTTCATTTTCATTTATAGGTGTTAATTTTACTATCCGAATAGCGGTTGTTCTATTGTTATTATCCTTAAACATTTCTTGAACTTGATTCTTAGCGTTAATTCCTAAGATTAATCCCATGTCGTTTTTCTCAAAACGAAATCTAATATGTACCATCTTACTGCCTACTTCTCCTTAAGTATTATAAGATTTCAATTTTCCAGACTCTTTTTTCTAATGTGCCCACATTCCTTTTCACTAATTTTCACCTTCTTCTGAGACTAAAAAACCTGCCATATCATCATTACTATAATCGGCAAGTCCTTCGAAGTTTTGAATGTTCATTGCATTCGTAAAATACAGGGCAGGTTCACTTATTTTACGGCACTAAAACATTTGCAAACGGTAAAAAATACATGGCATGGTCATAGATGGGGTTGAGGTTCCTATTAGTAGTAATTATAGAGAAGTCTTTTTAACTATTGTAGATAATATAAGTAATAAGAGAGCTAATTAAACCTTAAAGAGAACTAGTTTTATTGGATAGTTTGTTGAAACTAACCTTAGGTGTGTGTAATATAAGAAGCTAGTATATTATCAAACACATCGGTTTTTACTGAACACTCAATATTTATTTCAATTAGAAGATTATTTTGATTCGTTATATCATCCCTGATGTTTAATACTCGTATGCCCTATTTCAACTCTAGTAATGCCCAAACCGGCTTATGATCGGAAAGGTTTTGATCCATTTCAACAATATTACCATCCATGGCTCTGATTTTAGCGGTATTGTACATAATATGATCAATGACTTTTCCACTTCCATTTTCCTCAGGTTTTAGAGCATTGTGTGTATTTAGTTTTGTACAATCAATACCTAATTCTTTCCAGCTTACATCTAGCCCAATATCTATAAACATTTTATGATACTGGCTTACGGCGTTGGTATTTGTTGGGATAAAATTAAAATCACCCGCAACAACTGACAATTCCTTGTTTTGTTTTTCTTTTAGATAATTTACAAAGGTCTGAATTTTGTTATTTGTTTCATCAAAATGGGCCTGACCTCTTGTAGCAAAAGGGAAATGAACCGAATAAATTACAAACTCTGTATTATCAACCTTCATTTTTGCACGTGTTGCTGAATGAAGAGTATCAGCCATTAAAACCTCTTCATAATCGTATAAAGGTATGCGGCTGGCAATGGTTTTATATTTGTCCTTGTGACCGGCAGTTGAATATTTACCTATCAAAATATGATTCAGGCCCATAACTGAACCAACTTCTTTTGTCCAGCCACCGCCCGGTGCTTCCGAAAAACAAACAACATCAAAATCATAGCCTTTCAATGCCTCACCAATTTCGATGGCTGATGCATTTTTACTGAATTCCACATTAAATGCAGCCACTTTTATTTGGATTGTATTTTCTTTCCTATTTTGTTTTTGGGATGACTTATTTCCATACGAGAAAGTAAGAAAAGCTGCAAGTACTAAAAACGGTATTCTCATAGGGTTGTTTTTCTTTAAATATCTAATTTAAAATATTATGTACCTAATAATGGTGCTTAAGCTTACATTCAGCAATTGATGGTATAGTTGCCATCATAGAAAACATAGTGCAGTGGTTGTAACCCCTATTCGCATTCTATTATTTCGCTTACTCCTATTATCTTTAACGTTTGGCAGTAAAACAACTGAATTGATTAATATTTTGTTTTCCAAGATACAAAAGCAAATAGAAAGAATCGTACTAAAAATACCGGGAGATAAGCGTTCCTAGTTATGGGGAAGGTAGAAAAACCCCAAAACCAAAAAGAGTCCAGCTTTTGGACTGGACTCTTTTACGAGAACACTATATGAAAATGAAAAAATTAGTTCGCAAATTACAGGGCAAACATATAACCTCTTTTGGGTTCTATATAGTTATTGTTGTCAATGCTGTTGTTTTTGTGGTGTGCCGCTTCATTTTTGTTATTTACCTTTAAATTATCCGCAAGATTCTTATAGAATAGCGATATTTATGGCAGAATGATACTCTATCAAAATAGTATCATATAATTAGGATCGTAAACTATAGTAGCCTATGCAGCAGTTAGAAAGATTAGCAGAATTTAAGAAATCGGTAAACAATAAATTCAATGTTTATAATAGCTTGTTCCTTAATTTACCGTATAGAAATATAGATAACGTCGGGATGCTTATTCCCTTGCTTATGGATCAATCCCAAAAAGGATTAAAGGCAGGTCTAAACCCCAAAGAAATCTTAGAAGCTTTTTTTGAGAATTTTGCTGATTTGAAAACAGAGGAAGAGCGAATAGATTTTATGTTTCGTATTATACAGTATGTAGAACGGCAAGTGGTTTTATATGATAGTGTAGAAGATGCGGCTTTCCCTAAATTGCACAAGCACAGTAGTTCATTATCCTTAAAGGACTATTTTCAGTTGATAGATAACAACAATGATTGGGATTCTATTTTGGACAAGCTCAATAGTTTTACTGCCCGTATTGTCCTAACCGCACACCCAACACAATTCTATACTCCAGCTGTATTAGATATCATCACGAATTTAAGAACATTGATTCTTGAGGACAGAATAGACGAAATAGATGTGGTATTACAGCAATTGGGACTTACTTCTTTGGTCAATGCCAAAAAGCCTACTCCGTTGGACGAAGCCAAGAATATTATCTACACCTTACGGCATGTGTATTATGACGCTATCGGCGATATGTATGCCTATATTAAAGGTAGTGCTGGGAACCCGAAATTTGAGAATCACGATATCGTTAAACTTGGTTTTTGGCCCGGAGGCGATAGGGATGGGAATCCGTTCGTAACAGCAAACATTACTAAAGATGTGATGAACGAACTACGCGTTACGCTTATGAAGTGCTATTATAACGATTTAAAAGGGCTCCAAAATAAATTGACGTTTAGAGAGGTACAAGAACCCATAAATAAATTACGTGGCAATCTGTATACGGCCATGTTCGATTCTAGTAAAGATGTTGGCTACGAAGATATCATTGGTCCCTTGAACCAAATACGCGAGGCCTTAGTTTATAAGTACCATAACTTGTATTTAACGGAGCTAGATTTGTTTATCGATAAAGTGAAAATCTTTAAAACGCATTTTGCTACGATTGATATCCGTCAGGATCATAGTATGCATACCAAGGTAATGCACGCCGTTTTGCTTAAGAACGGCTTTATCAAGGTAGAGCTGGGCGAGTTGTCTGAAGCCGAATTAATCGATATTCTGATGCATAAAAATCTCGTTCTTAATGCTAATGATTACGACGAAGAAATCGTAAAAGATACTATTAAGAACGTTTCACAACTAGCCTATATTCAGGCAAAGAACGGCGAGCAAGGTTGTAATAGATACATTATCAGTAACTCCGAGGATGTGTTTAGTATTCTTTACGTCTATGCGCTTTTTAGATGGTGTGGGTGGGCTGATAAGGAAATTACCTTTGATATTGTACCGCTTTTTGAAACCATGAAGGGAATGGACAATGCGGAGCCTACTATGCAGCAATTGTTCAATTTACCCGAGTATAGGACACATTTGGAAAATAGGAATAACAAACAGACCATTATGCTTGGTTTCTCTGATGGTACTAAGGACGGTGGATATTTAAAGGCAAATTGGTCTATTTTTAAGACCAAGGAGGATCTCTCTATGGTATGTGATCAAAATGATATCGCTGCCATATTCTTTGATGGTAGGGGAGGTCCACCAGCAAGAGGCGGTGGAAAGACCCATCGATTTTACGCTGCGCAGACGAACAAGGTGGCCAATAACGAAATTCAACTCACCATCCAAGGTCAGACGATTACCAGTACTTACGGCACTAAAGAGCAGTTCATCTACAATAGCGAGCAATTATTGACGGCCGGACTGTCAAATACTATACTTGGTAAGGAAATTACCATTTCTGAAGAGGCCAGAACCTTGATAGAAGAACTCTCCGAACTCAGTTTCGACAAATACGATGCGTTAAAGCATCATGACAAGTTTATGCCGTATTTGGAGAACATGAGTACTTTAAAATACTATACCAAAGCGAATATTGGAAGTAGACCTGGAAAACGAGGGAACAAAGCCAAGTTGGAACTTTCAGATCTTAGGGCGATATCTTTTGTGGGGTCTTGGAGCCAGTTAAAACAAAACGTCCCTGGTTATTTTGGTATTGGAACGGCACTAAAAGCAATCTCCAAAGACGGTAGGTTTGAAGAGGCAAGGAAATTATACGATGAGGTACCTTTTTTCCAAGCATTGATGTTAAATAGTATGATGAGCCTATCCAAATGCTACTTTGAGCTTACCAGCTATATGAAGGAGAATAAAGAGTATGGTGCATTTTGGGAAATATTGCACGATGAATACCAACTTTCCAAAAAGATGCTTTTGGAACTTTCGGGTATGGAAATTTTGATGGAGAAGGAAGCTATTTCTAGGGAATCTATAAAAATTAGGGAAAATATTGTACTCCCATTATTGGTCATACAGCAGTATGCCTTGCAGAAAATTGGAGAAGGTAACGCACATAAGGATTTGTATGAGAAAATTGTGACAAGGTCTCTATATGGCAATATTAATGCGAGTAGGAATTCGGCCTAAAAGTATGTGATGAATTCGGCCATTGTCAATTATAGAATACTGCACATAAAAAAGCCCAAGCAATATAATGCTTGGGCTTTTTTAGTATTCGATACAAAATAATTTTACTACTCAGTTGTAGTGCCTAGAAGCGCATAAAACGTCTGTATACCATAAGCTATTTGTCCTATTCTAAGGTTTTCATTAGGACTGTGTTGGTTGTTATCAGGATTTACCATAGGTACGAGAAATGCCGGTATTTTTAATTCGTTTATAAATGGAGCAATGGGGACCGTGCCGCCCATAGTCCGTATCTGTACAACATCATCTTTAAAAGTCTCCTGTAGTGTTTTCACAATGAACTGGCCGTAGGGGTTGTTCAAGTCTGTTCTAAAAGCATCCGTTACAGAACCTTCCATTACCATGATAATTTTATCGTTCGCCATACGCTCTCCCTTTGTAGGTATCATGCTGGTGATATAAAAACCCTCTTTTTCGATATGTTTTTTGACCAGATTTTTCAATCGAGTACCATCGGTTTCGGGTACTAATCTTAAATCTAATTCTGCTGTAGCGGTTGCAGGTATAATAGTTCTCGCTTTTTCTCCAATCCATCCAGAACCTAGTCCCCTAATGTTTAAACTGGGATATTGAAGCGCTTCTTGGTAGAATGCGCCCACTTTTTCAGGAGTTTTAAACTGTAGTTTTTCTGAAATTTCCGAGTCGTTTTCCGGTACACTTTTTAGGATGTTGTGTGTAGCAACATCTAAGGAAATACCATCATAATAACCAGGTATTAGAACGCGACCTTCAGTATCTTTCATACTGGCCAAGACCTGCGCTAATTGGAAGCCTGGATTTGGGGCGTAATTACCGTAGTGTCCGCTATGCTGAGGTTTTATTGGACCAAAAGTGGTTAGGGATAAACTAGTTATACCACGGCAACCATAAACTACCGTTGGTTTTCCGGAGGCATGCACCGGTCCGTCGCTTATGACCAGAAAATCGGCCATTAATAATTCTTTGTAGGTGCGTACTGCTTTTGGTAAGGGTTTACTACTTTTCTCTTCTTCGCTATCTAAAATCACCTTTATATTAAAGGAAAGCTCGGTATCATTTTTCTTTAGCAGGTCAATGGCATTCAGAAACATCACAATAGGTCCTTTATCATCTGAAGTTGACCTGCCGAATAAGCGCCAATCGTAGTTTATATCCGTGTCCAGTTCTGCAAAATCTTCAGTTTTCCACTTATCTCCGTCCATAGATTTTAGAACTGTCTCGTAGGGATTTTCCTGATTCCATTTTGAAGGGTCTACGGACTGTCCATCCAAGTGCATGTACAACAAAATGGTCGGTTTGGTATCGTCCATAGGTAAAGCTGCAAAGAATAAGGGAAGATTGTCGGTTTCCAAAATAGAGGTATTAAAACCTCTTTGGTTAAATTTATCACGTAACCATATAAGATTACGGTCAATATCGTCTGCATTTAGCGCGTCGTTAGGGAGTGCTACAAACTGCCTTAATTCGTCAATACTGTGGCGTACGTATGATTTTAGTTCTTCGGGTGTTTGTGCGGTGGCAAAGGTTGTGAATACAAAGAAGAATAGAATATGCAAGCAGTTTTTCATGAGGTTTTTTTTTGAATACTGAAAAATAGTGATAAAAGATAGAACGTTACGACCTAAGCCATTTTTTAAAAAAAGATAGTGCTCCTTTTCTGATGAGCAGCAGAAAAGGAAACCCGTGAAACAAGAAATCGAACCAATCCAACGCTTTCATGCCAACGGCACCGCCCGCCACCCATTTCAGTTTACCCTATAAATGGGGTAAACTGAAATGGGTGGCAAGCCCAGTGCAAGGCAGAGTAGAATTATTAATTTCCAATTGTTCAAAAACTCTTTCATTAGGGTCTTATGGTTGTTATAAAAGATTGGATTTCTTCAACTCCATGCTTTGTCAGGTGTTTAATAAAAGCAGAACCAATAATAGCACCTTTGGCATTTTTGGTTGCTGTCTGAAACGTTTCTGAATCCTTAATACCAAAACCTACAATTTGTGGGTTATCTAGTTCCATCCCTGCAATACGCTCAAAATAGTGTTCTTGCTGCTTGCCGAACTCAGATTTTGAACCCGTAACGCTAGCCGAACTTACCATATAAATAAAGCCGTCGGAGGCTGCATCAATTTGCTGTATGCGTTCATCGCTGGTTTGCGGTGTTATTAAGAATACGTTTATCAATCCAAATTTTTTGAAAATAGATTCGTATTCTGCTTGATATACATCCAAAGGAAGGTCTGGCATTATAATACCATCAATCCCAATGTCATAACATCTTTTACAAAAGGCTTCTACGCCATATTGGAGCATGGGGTTAAAATATCCCATGACGATAAGTGGTATACGAACCGTTTTACGAATGTCTTTTAATTGATTAAATAGCACCTCGGTAGTCATTCCATTTTTCAAGGCAGTAGTGGAACTTTCCTGTATGGTAGGCCCATCTGCCAATGGGTCACTGAACGGTAATCCGATTTCAATCATATCCACGCCGTTATTTTCCAAATCTTGAATGATTTTAACGGTGTCGTTCAATGCAGGGTAACCTGCGGTAAAGTATATGGAGAGGAGCTTTTTATCCTCTTGTAGTTTTTGGTTTATTCTGTTCATTGTTAAGATTTGAGATATGAAACGCTAGATTTTAGATTTAATAATAAGTCTAGGGTCTAAAATTTATTTTCTAAAGCTTAAAATAATCTATATACGTCTGTAAATCTTTATCTCCACGTCCTGAAAGACTGATAACCACTATATCCTCTGGTTTAAATTTTCTATGTGAAAAAATAGCAAATGCATGTCCGGTTTCGATAGCTGGAATAATACCTTCCAACTGTGATAGCTCCAAGCCAGCAGTCATGGCTTCGTCATCTGTGGCTGAATAAAATTCTGCTCGGCCCGATTTGTATAAATGAGAATGCATGGGCCCAACACCAGGATAATCTAATCCAGCGGAAATAGAATAGGGTTCGGTTATTTGCCCGTCCAACGTTTGCATCAACATCGTTTTACACCCGTGGATGATTCCTACTTTACCCAATGCTGAAGTTGCTGCACTTTCTCCTGTATTCACCCCTTTTCCGGCAGCTTCCACGGCAATGATTCCTACTTCGGGTTCGTCTAAAAAGTGATGGTAAGTTCCAGCTGCATTACTGCCACCACCAATACAGGCCACTACATAATCTGGATTTTCCCGACCTTCTTTTTCTTTTAATTGCCATTTAATTTCTTCGGAAATGACCGACTGAAATCGTGTAACCATATCTGGGTATGGGTGTGGTCCAATTGCAGAGCCAATAATATAGTGTGTATTTACAGGATTATTTATCCAATCACGTATGGCCTCGTTTGTAGCATCCTTTAAGGTTCTACTTCCAGAAAGCGCTGGGCGTACTTCCGCACCCAACATTTTCATGCGCGCCACGTTTGGTGCCTGTCTGGCAATATCTTTTTCACCCATGTATACGATACACTTCAGTCCCGTTAATGCACAGACAGTTGCCGTTGCCACCCCATGCTGCCCAGCACCTGTCTCCGCAATTATACGGGTTTTACCTAATTTTTTTGCTACCAGAATCTGCCCAATGGTGTTGTTTATCTTATGTGCCCCTGTATGGTTAAGATCTTCTCTTTTCAAATACACTTTGGTATTGTATTTTTCTGAAAGTCGCTTTGCGTAATAAAGTGGCGACGGCCTACCCACGTAGTCTTTAAGTAATTCGTTAAACTCTTCTTGAAAAGCATCTTCGTACATGATTTCCAAATAATGCTGACGTAATTCTTCTACATTGGGGTACAACATTTCTGGTATAAATGCGCCGCCAAACTCACCATAATATCCTTTTTCGTCTGCGTGGAAACCACCCATATGATTTTTTCTTTTTTCTTTTTCCATTTTTCTTTTTTCTTTTCCTCCTAGCAAAGAGGGATTTAGAGAGGTGTATACACACCCTTTATTCTTATTACTTTGTACTTAATAGCTTATAAAACTCTTTTAAATCCTCGATTTTTTTTAATCCTGGTTCTATTTCAAATTTACTATTTATGTCAATAGCATGGCAGTAGATACTCTCCGATTTTTTTGAAAATTCTTTTAATGCCCCTGTTTCTTCCAAACCAATGCCGCCACTTAAAAAGTATGGTTTTTTAGATGGATATTTTTCCAATACACTCCAGTCAAAAACATATCCGTTTCCTCCAGGTAACCTGCCTTTGGTGTCGAATAAATAAAAATCACATACATCCTCGTATGTTTTCAATACATCAAAATCAAAGTTATCCTTTATGGAAAAAACTTTGATAATTTTTATTTGTGGAATCTTCTTTTTAAGCCTTTGACAATAGTCCGAGGATTCTTTTCCATGCAGCTGTACCAATAGCAATTGGAACTTTTCTACCAAACGTTTTACCTCTAGAATATCGGCATCAACAAAGACACCTACTTTTTTTATACTATGGGGAAGTGCAGGCATATTTCCCTCAAAATCACGTTTAGATGTACCCCAAAAAATAAAACCCAAGTAATCTGGAAATAGTGCAGCTACTTCGGCGGTATTTTTGTTCATCCCACATACTTTTAACTTAAAAGGCTGGTTCCCTTTCAGTGCTTCTTTTTTGTCTTTCTTAGAATAATAGTAGTCCACGGTTTACTTTATTTTTTTAATAAATTCTGCAGCACTTCTACCTGGATTATCGGTCTTCATAAAAGTTTCCCCTATTAAGAAACCTTGATACCCGTATGGTTTTAACTCTTGAATGGCTTCAATGGAGCTAATGCCACTCTCAGAGACCTTTACAAAATCGTTAGGAATTAATTCCGAAAGTATTTTACTCGTATCTATGCTTACGTTAAACGTCTTTAAATCCCTATTATTCACGCCCAATATGTCCAAACTTGGCATAACCGATTTATGTAATTCCTCTTCATTATGTACTTCCAACAGTACTTCCAAATCTAGACTTTGCGCAAATTCAGAAAGGGTTTTTATTTCTTGCCGAGTTAAAACTGCTGCAATCAATAAAATAACATCGGCTCCATAAGCCTTGGCTTCCAAAAGCTGGTACTCATCTATTATAAATTCTTTTCGTAAAAGTGGCATGGGTACACAGGCTCTAGCTAAAAGTAAATCCTCTAAAGAACCTCCAAAATATTTGATATCCGTTAGCACGCTCATACCACAAACTCCAGCTTTTTGGTAGCCTTTTGCGACTTCCCCAACATTGGTGTTCTGATTGATAGTATCCTTTGAGGGCGAACGCCTTTTATGTTCTGCAATAATACCTGTGTTGCTATTGCGTAGTGCTTTTGCTAGAGAACCACCTTTCCGGTCAAAAAGAACAGATTGCTCTAATTGTGAGGCGGGAATCAAGCTTTTTTTTAGCGCAACTTCTTTGTATTTATCTGCTATTATTTTTGAGAGTATATCCATATTTTAATCGTCATTGAGTGCGCAGCTATGTAATCTGTTGTTTCATTACTATATTTCCTTGGACTTCGTTCAGGATGTTATTTAGTTTTAATTTTTACTTAATTCTTGTAATTTATTCAGTGCCTTTAATCCTTTACCAATTAATAAGGATTCTTTTGCTTTTTCAAAGCCCTCTTTTGGTGTTATGCCCTCTACGGTCGCAATAGCAACTCCAGCGTTGGCGCAGACTACGTTATTTTGCGCTTCTGTTCCTTTTCCGTTGAGTATGCTCATGAAAATTTGGGCAGAATCGGCAATATCATCTCCTCCAACTATCGCCTCAGCATCAATAGGTATTAATCCGAAATCTGAAGGTTTGATGATGCCTTCAGAACCATTTGAAATCGTTTTGGTATTTCCTGTTAGGCTAATTTCGTCATAACCGTCTAAGGCATGTAAAACGGTAAAATTCTTATCGGTATTCTGGTATAAATACCCGTACATTCTAGCGAGTTCTAGATTAAAGACACCTACCATTTGATTTTTTGGAAAGGCAGGATTTACCATAGGCCCTAACATATTAAAAAAGGTCTTTACGGCCAGTTCCTTTCTAATGGGAGCCACAATTTTCATTGCTGGATGAAATAATGGTGCATGCAACACACAGATACCAGCCTCCTCAATAGACCTGGTTAGGAAGTCTGCTTCATTACTAAATTTGATACCTAAAAACTCCATCACATTACTACTACCACATTTAGATGAAACTCCATAATTACCGTGTTTAGTTACTTTTAGACCCGCTCCCGCAGTCACAAACGAGGACAAAGTAGAAATATTGAATGTGTCCTTGCCATCGCCACCTGTACCGCATAAATCAATTGGATTATAGTCCGATAAATCTACTGCCAAGCACAGTTCCAATAAGGCATCACGGAAACCTTCTAATTCTTCAATCGTAACACTTCGCATCATGTATACCGTAAGAAATGCAGCTATCTGACTGGTATTGTAATCGCCTTTTGCAATATTTACCAATATCCGTTTTGCGTCTTGCTTCTCCAGAATTTCATGATTGATTAATCTATTTAGTGTTTCTTTCATAGTTATTGTACTTTTTCATTCCCATGAAGATGGGAATCTTTTTATTCTTTTAGGCTTACCTCTAAAATCTACTTTAGCCAATTCCTCAAAATTTCTTTGCCTTCCGGTGTTAAAACTGACTCTGGGTGAAACTGTACCGCACGTATATCAAACTCCCTATGGCGTAGGGACATGATTTGTCCGTTTTCGTCAAAAGAAGTGGCCTCAAGACAAGCTGGTAAATTAGGGTGTACGACCCAAGAATGGTACCTACCTACTTTAATTTCTTTTGGAAGGCCGTTAAATATATAGTCGTCCTGCGCAATTTTTATAGGTGTTGCCACACCGTGATATACTTGGTCTAAATTAGTAAGGCTGCCCCCAAATACTTCAGCTATCGCTTGTTGGCCTAAACAAACTCCAAAAATACGTTTGCGACCTGCATAGGTTTTTATAATGCTTTTTAAAAGACCTGCCTCGTCGGGAATACCTGGACCAGGAGAAAGAACAATGCTCTCAAAAGCATCCACATCCTCCAGTGTTAATTTGTCGTTCCGTTTTACGATGACTTCACAATCCAAATCTTCCAAATAGTGCACCAAGTTGTAAGTGAAACTATCGTAGTTGTCTATCATTAATATCCTCTGTCCCATTTAGATTGTTTCAGCAATTTCTAGGGCCTTGTTTAAAGCGCCCAATTTATTATATGTTTCTTGTAATTCGTCTTCTGCTTCCGAAGCTGCCACGAGCCCCGCGCCAGCTTGGAAATGTAATTCATGGTTCTTGCTCAAAAAGGTTCTAATCATAATGGCATGGTTAAAATTCCCTTTAAAATCCATAAATCCTATTGCTCCGCCGTAATAACCACGACTGGTTTTTTCGTATTTTTCTATAAGCTGCATGGCTCTGTGTTTAGGTGCACCACTTAAAGTGCCTGCGGGAAAGGTGTCTGCTACTATTTTTAGGGTAGAAATATCGGGTTTTTTTATACCGGTTACCTTAGAGACCAAATGAATTACATGCGAGAAATACTGTACTTCTCTATAGGTATCTACTTGTACCCTATTACTGTTTCTACTTAGGTCATTTCTAGCAAGATCTACCAACATAACATGCTCGCTGTTCTCTTTATCGTCTAGCGCTAGTTGTTTGGCAAGTTCGGCATCTTTTTCATCGTTACCGGTTCTTTTGTAGGTGCCTGCGATGGGATGAATTTCTGCTTTTTCGT
>JBLIEO010000021.1:0-26461 GCA_047633095.1 Maribacter sp.
CGAAATTAAGGTCCCCAAATTCCGAATCCAAAGCCTGTGTGTTCAATTGTACAAGACTTCGCTCTACTATTGTGTAGTCCCCCAGGACAAACTCACGCACCACTTTCCTTACATCCTCTTTTTTAAAGGTGGATAAAAATCCTAACCGACCTGTATTGACACCAACAATAGGTATCCCCAAATTTTTCACAAAAGTAGTGGCCCTTAGAATAGTACCATCACCTCCAAAACTCACGAACATGTCAAAAGAAGTGTCTAACCCATCGACCACGGTAAACGTAGGGTATTCCTTATCGGCGCCTGTATCCAAATAAAGTTTATAAAAATCAGCTTCTATAAAGACCGTTGCAGCTTCTTTCTTAAGTTCGTCCAAGAGCTCCACTAAAAATTCAATAGCGTTATCCTGATAGGTTTGACCGTATATAGCAACTTTCATGTTAGACATTTAAGTATTTGTCCAAATAATCCGATCGTTGCTTTAAGCCCTCTAAGAATTGATCATCGCTAGTACCAAAAAGAATATGGTAGTTATAACGCCTAAAGGTCTGTATCACTTCATTAAAATTTACTGTGCTAATTTTTATAGTGACCTGAACGACATCATTCTGGACATCCGTAATAAAAGCACCTATCATTTTAGCATTATTACTCTCCACAATCTGTGCAATTTCACTGAATGAATAGTCCTGTATGCCTCTTGCTACAACCAAAATATTACCCGGATCAGTAAAAAACGGGATATCTATGAACACAGCTACAATATCAGTTAAATCGTAATACCCTAAAACCTCTTCTTCCGTTCCAAGCACCGGTAAAAGATTAGCCTCGTTACGTGCAAAAGCCTCAAGAACATCCATCCAATTCGTTTCCTTTCGGGCAAAAAATGTCTCCAAATCGTATCTAAAAGCATCAATCTTTGAAGTAGGGTTTATCGTTTCTATATCATTTTCAGAAAAAACACCCAGAAACCTTCCCTTTTCCGTAATGGCAACATGAGAATAGGTATTTTCTTTGAAAAAATCGAGAATCACCTCAAAAGAATCATTGACCGTAAATGCCGGAATACTGGTTATTATATGTTTTTGTATGTTCATAAGCTTAATTATAACGCAAAATAGTAATTATAAATATCAAAAGGCATGCCTAATTTGTATTTTTGCAATCACGAAAAAGAAACCCGACATTATGACAAAACTAAGTGTAAACGTTAACAAAATAGCTACTTTACGCAATTCACGTGGTGGGAACGCACCCAATGTGGTAAAAGTAGCGGAAGACATAGAGCGTTTTGGTGCGGAAGGAATTACCGTACACCCCAGACCAGACGAAAGACATATTAGATACCAAGACACTAGGGACCTTGCGAAAAGGGTGACAACGGAGTTTAATGTAGAAGGAAATCCAAATCCTAAGTTTATTGCGCTGGTATTACAGACAAAACCCACCCAAGTAACCCTGGTTCCCGATGCCATCGACACCATTACTTCGAACGCTGGATGGGACACGGTAACACACGCTGATTTCTTAACAAATGTTATTGCTACTTTTAAAAAAGCAGGAATTCGCACCTCCATTTTTGTTGACCCAATCGTTGCTATGATAGACGGGGCAAAAGCAACTGGAGCAGATCGCATAGAACTATATACAGAAAGCTACGCAGAAGGATATACAAGAGACAAAGAAAAAGCGATAGCTCCATTTATTTCAGCAGCCCTGAGAGCGAACGAGCTTGGCATTGGAATAAACGCAGGCCATGACCTTAGCTTAGAAAACATAGCATACTTTAAAGCCAACATCTTAGGGCTTTTAGAGGTTTCCATTGGCCATGCACTCATATGCGAATCGCTTTACTTAGGTTTGGAAAACGTAGTAGCCATGTATTTAAATAAGTTAAAATGAATCCCATCCTACATTCTAAAGTCCTAGGAGAAGGAAGACCGTTGTGTATTCTGCATGGTTTCCTAGGCATGTCCGACAATTGGAAAACATTGGGAGCGGCCTATGCTAATAAAGGGTTTAAGGTCCATCTTATTGATCAGCGAAACCATGGCAAGAGTTTCCATAGTGCAGATTTTAATTATAATGTTTTAGTCAATGACCTCAAAAAATATCTTGATGCCCACGGTATTACCAAAACTGGAATTATAGGACATTCAATGGGAGGCAAAATAGCCATGCAATTCGCATGCAACTTTCCTGAAATGACAGACAAATTAATCATTGCAGATATTGCACCAAAACGCTATCCTCCCCATCATCATGAAATTATCGACGCTTTACAGTCGGTAAATCTGGACACTATTAGCTCCAGAACAGAAGCAGATGCGGTGCTAGAAAAACAGCTTAGCAATGTAGGTATTCGACAGTTTCTTCTTAAAAATCTATATTGGACCAAAGAAAAGAATCTTGCCTTTCGTTTTAATCTTCCGGTACTGAGCCAGAAAATGGAAGAAGTTGGAGAAAACATCAGTAGTAGGGATAACTTTACAGGTCCAACGCTGTTTTTAAGAGGTAGTAAATCGGAATATGTGACGAAAAACGATATCGACGACATCAAAAAGTACTTTCCGAACGCCGCTTTGGATACGGTTTCAAATGCAGGGCATTGGTTACATGCAGAAAACCCAGCAGCGTTTTTGGAAAAATCATTAGCATTCTTATTCTGAATTTTAAAACTAGCATAATCAAGCATTTACCAACAACCTAAAAGTGTTCTTTAGTCTTATAATTGATTATATTTAAATACATTTTGCTTTTAGCAAAAACAATACGAACCTAAACTACCAAGCTCTATGAAACTTATCCTAAGAACCCTCTTAAGTGCCCTTGCCGTCATCCTTTTAGCCAATATCCTACCTAATGTATCCGTAGATTCTTATCTTACTGCTATTATCGTAGCTATTGTACTAAGCCTACTGAATTTCTTGGTCAAACCCATTCTTGTTATTTTAACATTGCCTGTAACCATCCTAACTCTAGGTCTTTTTTTGTTAATCATTAATGCCGTAATTATACTTCTAGCAGATAATCTAATAGCTGGATTTAGCGTAGGAACCATATGGTGGGCTTTACTTTTTAGTCTTCTGCTTTCCTTTTTGCAATCTGTTTTGTTCTCCTTACTTAAAGATAATAAGAAAAAATGAAGTATAGGAATTGAAATTCAACGGGTTGAAAACTTGGCAAACATCCTAAAATAGCGTAATTTTGCAGCCCATTTTATTTAAGAAAAAGATACTGAGGAATGAATATTACAAAAGAGCAGATAGACGATTTAAACGCTGTTGTTAAGGTAGCTATTACAAAAGAGGATTACCAAGACAAAGTGGACACCATCCTTAAAGATTATAGGAAACAAGCGAATATTCCTGGCTTCAGAAAAGGACAGGTTCCCATGGGACTTATCAAAAAACAATATGGCAAAGCCGTGTTGGTAGATGAAGTAAACAAATTACTGCAAGATAACCTGAACAAATACCTTACCGAGGAAAAGTTAGATGTACTTGGAAATCCCTTACCAAAACAACAAGAACATTTTGATTGGGACAAGGAAGAATTAGCATTTGAATTTGAGTTAGGGCTTGCTCCCAATTTTGAGGTTTCCTTAAAAACCAAAAAAGCAATTACCCATTATAAGATTGTTGCCGATAAGAAAACAATCAATGAGCAAATAGACCGAATCCAAAAGCAGTACGGGAAATTAACTACTAAAGATATTGTTAACAAAAATGATGAAGTTTCAGGTACATTCCTCAACGAATCCGAGGAAATAGACAACCAAACTTTGCTAGAATTGGATAAACTTAAAAGTAAAAAAGCAATTGAAGGCTTTGTAGGTAAAAAAGTTGGAGATGTGGTCACTTTAAAAACCAAAGGACTTTTAAAAGAGGACAACTTACTTGCCAGCACCTTGGGCATTACAGCCGAAAAGGCTGAAAAATTAAATGTAGAGGTCGCTTTTACCATTAGTGAAATAAACCAACGTGAGCCTGCACCTTTAGATCAGGAGCTGTTTGATAAATTATTTGGCAAAGACGACATAAAAACAGAAAAAGAACTTAGAGCTCGCATTGGTGAAGATTCTGAAAAGCAATTTGAGCAGCAGGCGGATCAAAAATTATTGAACGACGTGACCGAGTATTTTATTGAAAATATAAAATTTGAACTTCCTTCCGGATTCTTAACTAAATGGATTCAAGTTACTGGGGAAAAAGAACTTTCAGAAGAGGAAGCTTCGGAAGAGTATAAAAAATCGGAAAAGGGGTTGCGTTATCAACTTATCGAAGGGAAAATTATCAGTGAAAACAATCTTCAAGTACAGTTTGAGGAATTAAAGGAATTCGCTAAAGGATTCATTAAAACCCAAATGGCTCAATTTGGACAATTAGACCCACAAGAAGAGGAACTAGATAATATAGCAGCCCGAGTTTTGGGTAACCAAGATGAGGTCAAAAGACTATCAGAACAATTAATGAGCCAAAAATTATTAACCGTTTACAAAGAGAAAGCGAACCTAAAAGCAAAGGAAGTCACTTATGAAAACTTTGTCAAAGAGGTTTACGGATAGTATTCGAATAATAAATTAAGTATCTTTACGGTGCCGAAAATTATTTTTTCGGCACCTTTTTTTGCCTCGAACAGTATCAAGGAAATGCAGTCCTTAGGAGATACGAGGTCGAATTTGAATCACGGAAACCAGCAAAGGTAATTATTCAGATAAATCGAAATTAAAAATGGATTACGGAAAAGAGTTCAAAGATTACGCTATAAAACACCAAGGCATCAGTAGTACATATTATGACGGTATCATGAGTAGTATGTACCCAGCAAACATGACCCCGAATATAATCGAGGAAAGACAAATGAACGTAATTGCCATGGATGTTTATTCAAGGTTAATGATGGATCGTATCATATTCCTAGGGACTGGTATTAACGACCAAGTGGCAAACATTGTACAGGCACAATTATTATTCTTAGCTAGTGTTGATGCAAAAAAAGATATTCAGATATATATCAACTCTCCAGGAGGAAGCGTATACGCAGGCCTTGGCATCTATGACACCATGCAATTCATAAATCCCGATGTAGCAACCATTTGCACAGGCATGGCAGCCTCTATGGGCGCAGTACTGCTTTGTGCAGGAGAAAAAGGAAAACGTAGCGGATTACAACATTCTAGAGTAATGATACACCAACCAATGGGCGGTGCACAAGGCCAAGCTAGCGATATTGAAATTACGGCAAAAGAAATCCTAACCCTAAAAGATGAATTATACGAGATAATTGCAAATCATTCTGGGCAAACTGTTAAAAAAGTTCATGACGATAGCGACAGGGACTATTGGATGAAGGCCGATGCAGCCCTTAAGTATGGTATGATTGACGAAATTTTAGTAAGGGAAAAGAAATAATTTCGACCAACTCTTATAAATAGATGTGGTTGTAATAAACCAAAACTGGATAACTTCCGTTATGGTTTGAGTTCTGAGTAGTAATTATATGGCAAAAGAAAATTTAGAATGTTCGTTCTGCGGACGAAAAAAACCGGAAACCAACTTATTGATTGCAGGTTTGGATGCGCACATCTGTGATAGGTGTATAGAGCAAGCCCACGGTATTGTTGCAGAAGAATCAAAACAAACAAAGACCAACGATCTATCTTCAGAACTGGTCCTAAAAAAGCCGCTGGAAATCAAGCATTTCTTGGACCTTTTTATCATTGGGCAAGAACGTACCAAAAAAGTAATGTCAGTTGCAGTTTACAATCACTACAAAAGGTTATTACAACCTTCTTCTAAGGAAGACGACATTGAAATTCAGAAGAGTAATATTATCATGGTAGGTCAAACAGGGACAGGAAAAACCCTAATGGCTAAAACCATAGCAAAAATGCTGAACGTCCCCTTAGCTATTGTTGATGCAACCGTTTTAACGGAAGCTGGCTACGTTGGCGAAGATGTTGAGAGTATCCTAACACGCTTACTCCAAGCTGCCGACTACAGTTTAGAAAAAGCAGAGCGCGGTATTGTTTTTATCGATGAAATAGATAAAATAGCTCGTAAAAGTGACAACCCCTCCATAACTAGGGACGTTTCTGGAGAAGGCGTACAACAAGGATTACTTAAATTACTGGAAGGTACCGTAGTAAACGTGCCGCCAAAAGGAGGTCGAAAGCACCCAGATCAAAAATTCATAGAAGTAAATACAGAGAATATCCTATTTATTGCCGGCGGCGCATTCGACGGTATAGAACGTGCCATTGCCAAAAGACTTAATATGCAAGCGGTAGGATACAATGCCTCAAAGGTAGACGACAAATTGGACGATGACAATATGTTGCAATATATTATACCCAAAGATTTAAAAGAGTTTGGATTGATTCCGGAGATTATTGGTCGCTTACCTGTGTTGACGCACATGAATCCGTTAGACAAAAAAACCTTACGCGCTATTTTAACAGAACCGAAGAACGCCATCATTAAGCAATATGAGAAACTTTTTGCTATGGACGATATTTCGTTCAATATTACGGAACAGGCGTTGGACTATATTGTCGATAAAGCAATAGAATACAAACTAGGAGCAAGAGGACTAAGGTCTTTGTGCGAAGCAATTTTCACAGATGCAATGTTCGACATGCCAAGTAATGAAGAAACGGAGTTTAAAGTAACAAAACCATACGCAGAGCAAAAACTGTCTTACGAAACAGTTAAAAAACTAAAAGCAGTTTCTTAAATACAGCACAATAGGCTTGTTTTAGTAGCGGTGCCCGCAATAACCTAAAAGAGTTAAAAATATAGTCCATAATTGAACTCTATTTTTAACTCTTTTTTATAAAATTGCATTTTCTAAAAGCAACTGTTTGTAAGCGTTTAAAAAACCTATTCTCCTTTTAAACAGCCTTTTTAGTTCTAGGTGCTATCTTCGTTACCTGTTGCAGTAAATCCAAACAAACCTTTTTGATTACTTTTTCATCTGAATATAAGGTATGACCATAATTTGCCATTACTTGCATTTCTAATCCTAACATATCTGCCCAAGTGTCCTCAGGTTTAAAGGAATCATTTGCCCCATATAACAAAGTTAGCGGAACAGATGGCTTATCATTTTCCATTCGTATTCTAGTAGAGGATACATTATACATAGATTTTACTGGCAACCCTTTTTTTGCTGCATTCCATACAATAGTACCTCCAGTACTAAATGCAAGGTAATGACAAGGCTCTTTCTCTTTTTTCATCAAATGCGCTACAGCCGTATCGATACCACCATGCACAAATGCATTATGAATATTTTCCTCAGAATTAACGGTCAGATTCAAATTAGCCAACTGCTGACTATCATAGAATGTGATATCAAAATACTGTTGTAGATATCCTAGGTAAGAAGTTATCCAAAGTCCCTTTCTTGCGCCCCACATGTCTGAAACAATTACTAATTTTTCTGCCATAATGATTGTCGTGTTTAGTTTTACGGTTAAGTATCGTTTGCCTAAAGTCTTTCATAAACGGCAAAAACCAGTATTTATTTGTTCACTAGGACAAAAACATCGGTATAAAACTTAATGAACAGAAATATAGCTTTAAAATCCGCTCTATTTCTGAACGAATGACCTTTTTAAAACGATAGGCAACATATATTTACCTATGAGTAACGGAAAATACATAAATAGTTGAAACGTAGCTTAGCTATGACAGCAGATTATCAATCTATGAAAAAGAAATAATACTCGGCGCTGTTCTCAGCACAGTAAATTGAAAACCATACTATGTTTAACCGTTCATCTTGAGCAACTCTTCTATATAATCTCGCTTATTGGAAAGTCTAGGTATCTTATGCTGCCCGCCCAGCTTATCGTTTACCTTTAGCCAATCATAAAAAAGATTTTCTCGGGCAACGTGTACAATTGGCATTTTTAAGGTCGTGTTATTATATCGTTTCGCTTCATAATCTGAATTCAGTGACTTTAAAGCATTGTCCAAAAACTCGGTAAAATAAGCTATATCCTTAGGGGGTTTTCTAAATTCAATAACCCACTCGTGCGCTCCTTTTTCTTTTCCGGCCATAAAAATAGGTCCAGCTGTATAATCCTTAATTTCAGCTCCCGCTTTTATGCAAACAATCTTTAGGGCTTCTTCCGCATTTTCTATAATCAATTCCTCTCCAAATACATTAATATGATGTTTGGTGCGCCCAGTTACTCGTATACGATAGGGGCTTTTTGATGTAAACCGCACTGTATCCCCAATCCTGTAACGCCATAATCCTGAATTGGTGGTTATGATGATGGCATAGTTCTTCCCTATTTCTACTTCCCATAGCGGAAGCGCTTTTGGGTTTAAGACATCATACTCATCCATCGGAACAAATTCATAAAAAATACCATAATCCAGCATCAACAGAAGATCATCGGCATTGTTTCTATCCTGAATGGCAAAAAAACCTTCCGAAGCATTGTATATTTCGTAGTATCTAAAATTCTTTCTTGGGAATAGTGTTTTGTATTGTTCCTTGTAAGGACTAAAGCTTACCCCTCCATGGAAATACACTTCCAAATTTTCCCAGACCTGAAACAGGTGCTGCTTACCTGTCTCCTCTAACATATTGTTCAACAGTACCAACATCCAAGAAGGAACCCCTGCTAAACTCGTTACATTTTCCTGCTCACTTTCCTTTATAATGGCCTGTAGCTTGGTTTCCCATTCACTCATCAAGGACACCTTATTACTTGGCGTGCTGCTATACTCCGCCCATAGCGGCATATTATCTATAAGAATAGCGGAAAGGTCACCAAAAAAGGAACCATTATCCTCGTAGAGCTCCTTACTCCCTCCCAGCCTCAAACTTTTTCCTGTAAATAACTGCGAATTCTCATTATTATTTAAGTACAGACATAATAAATCCTTTCCAGATTTAAAGTGACAGTCTTCTAAGGCTTCTGTACTTACGGGTATAAACTTACTTTTAGCATTGGTAGTACCACTGCTTTTGGCGAATAGCTTTACGGAAGTTGGCCAGAAAATATTTTGCTCGCCCTTACGGGTTCTTTCTATAATGGGTTCCATTTCCTCATAAGAAACTATAGGTACACGTTCCCGGAAAGTTTCGTAATTATGGATACTCTCAAAATCATATTTTCGTCCGATTTCGGTATCGTCCGCTACTTCCAAAAGTTGCAAAAGCACTTCTTCTTGGACTTCCTCCGGATATTTTAAAAATAGCTCTATTTGATGATAGCGCTTTTTAAGCAACCAAGATGCTATAGAATTAAACAGCGGAATGGGCATTTTTAGGTATCTTTATCGGTCTAAAATAGGGTATATCCCCATCATTTTCAAATTGAAGTATCATTAAGATCTTACATATGCAGTACCAAGGTGTTTTAAAAAAAATGCAGACCGAAATAGGAAGCCCTATACAGTATTACTTGGTTTTTGAGTCTGATTTCTTGAACCTCAACCAAATACTTAACAAAGAACTGGATATAACCTTTATAAAATATCAGTGTTTAAATTGCGGTAACGACCGTCCCATTTTTAGGCAAGGATTTTGTAAATCCTGTTTTTTTGAAATCCCTTCGGCCGGCGATTGGATTATGCGACCAGAACTTAGCACAGCACATTTAAATCAAGAAGACCGAGACCTTGATTATGAAAAGCGAGTACAGCTACAACCACATATTGTATACTTGGCGAACTCCAGCAATGTGAAGGTAGGTGTTACAAGAAAGACCCAAGTCCCAACAAGATGGATAGATCAGGGCGCTCATGAGGCTATTGAAATCGTAGAGGTTCCGAATAGATACCTTGCAGGTATTACGGAGGTGGCGCTAAAAAACTATGTGGGGGACAAAACCAACTGGCGCAAGATGCTTACCAATACTATAGATGACGAAAATCTTATGGAATGGCGTAACAAATTAAAGAAGTACATACCAGAAGAGGCTAGCCAATATTTTATAGAAAACAATACGGAGACACATTTAGACTTTCCTGTACTGCAATATCCTGAAAAAGTAAAAAGCCTTAATTTAAGCAAAACACCAAACTACCAAGGTGTCCTAAAAGGCATAAAAGGACAATACCTCATCTTTGAAGACAACACCGTTTTTAATGTTCGAAGTAATGAAGGGTGTTATGTGGGACTGACTATTAGTTAGAAACCACTTTCCACTTCAAAGTCATCCTACCGGGGCTGCCAACATAATTTTCAAAGGAATTTAAGGATGCGTACTCCCCAGAAATATCTATACCGCGATTTTTAGCTAAATCTACCATCAAACCATAGTTATGAAAAATCGGGGTAACTATTGTAGTCCCATCACTCCTATCTTTGGATGCAATTAAATATCTAATATTCCTAGCACCGGAACGCTCATCACTAATAGGCGAAGAACCCATTTCATACTTTTGGCACGCGCTACCAAAAGGACCATATGAATATACTGGATAAGATTCGTTTTGCTCATACATACCACTATTACTTGTTTGTGCTTTGAATTTTGCTAGACGACTTCCATCATTAGTTATAAAATAACCTTTCAAAAAAATAAGATTATCTTTATTTTCAATTATTTTACTCGATTTTATCCTACCTACCCTGTATAACTCATAAGAACTTGTAAAGTTAAATAAAAAAATAGTACAACAATTCCTTTCATTATACTGTTTTTTAACTAGTTGACAGAATCCTTTTTAGCCTCCGTTTTTTTCCTCTTCCCAAATAAACCGCGCAAGATATCCTTAGCAGCATCTTTTACGGCATCTTCTTTTTCGCTTGTCAAAGTATCTCTCCTTCCTGTTGTGCTATCTGATTTTTTGTTGCTACCTAAAAACCCACCTAGCACCTCTTTTGCACCTTTCTTAAAAAGACCCTTCGCTTTTAGTGAATCTTCAGCACCTTTGTTACCAGACAAAATACTTCCAATCAAATCGTTGGCTTTATCTTTACCCTTGATAATCAATTTTTGTTTTTCGATTTCAATCAATTGAGAGGATAGATTCTTTACTCCTGAGGATAAATCGGTACGTACTTGCGGACTGTTATACATCCCCGATATGTTTGCCGTTACTGGAATGGTTAGTCCTTCTAATGAAGTATCGTCAATCTTTGCGATTAATGCGTTTATATCCTTCCCAAGATATTTTGCAGGTACCTGAATAGAAGCCTTGTAGTTCATCTTTTGATCAAAGGTGTGGTTTCCATCTACAGTAATAATCATGTCCTTGTAGGTTATAGCAAACGGCTGCACAGAAACCAAACCATCCTTGAACGACAGGCTGGTCTTCAACTCTTCCAAATTTAAATCGTTTAGATTTATAAAACTCAATTTACTATCCAATGCGGAGAGCACAGGAGCACTTTCTGTATTGATTTCCTTCGCCATTAAATTAACCAAAACATCGCCACTGAGCGATAATAAGTCTGGCGTAAAATCGTCTGTTAAGTTACCAGATAACTCAATATCTGAGCTAAACTTTCCTCGAAGCACTTGGGCAACGGGAGCCAACACCTTAAAAAGCGCTAAAGCTTTGAAGGTTTCGCTGATTTGCAGCTGATCCATTACTAATTTCATAGCGAAAGTAGGAAAGGTATTTTTGGTAGACACCTCTCCATTAAAAGCAACTTTTCCGTCGAACAATGAAGAGGTCATGTTGTTCACTACAGCCGTTTCATCCTTAATTCTAAGATTTCCCTTCACATCCTTTAAAACAATATTATCATAGATTACGGTATTGGCTGCAGCGCTAAACGTAGCGTTTAAAAAAGAGGGTATTTTAATCTTAGCTGTGACCGCATCTGTTGCGTCATTCGTTGTGCTTCCAGGAGATATTTGCGTCTCAGCCACCATAAAATCATTCAAATCAAAAGTATTGGATTTCAGGTTAAAGTTCCCTTCTACTTTCTCATCATTGAACATATAACCCAAAAAGTTGTTGATATTACCCGTAATGTTAAAGTCGGTCTTACCTGTAGATCCGTTTAGCTCGTTCAGGCTTACTGTTTTTGGATTAAAGGTTACGGCCGTAAATTTTAGCACGACCGGATTTGGCATTTCGTCCGACTTGTATTCCAAGTCTGTCAATACCATTTTTCCTTCGGTTCTAGTTCTTTCGTACTGCTTTTTTTCAAGCATCTCCATATCAAAAGCAGTCGTAATATCTAAATTTAAGGTCCCCTTTAGACTTAGTCCAGCAGGTACAGGATAGGCTTTTTCTAAATTAGCTAGATTCATTTTACCATCCATATGGGCGTTTACCTTTGTATTACCCAGGAGTTCGGAAATCTTTGAAGTCATATTAAAAATGTCTTCATCTATCCTAAAGGAGGCCTTTTGGATATCTACTGATGTATCTTCCATAATTCCGGTAGTATTGTTAATAGCTAAATCTAAATTGATATTCGTAACCCCTTTTGGCAAGTGGGGATATTTAAAAGAAGCATTTTCCGAATTGATATTTATATTGAATTTAGGAATATGTGCATCATCCATTATACCTTGAAAATCTCCGGCCAACATGAAGTTTCCAGTAGTGGTTACGCTTTCGATATTTTTAGAATATTCTTCGGGAATAACCGCAAGAAAGTTCTTAAAATCTGAGGAAGGCGTTTTAAAATTGATATTTACTTCTTGGTTGTCATCGTTCAACTTCACAAAACCATCAAAGACCAAAGGCAGTTGATTTATAAGCACCTCGTTCTTTAAAAAAGAGTATTTACTTTCCTTCAAATCGACACCGATAAGGGCATCTAGACTCAATTTAATTTTATTTAGGTAGTTGGTGCTATCCATACCAAAGCTTACCAAGGTGCTGGTCTGCGTATCTAATTCCGACTTTTCTAAAGAAAGGTCTCCTGTTCCAGTATGATTAAAATTGGTCAATGCCAACCGTATACCTGTGGCAAAATTTGTATAACAAATGCGTGAATGGGTGATTTCGTAGGATTCCATGTTCAGGTTAAATCCATCCGAAGTGGTTTCCGGTGACGTAGTTTCTTCCACACTCGTTTCTATAGTAATGTCATAATTAGCATTCCCATTGGCATCTACTTTTAAATTCACCAAGGCATTGTCTATGTTGAGACTTGTAATGGAAATAGGTCCGTTTGACCCGTTGAACAGCTGCATGATACCCATAGTCAAAGAAACGGCCTTTGCCGAAAACAAGGTGTCGCCTGCAAAAGGAGCCTTATTTAACAAGCTTACATTTTCCAAGCGCACCGCTGCATTGGGAAAACAACTGAATAGACTTAAATCTGCATCCGAGAAATCCAAAGTTGCCTCTACATTCTTATTAACGTTATTCTTGATAATATCTCCAATTTTTGCCTCTAAGAAAAATGGTGCTACCACCAGAATCCCTATAATCAGCAAAAACAATAGTCCACCTATTCTTATAATTTGTTTTTTCATTCTATCTATTTTGATAATCAACCTACCTATTAAGTAGTTGAAACCTACGCATCCAAATCTATTTCCTCGCCCACTTCTAAGTTAAAACGCTTGCGCATAACATACACGGATAAATAGAGCAAAGGGGTATCAAAAAATGCTACAATAATCTTAAAAATGAATCCACTGATGACTAAGCCTGTAAACTTGTCCCAAGGAATTTCGCCAAACCAACACAATAGCGCTACAACAGTAAAAGTATCTATCAATTGTGAGGAAAATGTGGAAAAGTTGTTTCGCAACCACAGATACTTCCCTTTTGTCAGGCGTTTCCAAAAATGATAGAGCTGTATATCCACAAATTGCGCTATCAAATAGGCCATCATGGAAGCAAAAACTGCTACGATGGTATTTCCAAATACTGAGGTAAACAAGCTATCCTGAACTGGTGACCAAGGTGTTGCAGGAACCGCATTTGCAGTGTACACAATAAGCAAAGAAAAGAAGGATGCAAAAATACCCGCCACCACTAACTGGTTAGCTTTCTTTTTACCGAACATCTCCGAAATCAAATCAGTAATCAAAAAGGTTACAGGGTAAGGTAATATACCCACAGATATCTCAAAAAGAGAAGCACCAAAAACAGTTACTTCCCCAAAAGGATTCCAGTAAAAGAATTTTTGGAAAATAAGGTTGGAAACGACTAAAGAAGTAATGAAGAGCGCTCCGAGATATAAATATATCCTGCGTGCTACTAGAGTATCCTTTTGCGTCATCCCTTATTTTATATTCAAGATAAAAGGCATTCTAGCTTGTACGCCTTTTTGTTCCATGCTAGATTTTAAATCTTTTAAAACTAGATAGGGCTCCTCGCCTATTTCATCGATTATTATCTTATTCTTTAATTGAACGGTCGCACCTTCCAAGTCCTCCATAAAACGTTCAAAGCCCGACTTGTATTTTGGATATTTCCTGATTCCGTAGGTGTTGATTTCAGCTAGGTTTGCCGCAGCTGCAATCGCATCTTCCAAAGTACCCAATTCATCGACTAGACCAATGCGCTTGGCATCTACTCCGCTCCAAACCCTACCTTGTGCTAAACTATCTGCTTGGGCAACAGAAATACCACGACCTTGAGCAACCCGTTCTAAAAAAGTTGAGTACGTATCTTCTATACTTTCCTGAACCTGATTGCGAAATGCTTCGCTCATGGGTTCAAACAAAGAATAGTCTACAGAATTAGCATTGGTACCCACCTGCTCTGCATTAACTCCTATATCCTTGGCAAGCTCACTTATGTTTGGAACTGTTCCAAAAACACCAATAGACCCAGTAATAGTTGTAGGTTCAGCAAAAATTTTATTCGCACCTGCTGCGATGTAATATCCGCCAGAGGCCGCCACATTACCCATGGAAACCACTACGGGCTTTACCTTTTTAGCCAGTTCCACCTCACGCCAAATGATATCTGAAGTCAAGGCACTACCACCAGGAGAGTTTACACGCAGTACTATCGCTTTTACGTTCTTGTCCTCCCTAGCCTTTATCAATGCTTTATTGATAATTCCCTGTCCAATAATATCAGGGCCCCCTTCGCCATATAAAATTTCACCTTGTGCAAAGACCACGGCAATCTTATCAGCACCAGTTTTTAGGTTTTTTTTGTTGGAATAGGTAGCGTAGTCGTCCAAATTAATATAATTAATATCGGTACCTTCCGAAAGCGAAAGTGCGTTTGATAATTTTTGCTCGTATTGGTCAAAGAAAACAATATCGTCCAATAAACCGGATTGCTTTGCATATTTTGGAGACCTACCACCCAAAGTATCTGCGATAATATTCAAATCGTACTCAGAAATACCTCTTCCAACCGCAATATCGGCTACCATAGAATTCCACAGCGACTGTATCAATTCCTTTATCTGTTTCCGGTTAGCATCGCTCATTTCGTTTTCTAGATAGGGCTCTACCGCACTCTTATATTTTCCATGACGGATAACTTCCATCTTTACACCCGTTTTTTCCTGTAAATCTTTATAAAATAAGACCTCTGACGACAAACCTTTAAAATCCAATACCCCAACTGGATTCATAAACATAGAATCTGCTACTGAGGCCAAATAATAGTCTTTTTGTGTATAAAAGTCTCCGTAGGTATAAATAAACTTCCCAGTTGACTTAAATTCTACCAAGACCTTTCTTATGGCTTGGGTCTGTGCCAATCCGGCCAGTATAAAGTTATTATTTAGACTGATTCCCTTGATGCGTTCGTCATCCTTGGCTACTGCAATGGCATGTAATATTTCATCTAAATCCTGTGGACTCTCAAAAATACCTGCGAATGGGTTTAGTTCATCACTACCCGTATAATCGGCGATAGGTCGTTGCAACTGTAATTCCAATACCGAATTATCCTTGATGGCTACTGCGTTCTCGTCGCTGCTCAGCAAACTAATCAGGACAAAAAACATGATGAAGACAATACCAAAAGCCACCAAGCAGCCTATAATGGCTGCGAGAAGATTTCTTAAAAAATTCATTAAATAGCAATTTTTATTAGACTACAAAGATAACTAAAGTGAATTTGTTTTGTTTATTTTGCCATTATATTATGGCCGCAAAAGAAACAGTATACATCTCCATAGGGAGTAATCTAGGAAACCGAAAATTTAATCTGCAAAAAGCTGTTTTTCGTATGAACGAACAGCTTGGCACCGTTACCCGTCTTTCCCCCATTTATAATTCACCATCATGGGGCTTTAATTCGGAGGATTTCCTGAATGCTTGCCTACGGCTAGAAACTGACAAAACACCAGATACTTGTCTTGAATTATTGATGCAGCTAGAGAAAAGCATGGGTAGGGAACGAACAATCGGACAAGGATACAAGAGTAGGATTATAGATTTGGATATTATTTACTTCGGAAACGATGTCATACATCAAGAAAACTTGATTATACCGCACCCAAGAATGGCAGACCGCAGTTTTGTACTAAAACCATTGGCGGATATTGCTCCGCAGTTTTATCATCCTACCTTAAAAAAGGACAGTAGAAACTTACTGCAACAATGCAGGGATAAAGGCAAGCTAGATAAAACCGAAGGCATACTCTACGCGAGTAGAGCGGCTCTTTTTGCTAGCCTAGAGTTTATAAGCATAGAAGGAAACATTGGTGTAGGAAAAACAAGCTTAGCAACAAAGATTTCCGAAGATTTTAATGCCAAGTTGATTTTGGAACGCTTTGCGGAGAACCCCTTCTTACCCAGTTTTTACCAAGACCAATCACGATATGCTTTCCCGTTAGAAATGTCGTTTCTAGCAGACCGCTACCAACAGTTCTCAGACGACACTAACCAATTTGATCTATTCAAAAGCTTTATGATCAGTGACTACGATATTTTTAAATCGCTCATTTTTGCTAAAGTAACACTGCAAAAACAGGAATATGAACTGTATCGAAAAATCTTTAATTTCATGTACAAGGAGGTCAGAAAGCCTAAAATATACATATACCTATATCAAACTACAGAACGGTTGCTGGAACAAATTAAAAAGAGAGGACGGGACTATGAGCAGGGAATTGAGGGCGATTACTTGGAAAATATAAATAGAGGCTATATGGACTTCCTAAAAACCTACCCTAAGGAGAATCAGCTCATTATAGACGTTTCGGAATTAGATTTTGTTAACCAAGAAAAAGACTACGAATACCTTTTAGAAACCGTCGAAAACTTCGCTATCTCACAATTGGACTAACACAATCTTGTGAAAACTCTTGCACAATAGCAATGTATTTACGTAATTGCGATTCTCTTAGGGGAAAAACTAACTAACTCAAACTACACTAAAAGCCCAACTTCGGTTGGGCTTTTCTATACATTCAATTTCGCCCAAAAGTCCCAAACCACTACGCCAACACTTACCGAAATATTTAAAGAATGCTTTGTTCCAAATTGCGGAATTTCCAATACCGTATCGCATGCTGCCACCACTTTTTGATCTACGCCCTTTACCTCATTACCAAAAACCAATACATAAGAATTATCTGCAACGACAGCATAATCCTGCAATAGCAGCGCGCCCTCCGCTTGCTCTATGGCAATCGTTACCTTACCTTCTTTTTTTAGCTCCTCTATTAAGGTTAATGTGTCCGTGGCGTATGCCCATTCCACACTATCCGTAGCACCCAAGGCCGTCTTGTGAATATCCTTATGTGGTGGTTTTGCCGTAATACCGCAGAGATATATTTTTTCAACAAGAAAGGCATCTGCCGTTCTAAATACCGACCCTATGTTGTTAAGGCTACGTATATTGTCCAACACAATACTCACCTTGGTTTTGGTTGCATCCTTGAACTCGCTTACATCCAATCTGTCCAGTTCCTCGTTTTTTAGCTTTCTCATAGCACTACTTTTCAACTATCGCCCTTAGATATCAACAAAAATTAGAATCCCATTTGGAATACTTTATATTCGTTACATTCAGCAAAAATAGGTAGATAATAAAGAAGTGGCAGGCAAAGAAAAAATAAAAAAGGTAACCCCTTTAATGAAGCAGTACAATACCATCAAGACCAAATATCCTGATGCATTATTGCTCTTCCGTGTTGGGGATTTTTACGAAACATTTGGCGCTGATGCGGTAAAAGCCTCTAAAATTCTAGGAATCATCCTTACCAATAGAAACAATGGTGGCGAACGCACCGAACTGGCAGGATTCCCCCACCACTCGCTTAATACGTATTTACCCAAACTAGTAAAGGCAGGGCAGCGGGTAGCTATTTGCGACCAACTGGAAGACCCAAAACTCACAAAAACTATTGTAAAAAGAGGCGTTACCGAATTGGTGACCCCGGGCGTATCCCTAAACGATGATATCCTTAGCGCAAAAAGCAATAACTTTTTATGTGCCGTACACTTTGGAAGGAAAAAATTAGGCGTTTCGTTTGTTGATATTTCCACAGGAGAATTTTTAACATCTGAAGGTAGCGAAGAGCAGATAGATAAATTATTGCAGAATTTTGCACCGAACGAAGTCCTTATTTCAAAGGCGCACAAAAAAGAATTCAATGAAGTTTTTGGTTCTCAGTTCCATACTTTTTATGTGGAGGATTGGGTGTTCCAAGAAGATTATGCCCTAGAGAACCTTACCAATCATTTTAAGACCAAAACACTCAAAGGTTTTGGTGTAGACCACTTAAAAAATGGAGTGGTGGCTGCAGGAGTGGTGTTACATTATTTGTCCGAAACGCAGCACAGACAGTTACAGCATATTAACACCCTACAACGTATTGCAGAAGATGAGTATATTTGGATGGACCGCTTCACCATCAGAAACCTGGAGCTTTACCACTCTACGAACCTTAATGCAGTAACGTTATTAGATGTCATAGACAAGACGATTTCTCCCATGGGCGGGAGAATGATAAAACGATGGTTGGCACTTCCGCTAAAGAACATTCAAAAGATAAAAGGCAGACACCAAGTGGTAAGCCATCTGGCCGAGAATGAAACACTGCTGGAAAAATTTCAATCCAATATTTCCCAAATGGGGGATTTAGAACGGCTAATCTCCAAAATTTCTACTGGCAAAGTCAATCCAAAAGAAGTAGTACAACTTAAAAACTCCATGGAGGCCATTGTCCCTATTAAGCAATTGGCTAGCGCTACCGATAATGTTGCCTTGGCGCTCATTGGAGACCAATTACAATCCTGTGATCTGCTAAGAGGAAAGATTAAAGAAATGCTAAACGAGGAAGCTCCGGTAAATATTCTAAAAGGAAACGCTATCGCTACAGGTTACTCCGAGGAATTAGATGAGTTACGTGGTCTTGCCAACACAGGGAAGGGTTATTTGGACAAGATGTTAGCTAGGGAAACGGAAGCAACTGGTATTACCTCCTTAAAAATAGCATCGAACAATGTTTTTGGCTACTACATAGAAGTACGTAATACACATAGGGACAAAGTTCCAGAAACATGGGTACGGAAACAGACCTTGGTAAATGCAGAACGTTATATTACCGAGGAACTTAAAGAATATGAGGCTAAAATACTAGGCGCCGAAGAACGCATTACAAGTTTGGAACAGCAGTTATTTTCCCAATTGATACTTTGGATGCAGGAGTATATTACCCCCGTACAGAACAATGCACAGCTTATCGCGCAAATCGACTGTCTTTGCGGTTTTACACAATTGGCAAAGGAAAATAATTACGTAGCTCCAGAGCTAAATGATTCCACTGATATCACTATCACCAATGGAAGGCATCCTGTAATCGAAAAACAATTACCCCTAGGAGAAGTCTATATTGCCAACGATGTAATATTAGATAGGAACAATCAGCAAATTATCATGATTACCGGTCCAAATATGAGTGGTAAGTCGGCTATATTGAGGCAAACTGCCTTGATTGTTCTTTTGGCGCAAATGGGGAGCTTTGTTCCGGCAGAAGCAGCTACTATTGGCTATGTGGACAAAATCTTTACCCGTGTAGGTGCAAGTGATAACATATCCATGGGAGAATCTACCTTTATGGTAGAAATGAATGAAACTGCTTCGATTCTAAACAACCTCTCTGAGCGCAGCTTAGTCCTGCTTGACGAGATAGGACGCGGAACAAGCACTTACGATGGTATTTCAATCGCTTGGGCCATTTCAGAGTTCTTGCATGAACATCCTGCAAGGGCAAAAACCTTGTTCGCTACCCACTACCATGAACTCAACGAAATGTCCGCCACCTTTGATCGTATTAAAAACTACAATGTATCGGTAAAAGAGCTCAAAGACAATGTGCTATTTTTAAGAAAATTGACACCAGGAGGCAGCGAACACAGCTTTGGAATACATGTTGCTAAAATGGCCGGAATGCCGCAACAGGTGATTCAAAAGGCGAACAAAATTCTGAAGAAACTAGAAAAATCGCATTCCAGCGAAGAATTAACGGACAAACTAAAGTCCACACAAGACGAAATGCAGCTGAGTTTTTTTAATCTTGATGACCCCCTTTTAGAGGAAATAAAGGAAGAAATCCTTGATTTGGACATCAATACCCTTACTCCAGTAGAAGCCTTGATGAAGTTGAACGAAATAAAACGATTGCTCACAAAGAACAAGAAGGCAACCAGTTAGGTTTTTATATTGATGTATTCATTTTTTAAAAGCCCTTAATCGTCAATTTTTAAAAGAAAATACTTTGGAATTTATAGAATTGTATTAAATTTGCACCCGCATTCAATACGAACGAAGTTCTTTAAAATAACTTATACGCGAAAGTAGCTCAGGGGTAGAGCATCACCTTGCCAAGGTGGAGGTCGAGGGTTCGAATCCCTTTTTTCGCTCCAAAAAACGCTGCTTGTCGGCGTTTTTTTTGTCCATTACCTTTTTAATAAGGTAAAGAGGAGCTCGAGTGGTGGAATTGGTAGACACGTTGGACTTAAAATCCAATGGACATTAGTCCGTATGGGTTCAAGTCCCATCTCGAGTACGAAGACCCTTGTTAATCATCTGATTTTCAAGGGTTTTTTGTTTTTAATCATCTTTATTCCCCATTCTTTCCCCATTTTTAGTCTTTTTCATCCCACTTTTCTTGTTTTATTATAAATGATACCCCAAATTGATGAGTATGAAAAACAATCCAGGAAAGTTTATTTATGGGGTTTGGAAAATAATATTACAAAGGATACGAGGTTATAATTGGATTGTAATTACAAGTTATATTCTTTCTCTCGAAGTGTCTTTATTGGTTTATATCTTGCTTTTCAGAAATCGAAGTATCGACATAGATTGGAAAGAACGGACATAGTATACCACCCACGCCGGATTAAAGTGAGCATAGCAATATGTATTGCAAACCCTTTTATAGCATAGTCTGAAACAATTTTTTAAGTGGTTCAAAAAAATCCGTTTTCAGTGGTTCACTTTGACTGTTTTTTGCAGCTGGTAACATCCAATAATTTAGCAACTTTCTAAAGCACACCTTTTACGCTAACGGCATGCTTTAAGTTTAAAACAAACATACTGTCTACATATCATTATTTACCATCTGCACTCGTTTACAAATACGCAAATATCACAGAGGACAGTTCCCGCCTTTTCTTTTCCACATAATTAGGAGTGTATCGGGTGATTTAATAGTTATATTTAAAAAAGAACAGCCCAATTTTAAGTAAACGATTGAAAGCAACTAAAAAATATTATCAAATTCACGAATTCATAAAGAAGCGCATACAAACGGGAACATATCCAGTGGGCACTTATTTACCCTCAGAAAACGATATTTGCGAAAAATTTGAAACTACGAGAACTACTACTAGAAAAGCCTTGGACGAATTATTGAAAGAAGGTTTTATTGAAAAGGAACAAGGCAAAGGCAGTAAAGTAATTGAACGAAGGAAATCCTTAGGGCTTTTAACAGTCAAAGGTTTTTCTGGAGCTACGGATTATGAAGTCCAAACAATACTAACTAAAAGGCCAAAGATTACGCATTGGGATCCTATTATAGCTTTCCCTTTAACTAAAGAGGAACGAGAGTCAAAATGTGTTTATTTTCAAAGGGTACGACGTATTAACAACAAACCCGTTGTTTTGGAAAATAATTGGTATGCACTTGACGCTATGGACATGATCAAACCAAATGATTTTGTACAGGGTTCTTTTTTCAAAACACTGAGCCAAAAATATTTTATTGAAGTCATGGGCGCCGAACAGGAACTCAAGTCAATTTCCGCATCGAGGGAAGTAGCAGAAAATCTTGGCATTACGGAAGGGGATTCTATTTTACATATTTCAGTACGCTTCCGAACGAGTAAACCTGGTTTTAACCTTTACGGAGATTTATATTGTAACACTACAGAATATCCCATTCGTAATAGCTATTTTTTGTGATACGGGTATGGTTAAGAAAAAGAGTACAGATGTTTCGGGTTCTCGAAAAACAGGTTCTTATAATATGCCTCCATTCCCTTTGACTTCAAAAAATCTGGAATAATCTCGATTAAGTAATTTAGTCCGGGGCTGCCACCATAACTTTTCCAATAGGCATTCTTTGCCATATCCATACCTAAGGTAATCTGGCCCGGATAGTCCGGTAGCAATTCTTCTAAAAGGTTCAGTGTATGGTTGAGTTCATCCTTTTTCCATCTGAAAGCACTGTCATATTCCACACGAACCCCAACATCCAGAACGGCACGGTTATAGTCTACACTTTTAGCCCTATCTAGGTGAGAAAGCACTACATGGTCCAATTTTGCGCCCAGTTTTTCGAAAAGTTTGGCCTGTTCTAGTGCCTGTCTACCAAAATTGGTATGGGTAAGAATGGGCACACCCGTTTCTAAGTGGGTGTTGACGACAGCACGGAATATTTTCTCTTGATGTTTTGTAAAGGGATTGTCATCCGTTGCAAGCTTTATCAATCCGGCCTTATGCGCAATTCTTTTTACAAACGGGCCGGAGTAATCAAATTCATCTATTCCTTCTTCTACATCGGCAATAAAAAGTCGGGTAAGTTCGTCTTCCGTGTACGCGTATCGCCAATGATTTTCTGGATAATATTGTTCTAAATGAATCCCCGTAGTTTCAATGATTTGAACACCGCTTCTTTTACTTACGTCAACCAATTTCAAGATATTCCGCCCTGCATTGGCAGGCATGGTATCTACCACGGTCCTTCCTCCAGCTTGGCGAAAATTACCAAGTTCTTCAGAAATTTTATCCACATCATTCAATAAAAACTCCGGATGTTTGCCAGTTACATAGCAATCATCGATTATAATATGTTCGTGGGAATAGGTCAACCCCATTTCCGTACTGGATATATCTCCTAAAATTGTTCTAAAAAACTTCTTTGACATATGCTTAATTATTGGTCCAACCGTTACGGGAAATATCCGCAATTTTATCTGGCATCTGTACGATAGCTCCTAGTTGTATAAGTGAATCCTGTAGCTTTTTAATATCTATGTTTTGTGCGTCTAAATCGCTATCTAGGGACAATACCGCCGCAGTACCTGCCGCCTGACCCATACTCATGGTCTGCGCCATAGAACGGCAGGAAGCATGCGCATCATGGGTTGCCGAAAAACAACGACCAGCGACCCACGTATTACTACTTTCCTTTGGCACAATCGTGCCATAAGGAACCCCGTAGGTTCCTCCTTTGGGTACATATTGCCAATAGGTCTCAGAACTACCATCGCTCCCTTTTCTGTGGTCTTCTATGGGTGCACCACAAAGAAAAATTTGATTATCAAACATTTTTGCGGTCATACAGTCTTCTTTAGTAAGGCGATAATTCCCATACACACGCCGCGTTTCACGAACACCAATTTGATGTGAAAGTCCTATAATCTTGGCGTTTTGATATCCGGGTATTTCTGTCCTAAAAAAGTCCTCGAAAATAAACGATTGCTTTCGACCTTCAATTTCCGCTTTTGTTATTCCCTCCACGTCCAAGGGGTCTAAATCGGTTACTTTTACAGCAACAGTAGAAATACATTTCTGTTGACACATCTCATGCGCCGAACCTTCTTTTCGTGGCAAGGGATATGTTCCTTTTTCATAAGCTTCTGCCATTTTTTCCTTGAGCATTTTTTTTCCGC
Source organism: Maribacter sp. (assembly GCA_047633095.1). GTDB lineage: Bacteria > Bacteroidota > Bacteroidia > Flavobacteriales > Flavobacteriaceae > Maribacter. The sequence goes on from JBLIEO010000021.1 coordinate 23,993, forward strand.
CTGCCGCTTCATATTCCAAATGCTCCACATTTGACATGCGAAACGTAGTAGTCATACTTTGTGCCGGTTCCTTTTCTCCTGCCTTTTCATAGGGAATACCAGCCCAATGACAGTAGTCGGCATCTCCAGAAGCATCAATAACTCGCTTTGCAGTTATGGTAAAAAACCCAATGCCCTTATGAAAAAATACACATGTTGAAGTTTCTCCTATTTGTTCGACCCCGACCAAAGTGGAATGGTAAAAAAGAGCGACTCCATTCTTTATCAATTGCTGATCCCACACCAGTTTCAATTTCTCTGGATTATAATTAACGCCGGTACCAGCGCCATAGGTATTTGGACGTAAAAACATATCGCCCGACGCATTCAATGCGTTTACGATACGATCGGGAATACCGCCCACAATTTTGCTCGGGGTTTCCCCAGGGGTAAAAAACCCGTAGAAGGTATCCAACATTTGGGTGGAAGTACCACCTGGAAAACCGTAGCGCTCTACTAGAGTGACCTTATACTTTCCTTGTGCTGCCGCGATAGCGGCCGTTGCACCGGCACTACCGCTACCGATAATAAGGATATCAGTCTGGAAGGCCTTGGATACGACAGTTGAAAAATTCATTTATGCTTTCTTTGGATTTCCTACATTCTCGTACAATTTTGCCATTAAATGTGCATGCTCGTCATACGCAGATTCAAAGAGATCTACAGCGCGTTGTTCGCCTACGATTTTACCGCTGCTTAATACTTTGGGGGACTTTCCGCTTTCATGAAGTATTTTTGCGATCTCAGCTTTCAGGCAATTGATCAGCAGTACCCCGCCCAAGGTAGACCCTGGAGCGACAGGAGAATCCAATCCATCCAAATAAATCATCGCATCGCCCAAGGGAGCTCCAGTATCCAAGACATAGTCAGCAAAATCTATTAATTTTTTTCCATCCGCCTTTTTGGATGTACTTCCTTCCAAATGCAATTTACTTACCAATGCAACAACCTTAATATTTCGTTTTTGAAACTCCTCTGCCATTTCAATAGGCACCACATTACAACCACTAGAAGAAACAATCAGGGCCGTATCTTGTGTACTCGTATCAAAGTTCCGCAGAATCCTAGCAGCAAATCCAGTAACATTTTCCAGAAACATCGCTTGTCGTTGTCCGTTTGCACCTACGACCAGATTATGGAATGAAAGTGAAAGCTCTACAATGGGATTGAACCCTGGAAAGGAGCCATATCTGGGCCACATTTCCTCTACCATCATACGGCTATGGCCGGATCCAAAGAGATGTACCATTCTACCATTTAAAATAGATTGTGCAAATAATTTTGCCACTTCTTGGATAACGGATTCCTGTTGCTCGACAACGGAACTAATATGTTTCCCTTTTTCTAAATATTGCTTTGTTACGCTCATTGCTATGTTTTGATTAACTATTGTTCTTTGCAAAATAGGCCGCTCCTATAGCACCTGCATATGCTCCCAATCTTGCACCTTTAATTTTGGTTTGATAAGTACCCGGTCGCCACTCGTAATCGGACATAAACTTTTCAAGCGGTTCAAAAAGGTCCTTTCCCGCCCCTGAAGAAATCCCTCCGCCCAAAACAATGTATTCTGGAGAAAGTATATTCGTCAATGAAGCCAAACCGATGGCTAATTTTTGAACGGATTCCAACCACCAAACTTCAGCTTTGTGATTTCCTTTTGCGTAGGCATTTACAAGCTCTCTAACACTATTAAACTGTCCGTTTGTGCGTTCGAAAATCGAAAAATCACCTACGGCGTGTTCCAAGCTACCGGGCATATTAGTCATTGTTGGTGCACCGTTGCAGTCCACGCTCATGTGCCCAACATGCCGAGCGCGCTGCAGGTTTCCCTGATATAATTGCCCGTTGATGATAATGCCGCCGCCAACTCCCGTACCCAATGTCAGCATTAAAAAATGGAGAACGCCTTTGGTTTGGTAAAAAGACTCGTATTCTGCCAGGCAGGCAGATTGACCGTCATTTATCACACTAATATTAAGACCGAGTTCCGACGACCAATTGAAATCTTCAATACCCTTTAACCGTTCTGGCATGTGAAGTGTCATTTTATTTTTTGAATCGACTAGACCGGGTGCGGAAATACCGATATTAAGACCATTTTGATTGGTCTCACCATACTGCTTAGTTTTTTGCTGAATAATTGCAATTATTTTTCGCTTCCAAAGTTCCTGTTCGGATGCACCGTCCTCGGTCAACGCCTCATTTTTCTCAAGGATAGTGCCGCGTTCATCAAGAACAACAACCTTTATTTTTGTTCCTCCGATATCGATTCCTAAATAGTGTTTTTCCATCATAAAGCTCCGATCAATATTGCCCTTCGCTCAAGGTCCAACCGCCATCTACGGCCAAAACTTGACCCGTGATAAATTTGGAATGAGGATGAAGAAACATCAAGACGGCATTGTTAATATCTTCGGACTCGCCGGGACG
>JBLIEO010000022.1:0-25606 GCA_047633095.1 Maribacter sp.
CCATATTCAACTGGCTTAAAATCAATTAAATATATGAAATATTATTCGAATTAGGGATGTTTGCGAACATACAATGATAGAAATATGGTTAAGCAAATATTATTAAAAATATTGACCAATTCCAAAGACAATTCCGTTTGCGCTATTTTTTGTGATTCCGTACCCATAATCTATTCTAAATATGGCGTTAAAAATACGCTTGTGCACAAATCTAAGTCCAACTCCTGGATAAATACGAAGGTTTTCATTGTCTAAAAAATCGGAAAAATTACCGCCAAAAACCGCCATCTATAAAAACATTACTCTGTAGTACGAACCACTTTTTATCCACTAGGGTATGACGATATTCCGTATTAAATACAATAGCTCCAGTGCCACAATCTATGGTATTCCCGACACCTCTTATATTCAGGTTATTGTCTGCTGTAAAAGGAGCGAAGGGACTATCTACATTACTTGCTAGTCCCAAGCGCAGTCTGTTGGCCCAATTCCCGCGATTCCCGATTCTTTTATAATAGCTAAAATCATTAAAACCTATCAAAAACTCTGGTAAGGCAGCATCCGAACTACCCACATATTGAAAATTAAGGTTACTTCTAAAGTCATCTAAATAGTGATAAAAATAAGCTATGTCCTCATAATCATAGATAAGCTTTAGGAGGTGCTTATTTACATTCAACGCTTAGGGTCCATTTGGTCTTGTTGCTCCTGAAAGGTAGTTGTAGTCTTCCGCGAAAAGACTAAATCCAATCTCAGTTCCGTTTCTAAAATTAATTTCATAAAGTCCTAGTAATTCAAATCCTGAATTTCTATACCTATAATCAACCTGTCATCTGAAAAAAATACAGGATCTTCCGTGTTAAAATCATTATAGTTGAAAGCCAAGCCTAGTTTGTCTGAAAACAAATACGGAGCTCTTATGCTAAATCCATAAGAATTAAAAACATCCAATTGGTAAAAACCACCTAAGGTTGTATTACTTCCCAAAAAATTAAACTCTTGAAGCCCAAGCAAAAAGCAAAATCATCATTGGCCGAACTGAAAAGATTAGCAAAGGGAATTAAAGTAAAGTTTTCCTCAATGGTATAGTGCACCTCATACTTTTCTTCTTCCAAGGAGAAAACCTTATACTAGGCATGAGAAATAGACGGTAATCTTTTCAGTCGCGTTATATGCTGTCCCATTTGAAGGGAATCCAATGGCGTTCCCTCCTGCATTGTCACAAGCTTTTCTACGAAGGGTACTTTGGTTCGCTTAGCCCCTTTAACCTCCATTTTGGTTACCATAGCTTGCTGACCCATTCCTAAAAAACAATAGAGCGAAAATGCAAATAGAAAAAAACTCTTTTATTCATTAGAGTATTGTTCGGTTACTTGGGGCAGAACTTACAAATGACCATAAGTTTACATATTAAAGAATAAACCAAACTGCGGCAAAAATCAACGTTCTAAATAACTACTGAAATATTCTCGGATTACGTGTTCCGCAGGTTTATTTTGGGGCGTAAACCTATTGTCTTTTTCTCCCCCAGATTCTTCATGTTCAATAAACCACTTCCAAACATAACCACCAGCGAACCACTCTTCGTTCCAAAACTCTTTAAAAATGGCAGTTTTGGCATTTACTTGAGCCTGTAAATTAACACCTTTCTCCTTGCGGTCAACCAACCATGGTTTTTTGGCCGTGTAATCTATACTCCTATAGCCAAACTCGGTAAACAAAACAGGTCTTTGGTTCATCGATGCCACTGCTGCGATCCTAACTTTCCAACGTTGCCAGCTTTCTTGTAGTTCGGCAACGGAAGGCGTCTTGGTTTCGGAAAGTGGAAAATAGGCATCGATTCCTATATAATCTAATGTTGCCCAGAAGGGTGTGCGATTGTACTCGTCCCAATTAGCAGCATACGTCAACTTTCCATGATACACTTTTCTGATTTTTATAATAAGTCGCTGCCAATATTCAGGTCTATTTTCTACAAATTTCTCCAGTTCGGTCCCTATACAGAAAATGGTTACTTCGGTTTCTTGGGCAAGCTGGGCATAGTTGAGTATAAAATCGTCATAGGAGTTTTCCAATTGTTGCCATTGTTCTTCGGACTTCATCATAATGGTTCCAGTAAACTCACCCTTCCATACCCAAATTTGAGGTTTGAGCATTACCGAAATTCCATTTTTTTGTAATAGCTCTATGTACTGCTTAGCACCTTTTTTAGTTTCTCCGAACCATTGTCTGTGCGTATCAAAAATAATATCTGGATTCGCTATGTCGCGCATAAAACCAAAGGGCATTACCGCCGCACTATTGGCCTTCACTTTGAGCACTTCATCTACATGCGATTGCGCAACGGCCTTCCTTGATGCTACAAAACTTACTCCGTTTATTTTTTTCTGCGCCTCACCGGAACAGCAATATTGTAAACAACAAATAAATAAAAACCCTAATCTTTTCATAGAAACTGCTTATGGCTTCTAAATTAGGTATTTTATATACTTATTAAAATCGCTATTTAAAAAATACCTCTTAACACTAGATTAAATGTTTGTCCCAGACCTGTATTGTTTCCACGTATAAAATTAGTGTGTAGCACTTCTAGATTCAAGGCATCGGTTAGTTGCTAGATGGAAAATAACTGAAGAATATACCCGGATTAAGGTTTAGGTTATTGTTCGCAAAACTACCGTCTATGGTATTGCCATTTGAGTCTAGAACTGAAGCTTTACCAAAAAAATGAAGTCCTGTCGTCAATTCAGAAAATACTTGCAATTTGTCCACAGGAAATGTATAATCGTAAAATAATCTATTTTGCCAAACAAAACCATTCCACTCCAAAAATACTGATGATCTGTTGGAGCCTGCAGCCACTTGTCCATCTTCGGACTCATTATCAATCAATGGAATAAAGAAAGAGTTTTGTATACTGAAATTACTTAAAGATGCGAATGGTACAAACTTGATGGAAGGAGCAAGTGCTGTCAACACTGACCGGGCGGTTCCTGCTTCGCCGTCAAATTTAAACACATCAAGCGCACTCCTATCGTTAATAACGTTAGAACGTAACCTGGCAATAAAACCAACATTCCATCTGTTATTATTTCCAACCCCCGTATACGCTTCCAAAGTTGAAGTGAAGAAGGTTTGTCTAGGCTGGGCTCCAGAACCAAAGGTGCTTTCGGTCTCGGTATATAAGTTATTGAACCATTTTAAATCATACTGCCCTTTTCCTATTAACTTGGACGGCGTATACTGCTGAATATTGCTTTTTTGCTGTAGACTGTCTTGTGCAATACCTCCAAAAAAGACCAAAAGCATTCCTGTAAGAATTAGATTTCTTTGTAAAAATTTCATTTTCAGGTATTTAGATTAATTATTTAACTTCGTTCAAAGTCCAATCGTAGGGGTAATAGGAAAACTTTACTTTTTCGGGTAGTTTTTCAGTTCTATAACTATTAATGTAATGTATTACATCACCATTTAGCTCAAAATCACCTTTATACCATTCAAATAGTTGGGAGATTTTGAGCTTATTCTTATTGAACTGGATAAAATTTGGGTTATTCAAGGCCAAAATAGTCTGTTTCTGTAATTGGGCATCTAAAGAGGATGGCTTGTAAGCAGTATTGATAATGGGCGGACAACCCAATCCGGCACAAACCAGTACAAAGTGAAATCGTGCCTCGGTCGGAAAATTACCCCGTAGCAGGTTATTTTCTATATCGTTCAAGGTGATGTTCTCCCCTCCAATGTTATACTTAGCCTTATCAAAAAAACCAGCAACATCCAAAGGTGATTTTAACGGATAGTTTTTAACGACACCATCGATAACCAGAAGATTATACGCATTAATCCAAAAGGCTTGGTATTTTGCAGCATCGGTCTTTGGTATGGAAATATCCTTTACAGATTCCAAGATTGATCTCAAGTCTGGCGGATTTTCTTTTATGGCAGTGTATTTGACCCTTCCGTCTACTACGTTAGCTTTAAAAAAACTATCCGTCTTAGAAAAAAATTCAGACAGTTTCTGTGCCGAAGTGCTTGATACAATAAAAAGCAACAGAAATAGGTTTAAGGTATTAAATTTCATAAAGCTCCCTTTTAATCTGTTCCGTACGCTACACTCTGTCGTAGTTCATTCAGCAACCCTACACAGCTATCCTTTTATTTATGATTATTTTAAGATACATCCCTTCAGTTTTTACTGGGCGTATGCCCGTACAGCTTTCACACAAATCTTAAAACGAAACAAAAGGCGTAGCAAAGTATCACAAAGCTGTAACGAATTTATATTCTTTCTAAACAAAAGGATACATGTTAAGTTATTACCTTTAAACACGACACAACAACCAAAAAAACAATTTTATGCAGCATATTGTTATTATTGGAAACGGCGTTTCTGGGGTTACTTTAGCGAGACATGTGCGAAAACTTTCCGATCACAAAGTAAGCATCATATCAGCAGAAACAGATTATTTCTTCTCCCGTACTGCACTCATGTATGTGTATATGGGTCACATGAAGTTTGAACATACACAACCCTATGAAAACTGGTTCTGGAAAAAGAACCGCATCGACTTGGTAAAAGGGTATGTCGAAAAAGTTGATACTTCAGAGAAAATAGTCCAATTGGCAAATGGCAAGGAAATCGCATATGATATTTTAGTTATAGCTACAGGGTCCAAACCAAACAAATTTGGCTGGCCAGGTCAAGATTTAGAAGGCGTACAAGGATTATACTCCAAACAAGATCTGGATAATCTGGAAACATTTGCGCCGGATAAAGAAACCTGTAAAAGAGCGGTTATTGTGGGCGGCGGACTTATAGGTATAGAAATGGCAGAAATGCTTCGTAGCCGGAAAATACCAGTCACTTTTTTGGTGCGAGAGAAGAGTTTCTGGAACGGTGTTTTACCAGCTGCAGAATCAGCCTTGATTAACGAGCATATCTTAGAACACCATATTGACTTGCGTTTAGATACCAACCTTGTAGCAATCATAGCCGATAAAAACGGAAATGCAACCGCAGTAGTTACGGATAAAGGCGATACTATAGAATGTACTTTGGTAGGTTTAACCGCAGGCGTTACCCCAAATATCGATTTTCTCAAAACTTCTGGAATACTGCTAGGAAGAGGCGTAAAAGTAAACCGACATCTGGAAACTAGCGCGAAGAACGTATATGCTATTGGGGACTGTGCGGAACAGCATGAGGCAATCGGCAACCGGCGCCCAATAGAAGCTGTTTGGTACACAGGCAGAATGATGGGTGAAGCTTTGGCACAAACGTTATGCGGCAACCCAACGGAATATGCTCCTGGGCATTGGTTCAACTCGGCTAAATTCTTAGATGTAGAATACCAGACCTACGGATGGGTGTTTAGCGAACGGACTAAAAAAGACTGCGAGCAACATTTTCATTGGCGACATCACAAAGAAAAAATATGTATTACTATGGCTTATGATAAAAAATCGAAGTTATTCTTAGGCATCAACACCTTTGGTATACGAATGCGGCATGAAATCTTTGACCGTTGGCTAACAGAAAAAAGAACAATAGATTATGTAATGGAATACCTAAAAGATGCCAACTTTGACCCAGAATTTTACAAGCAATACGAAGAAGAAGTGGTTGTAAAATATAATTTAGAACAAGGCACGAACATTAGAACCAAGAAGAAAAGCTGGAAACGTATTTTTAGTAAAGCATAAATAAATGCCCGTTAACCTGAGCCTAAACAATGGGTTGGAAACATAAAAGACACACAGATATTTGCCTTCGCAGATATAAAAAATCAACAGAACTGATGAAAATAATAAAAACTATAGGGCTAGGAATATTTTTAATAGGGCTAGGAATATTTACCGTGTTGCCTGTTATTGGCTCCTATGAACTCACGCCAGAGTCCTTCCAAGAGTTTGTAGTTAACAAAGGTGTCAAGAGCGATTTATTTATTTCGGAAATAGAGACCAAGGTAGTAGGGAAATCCTTTGAGGGTATGATGGCTTTTTCACCCAAAATAATGGAGGCTTTGGAATTGGTAAATACCACACATCGTAAAAACAAGGAGTACAAAAAAATTATCTACATTGGCCCACATGATATGGCTGCCGAGCTAGGTAAAACATCTGGCACTGGCTTTATAGTGCAAAATAAAGGGCTACTTTGGTTTTTAACCTTTGGTCTAGGAATCATTGGAGCATTGCTATTCATTTTACCGAATGTTATATTGTTAGGACAAAAAGGCATTAAAAACGATGGTATTTACCACCAAAGTAGCACTAACCAAGGTTGGATTGCGTGGATGGTCTTCCTCTTTTTGGTTAGCTTTTATCTTGTGCTGTATTTTGGATCGGAATATGCGGTGAACTGGACCTATTTGGTAGACCCAATTAGCGAAAGTTTAAGTGGTAATCCCGCTGGGCACTGGTTTGTTTACGGATTTATGTACTGTACCGTGATGTCGGTTATGGCAGTGCGTATGTATATAAAATACCGTGATAATATATACCAAATCGTACGTACCACTTCGGTATTATTTTTTCAAATCGTCTTTGCCTTTCTGATTCCAGAGATAATGGTACGTCTACAAATGCCGTACTATGATTTTAAAAACGCTTTCCCCTTAGACTATGACTTCTTTTTCCAATGGAACCTGAAATCCCTCTTGAACAGTGGTGGTATTGGGGTATTTATATTATTTTGGGGTGTTTTGCTCACCTTGGTCATTGTACCTGTAATGGTCTATTTCTTTGGAAAGCGTTGGTATTGTTCTTGGGTCTGCGGTTGCGGAGGCCTAGCCGAAACCTTAGGCGACCCGTATAGACAGCACTCTAGCAAATCGCTCTTTTCTTGGAAAGTAGAACGCTGGCTCGTGCACAGTGTATTGGTTTTTGCAGTTGTAATGACAGGGCTAACATTGTATAGCTTCTTTGCCGAAACCGGAACAGTTTTAGGCCTAAAAACAGCAAGTGTACAGAACACCTATAGCCTTTTGGTTGGAGCCATATTTGCAGGGGTCATTGGCACTGGGTTTTATCCTATTTTCGGCAATAGGGTCTGGTGCAGATTCGGCTGTCCCTTGGCCGCTTATTTAGGCTTTGTACAACGATTTAAATCGCGCTTTAGAATCACAACCAATGGCGGACAATGCATATCCTGTGGCAATTGCTCTACCTATTGCGAAATGGGAATAGACGTACGCGCTTATGCTCAAAAAGGAGAAAACATAGTGCGTTCAAGCTGTGTAGGTTGCGGCGTATGTTCGGCAGTATGCCCAAGAGGTGTTTTAAAACTAGAGAACGGTCCTGAAAAAGGCCGTATTAATTCCACCCAAGTACTTTTAGGTAATGATGTTGATTTAATGGAATTGATGAATGATAAATAGGTAATAGAGGATAATCTTTAGACGGAAGAACCTAGCTAGTATTGGATAGGAAAATCAACTTAAAAAAAGAGATAGCCTCGCCCTGTTTCAGCCTTTCGTAACATCTTTAAAAACTTTTTGGCAAAGTGTATTCAAAACAAATGTTAGTAATTTTCAATAACTTAGCCCTCTTAAAAAAGACCCCTTGTTAGAAAAGACCTTTATACTCTTCGCATTCATTTTTATAATTGGTTTCTCGACCGAAGACAGCAACTACGAAAAAACCTACCATGACAATGGAAAGGTTAAATCAGAAGGTTGGGTTCGCTACAACGTTCAAATCGGGTACTGGAGATTTTATCATAATACAGGTAGAGTAGCATCCCAAGGGCATTATGAATACGGTAAAAAAGAAAAGTATTGGTCCTTCTATGATACGAACAGAGTACGTACCCAAGAAGGACATTTCATAAATAACAAAAAAGCAAATTGGTGGCTCTTTTATGATAAGCAGGGACGAATAAACCACAAATTTCAATTAAACAAAGGAGTGAAAAATGGCTATTGCCTAAAGTATATTGATAACGAATTAACTTCTGCTGAAAAATATAGCAATGGAAAGGCAATTAAGGAATGGACCAGCTTCGGCGACTTTAAAAAGGAAAATTCAGTATCTGACCGAATATAATGATAAATATTAACGTAATCATTCCTGCATTTAACGAAGCAGATTCCATAGGGCGTGTGATAAAAGAGCTTCCTAAAACAGTTTCTGAAATTATTGTAGTAAATAATAATTCTACAGACGATACATTAAAAAACGCAGAAAGAGCTCGTGCTACCGTGCTAACCGAGAAACGTAAAGGCTATGGATATGCTTGCCTTTGCGGTCTAAATTATATAGCAAAAAAGTCCAAAGCACCAGATATTATCGTATTTATCGATGGAGACTATTCTGATTATCCGGAGGAACTAGATAAAGTAATAGCTCCCATTTTAGAAAGAAATCTTGATTTTGTAGTTGGTGCAAGAAAAAAAAGTTTGCGAGAAGAAGGGTCCATGACCCCCCAGCAGATTTTTGGCAACTGGTTAGCCACGATTTTAATGCGTTTGTTTTTTGGTGCAAAATTTACGGATTTAGGTCCTTTTAGAGCTATTAAATACGAAAAGCTCAAAGAATTAGAAATGCAGGACAAGACCTACGGATGGACGGTAGAAATGCAATTGAAAATTTTGAAGAAAAAAATGACATATACCGAAGTACCAGTACGTTACAAAAAAAGAATCGGTGTTTCAAAAGTGTCCGGTACCGTAAAAGGGAGTATATTTGCCGGCATAAAAATATTGGGTTGGATTTTCAAATACAGCATTAAATAACATGGGACTAACAATTGCTTACATCATTATTGCTATTTACGGTATTGCGCTGCTATTGATTTTCTTTTATAGTTTGGCCCAGTTGAATTTGTTGGTGAACTATTTAGGGCAAAAAAGGCAGAATCAGACGACACCTAAATTTAATCTGCTGGACCCAAAAGAAATACCCTTTGTAACGATTCAGCTTCCCGTGTACAACGAGGAATATGTTATGGAACGATTGTTAGAGAATATTGCCAAAATAGAATACCCCAAGAGTAAATTAGAGATTCAGGTATTAGATGATTCTACTGATGATACTGTTATTAATACTGCCGCAAGTATCGTCAAATTACAAGCAGCTGGTTTAGACATACAGCATATCAGAAGAGCAGATAGAAGCGGTTTCAAAGCTGGGGCTTTAAAAGAAGGTCTTAAAATTGCCAAGGGCGAATTTATCGCCATTTTTGATGCGGATTTTTTACCAGCTCCAGATTGGTTAAAGAAAACTGTCATCTACTTTAAAGACAAAGAAATAGGGGTAGTACAAACCCGTTGGGGCCATATCAACCGCGATTACTCCACGTTGACAAAAATACAAGCCTTTGCTTTAGATGCCCATTTTACATTAGAACAAGTAGGACGCAACGCTAGAGGACATTTTATCAATTTCAACGGCACTGCAGGTATTTGGAGAAAAGATTGTATACTGGATGCTGGTAACTGGGAAGGAGACACCTTAACCGAAGATTTAGATCTAAGCTATCGCGCACAATTAAAGAACTGGAAATTTAAGTACTTGGAAGACGTGGAAACTCCTGCAGAACTTCCTGTGGTAATTAGTGCTGCACGTTCGCAGCAGTTTCGTTGGAATAAAGGTGGCGCAGAAAACTTTAGAAAAACAGTTTTGAGCGTAATTACGGCTAAAAATATTCCATTTAAAACAAAATTTCATGGTGTTATGCATTTGCTGAACAGCTCTATGTTCCTTTGTGTCTTCATCGTAGCATTTTTGAGCATTCCAATGCTCTATATCAAAAACGCCTACGGACATTTAGGGTGGGTCTTTGAGGCCACTAGTTTCTTTATCGTGAGTACCATTATACTTTTCGTGTGCTATTGGTTTACCTACAAAAGTATCCAAGGCAGCGGATTTAATAACTTTATAGATTATATTAAAATATTCTTTACCTTTTTCTCTGTAGCCTTGGGCTTTTCCTTACATAACTCCATTGCCGTCTTAGAAGGACATATGGGGAAAAGAAGCGAATTTGTACGCACTCCAAAATTCAATATCAACAATATTACAGAGAGCTGGAAAGGCAACAAGTACCTTACTAAAAAGCTTTCTCCAAACATGATATTGGAATTTGCACTTATGGTCTATTTCCTATTTGGCATGTACAGCGCCATACCCTTAAACGATTTTGGATTGTTCCCATTCCACTTTATGTTGTTCCTAGGTTTTGGGTTTGTGTTCTTTAAATCGTTGACGGCAAGGGCTTGATAAACGCATCTATTTTATTTTCAAAAGGATGGCTACATGGCCATCCTTTTTTTGTTTTCCTATGTATTTTGAAGCCTTATGCAGTGTGCGATTAAAGAAAATAGCGTAGTGCTTTCATATATCACTTTTTAAAAATAGAAAGGAGATTCCTTTTAGACACTTTCCTCGACCATATGCTGGATAGCTCTAATAGAAAAAGTGTATTTTAGGGTGTAGATCTGTAGCTTACTCATATTAACATGATGACAGATTATAGCGAACTCAAGGGTAAGCGAAGTTACCAGACTATGAAGCCAACATTTCAGGTCGCTAAATTTAATCTGAACCAAGAATTCATGGAAATAAAAGAGACTACATATAGTGCTGCTTTAAAAATTATTATGACTTTACAACCGAAGATTTTTATATCGATACTTGTATTACTTGTGTCCATCATTTCTTGTGCAAAAAAAGAGCAGCAGCCTTTCACCTTTGCTCAATTATGCGATACTCAATTGGGGATGGGAGGTTACGAGCATGATTTAAAAACATTCGAACAGGCTGTTAAACAAATAAATGCACTTGATACTGATTTTGTGGTGATATGTGGAGACCTTGTTGATGAAGCTAATGAAAGTTCATATTCTGATTTCAAAAACATTATGAAAGGGTTGAAAATACCTTGCTACGTTGCTTCAGGAAATCATGATGTAGGTAATACCCCAAATGACACAACACTTAATTATTACCGAAAAACTATCGGAAAAGATTATTACGAATTCCAACATAAAAATTATTCGTTTGTTATGACAAATACTCAATTATGGAAAATAAATGTTGAGAATGAGTCAGAAAAACATGACGACTGGCTTAGAAAGACACTTAAGGTTCAAAAAAATCGCCAGTATCCAATATTTGTTATTGGACATTATCCTTTATATGTTGAATTTCCTGAAGAAGAAGAGCATTATTTTAATATACCCGTGGTTAAAAGGAGAAGTATCTTAGAATTATTTAAGAAAAACAATGTTGTCGCTTACTTATCTGGTCACACTCATAAGTTGGTCATAAACAATTATGAAAACATTCAACTAGTTAGTGGTGAAACCACTAGCAAGAATTTTGATAGTCGTCCTTTGGGGTTTAGACTTTGGCAAGTTTCATCAGACACTATAAGGCATGATTTCATTTCTTTACAAACCTTAAACAAGGTGAAATAAAAAACAATGAATCAATTAAAGAAGACATAACAGTGGCTATAGTTTATTTTAATTTTAAGCGTAACAAGCAATTCCCCACATAATCAACTCAATATAATTTTTACAAAATGTCAATAACAATAATTGGAGCTGGTTTATCAGGTCTTTTAACTGGCTATCTTTTAAAGAAAGAAGGTATTTCATTTAAAATACTGGAAGCAAGAAATAGGGTTGGCGGAAGAATTAATACGGTATATGCAACAAACAAAGCACCGGTCGAAATGGGGGCCACGTGGTTTACTAGGCAACATAAACAGTTAATAGGACTTTTAGAGGAACTGGAGATTGAGTACTTTGAACAACGTATGGATAACACTGTATTTTATGAGACCTCCGCAGTTTCACCTGCTCAATTGGTTCAAACCCCTAGCCAAGCACCTAGTTTCAGAATCTCAGGTGGCACATCCAGTCTAATACACGCATTGCTTCATAAATTAGACGCAACTAATGTCCTCTTTAATCAATCAGTAAACCATATAAAAATCAATAAAAATACTGTTGAAGTACGCACAGAAAAGACCTTCGAGAGTAATTCAGTTATTTTAGCAATACCTCCTAAATTATGGGCTAAAAATATTGTGTTTGACCCTCTTCTACCAGCTGATTTAATGGGTGTCGCTATACAAACACAAACTTGGATGGAAGACTCCATTAAGATTGCCCTGACCTATGACGAACCATTCTGGGGACAAGGAAATTTACCAGGTACTTTATTTAGCAATTCTGGGCCAATCACTGAATTATATGATCATAGCAATCACAAAAGATCCAAATATGCACTTTGTGGATTTATAGCTTCATCCTTAAAGAATCTTACGTATACAGATCGGCGCGAAAATGTAATCACCCAGCTAAAAAAAGTATTTGGTGTCAGGGCTACAGCATTTACAAGTTATGAAGAATGCGTTTGGAGCAAAGAAAAAAACACATTTGAACCCTGTGATACTTTTCTTTATCCGCATCAAAATAATGGGAATCCAATTTTCAGCAAGTCATATTTAGATAATACATTGTTTATTTCCAGCTCCGAATCAGCTCCAGAATTTTCAGGATATATGGACGGCGCGGTGTATTCAGCAAATAGAATTGTTGAAAAAATCATAAAAACCTAACAAGGTGTTTATGGTATAAAACAAGTGAACATTCTCTAATTTTCAACCAAAGTGTTTCTGTAATACCCTCATATAATTCTCCTAATCTAGTAATCGAAAAGACCTCTTAATAGCTTATTACATAATGTAATCTACAAAGGATAAAAACCGGCACTATTTTGCTATCTTAGACATTATCTACATAAAATGAACACTGCACAACAACTAGGATATTCTAAAAACACCAAACTACTAATTATCCACGCAGACGATGCCGGACTTTCACACTCACAAAACAGGGCTACTATCCGCTGCCTTGGTACAGGAATCGTAAATTCCTACAGCATTATGGTGCCCTGCCCTTGGTATTATGAAATTGCTGTTTTTGCAAAGAACAACCCAGAATTTGATTATGGCATACACCTGACCTTAACCTGCGAGTGGGAAAAGTATAAATTCGGACCCGTTTTACCCCTATCTGAAGTATCCAGTTTAGTAGATGAAAACGGACATTTCTACAAAACCCGTGAAGAACTTAAAAAGAATGCTAGGCCAGAACATGTAGCTAAGGAGTTGGATGCACAAGTCCAAAAAGCATTGAAATTCGGATTAAAACCGACACATTTAGATGTTCACATGTATAGTGTTGGAGCGCATGCCGACTTTTTTGAAGCATATAGAAATTTAGGTAAAACATATAAACTTCCCACTATGATAAGCGGAGAGTTACTTTCTATGGTTGGGTTGAATCCAACACAAATCATAAAACCAGAAGATTTAACTACGGAGAAAATACTTATTGGCAATTACGACCTATTTGTAACCGGTACCCTAAGCGAATACTATGCAAAAGCGGCTGACAACTTGGTTCCCGGACTCAATGTGCTTCTACTTCACCCTGCTTATGATGATATGGAAATGAAAGGAGTAACAATAGGCCACCCCAATTTTGGAGATGAATGGCGACAAATAGATACCGACTTTTTTACCGACCCAAAGAACAAATTGCTATTTGATAAAGAAGATATTCAGTTTGTTACATGGAAAGAACTGAAATCGTTACAGCGATAAGATTAAAAAGCTTAGGTCAAATATTAAAATCCATATATTTTTCAGCTAAATACGAAAAAACCTAATTTCCATTTTTAGAATAAAAATTAAAAAATGACCAAAATAAATATACAAGGTCTGGCGTGGGACGCTAAATCCTCTTTTCAGCGCGGACCAGCAAAAGCACCCGCTTTAATCCGAAAAGCCTTACACAGTGACTCCATGAACTTATATTCAGAAAATGGGATTTCTATAGAAAATGAGGCTATTACGGACAAAGGGGATTTTGAAATCAAGGCGTATTTTGATATTGAAAAAATCACCCGAAGCCACTTAAAAACAGGAAATAAAATTCTTTCTTTAGGAGGTGATCATTCGGTTACATTTCCTATCATTAAGGCCTATCACGACCAATATCCAATACTAGATATTTTACATATTGATGCCCATGCAGACCTCTACCACGAATATGAGAGCGACCCATATTCCCATGCCTGTCCCTTTGCGCGTATCATGGAAAATGGTTTTGCGGTACGCTTGGTACAAGTAGGTATCCGTACCTTAAATCCGCATCAGGCAGCGCAAGCAAAAAAATACAAGGTAGAAATTCATGAAATGCGCCATGTGGCTGCTATGTCGGTCCCCGAATTTAAAAACCCCCTTTATATTTCTTTGGATATGGACGGATTTGACCCAGCCTATGCACCTGGCGTTTCACATCACGAGCCAGGTGGACTCTCTTCGAGACAGGTCATCGATATCATACAAAATATAAATACAGAAGTTGTTGGTGCCGATATTGTGGAATACAATCCGGATAGAGATTTTCAGGATATGACCGCTTACCTCGCTGCAAAAATGATGAAGGAACTTTTGGGTAAAATGATGGAACGGTAAATTTCCAATAGATAAAAAACCATTAAATTCGTCGACACAAACAACCCAATTTAATGGCCTATAGTACGATCACATACCTGCAACTACATAAGGTATCACTGATACTAGCCCTATTGAGCATGGTTTTCTATTACATTTTTGCCTACCACTTGGAGCGAACTGATTTCCCAAAACTTCTAACCCTCTTTACCGCACTGTTCTTTTTATGTTATAAATTGATACAGTTTGAGAAATGGAATTTAAAGTTGCTTTTGGTAATCGGTATCCTATCAAGGCTTGTGTTTTTACTTACGGAACCGAACCTCTCACAGGATTTTTATCGGTTTATATGGGACGGGCAATTGGTTCAAAATTTTATAAATCCCTATTTAGAAGTCCCCAATAGCCTTATTTCACAACCCCACCTCATCATCCAAAATGCCGAGCAAATCTATCAAGGTATGGGTAGTTTAAGCGCCATGCATTTTAGCAACTACCCACCCTTAAGCCAGCTTTTATTTGCGCTAGCGACATTTTTAGGTGGGAAAAGTATCCTTGGTTCTGTTATAGCGTTGCGTGGCATAATTATACTAGCCGATGTTGGTGTTTTCTATTTTGGACGTAAACTTCTGAAAAAACTAAACCGTTCCCCATACCTAATTTTTTGGTATTTCCTAAATCCTTTGGTGGTTATAGAGCTCACAGGAAATCTTCACTTTGAAGGTGTTATGCTGTTCTTTTTCGTGTGGTCTATGTATCTGCTATCCGTAAATAAATGGCAATGGGCCGCTTTGGTTCTCGCCTGTTCCATATCGGTTAAATTGGTTCCTTTATTATTTTTACCGCTGTTCCTAACCCATTTCGGTCTTAAAAGAAGCATCCTCTTTTATATCCTTGTAGGCCTAACTTCGGTTGTACTGCTTACCCCTTTTTACACATCGGAATTTATTCATAATTATTCAAAAACAATTGGACTCTGGTTTTCCAACTTTGAGTTTAATGCAGGTTTATACAACGCTGTTAAGCAAATAGCGATTCAGTTTGATGCCAAACCATGGGAACTCATAAAAACATATGGCAAAATAACACCCATCCTTACCATAGGCATTGTCCTACTGTTTACTTTTCTAAGAAAAAACCAAGACCTGCTGGTTTTACTGTCCTCTATGATGTGGGTACTTACGCTATACTACTTCCTATCGGCTACCGTGCATCCATGGTATATTATTTTCTTAGTAACACTTTCTATTTTTACAACATATAGATACGCCGTGGTATGGTCGGCGGCTGCAGTATTGAGCTATTTTGCATATACCCAGTTAGGTTTCAAGGAAAGCTTATACCTTCTTACTATTGAATATATGACAGTATATGGGTATATAATCTATGAAATTAGCATACATCGTAACAAATCCTAAAATATTTGTATTTTTTTTCATCTCCTTTAGGATAATTCGATAATAATTGTACTTTTGATTTATAATGACAACAAAAGCACATACACATACTTCCACCTGGATTTTTGTTCCAGTCGCCACTTTTGTTAGCGTACGTCGCCTTCGCCCGTAAGGGTATAAACTATTTATGGAAATAGGTGAGTCCATTTCCGCATAAGCAAAATCAATTTATTTTTTACTTTCTAAAACCCTACAGCAATGAAACTTGTTGTTGCTAACGAATCACATTTTAAATACGCCCAAGATATTTGCGATACCATTGAGGAATCCGCAAAAGTCAGAGGTACTGGAATCGCAAAGCGTACACCAGATTATATACAGAAAAAACTACATAATGGTAATGCCGTTATTGCCTTGGATGGCGACATCTTCGCCGGTTTTTGTTATATTGAAGTCTGGGGACATGGAAAATATGTTGCTAATTCTGGCCTTATCGTACATCCTAGTTTTAGGGGACGAGGGCTGGCTAAAAAAATAAAACAGCTGGTTTTTGAACTTAGTAAAGAGAAGTTTCCTGATGCTAAAATATTTGGTATTACTACCGGACTAGCAGTAATGAAAATCAACTACGAGCTAGGTTATAAACCGGTTACCTTTTCCGAACTAACCGATGATCCGGAATTTTGGAAAGGCTGCCAAACCTGCAAGAATTTTGATATCCTTACCCGTACGGAACAAAAGCTATGCCTTTGTACAGGCATGTTGCACGACCCTAAGGCAAAACCGGAAGCAAAGAAAGAGACCCTAAACGGGAAGGCGTTTAAACGGTTAAGAAGTATAAAAGAGAGTTTGTTTTTAAAGAAAACTAAAAAATAGTGATATCATGAAAAAACTTGTTTTAGCATATAGCGGCGGATTAGACACTTCATACTGCGCAAAATATTTGAGTAAAGAGAAAGGATATGAGGTACATGCGGTAAGCGTAAACACAGGTGGGTTTTCATCCAAAGAAATAAAAAATATTGAGCAAAAAGCACTGGAACTTGGAGCAACATCCTATACATCTATAGATGCCGTGCAGACCTTTTATGAAAAGGTGGTGAAATATCTCATTTTTGGAAATGTCCTAAAAAACAACACCTATCCCTTATCGGTAAGTGCAGAACGTATTGTACAGGCCATTGAAATAGTGAACTACGCAAAGGAAGTAGGCGCCAAATACATTGCTCACGGCAGTACGGGTGCAGGAAACGACCAAGTTCGTTTTGATATGATTTTTCAAATTATCGCTCCAGAAATAGAAATTATCACCCCCATTAGAGATAACAAACTATCTCGTGAAACAGAAATTACCTATTTGAAAGAAAACGGAGTAGATTATCCTTGGGAAAAGGCTAAATACTCCATCAATAAAGGGCTCTGGGGAACCTCCGTTGGTGGTGAAGAAACATTAACCTCAGAAAAACCATTACCAGATAGTGCCTACCCTAGTCAGCTAGAGGAAAAAGAACCGTCCGACGTAAAGCTTACGTTCAACAAAGGAGAGTTGATTGCTATAGATGGGGAAAATGATTCTCCTTTAAACAACATTGAAAAACTGGAAGCTGTCGCTAGCAAATATGCCATTGGCCGTGACATCCATGTGGGCGATACCATTATAGGCATAA
Source organism: Maribacter sp. (assembly GCA_047633095.1). GTDB lineage: Bacteria > Bacteroidota > Bacteroidia > Flavobacteriales > Flavobacteriaceae > Maribacter. Next base: position 17,541 of record JBLIEO010000022.1, read on the forward strand.
AAGGCCGAGTAGGTTTTGAGGCAGCAGCAGCATTGATTATCATTAAGGCACATCACTTATTGGAAAAGCATACCCTTACCAAGTGGCAGCAGTTCCAAAAAGAGCAACAAGGTAATTTCTATGGAATGCTGTTGCACGAAGGAAATTATTTGGATGCGGTAATGAGAAATATAGAAGCATTTTTGACAGATACCCAAAAAACAGTTTCGGGAGACGTGTTCATAAGCCTCTATCCTTTCCAATTTCGATTAAACGGCATCTCATCACCGCATGATTTAATGAACGCTTCCTTTGGTAGCTATGGCGAAATGAATGAGGGTTGGACAGCGGTTGAAGCTAAAGGCTTTATTAAAATACTATCGAATTCTGGAAAGATTTATAGTCACGTGAATAATTAGTGGATAAACATAAAAAATGATCAAAATAGGCATAGTTGGAGGTTCAGGATATACGGGTGGGGAACTGATTCGCATCCTACTACAACATCCTGCAACGGAAATCGATTTTGTATATAGCACCACAAGGGCAGGAAAGCCCTTGTCATCGGCACATCCTGACCTAATAGGGCAAACCGAAGTGACTTTCGCAGGAGCTATAAACTTAAATGTAGATGCTGTCTTTCTTTGTTTGGGGCACGGAAATTCTACACAATTTTTAAAGGAACATTCCTTTTCCAATGACACTATAATCATTGATTTAAGCACTGATTTTAGATTACAGGCAGATGCTAATTTTGAAGGAAAGCAATTTATCTATGGCCTACCAGAACTCAATAGAACACAAATAGAAAATGCTCAATATATTGCCAATCCAGGCTGTTTTGCTACGGCAATTCAATTGGGACTACTTCCCTTAGCAAAAGCTAAAAAACTAGGCACTCCCCTACACATCAATGCCATAACCGGCAGTACGGGTGCAGGCGTTAGTCCGTCCGCAACTTCCCATTTTAGTTGGAGAAATAATAATGTAAGCTGGTACAAACCGTTTACACATCAACATTTAGGGGAAATTAAAGAAAGCCTTACATCCTTACAGAAAGATACAAGTGAGTTATTCTTTTTACCAAACCGAGGAAATTTTAGTCGGGGAATTCTAGCCACTGCCTATACCCATTTTGATGGAAGTTTAAAAGATGCGCAACTACTGTACAAAACGTTTTATAACAATGCTTTATTTACACATGTTGCAGAGGATCCAATCAACCTAAAACAGGTAGTAAATACCAATCAGTGCCACATTCATTTGCACAAACACGAAGACACCTTACTGATAACGTCGGTAATAGATAATTTATTAAAAGGCGCCTCAGGACAAGCAGTACAGAATATGAATCTGCTTTTTGGAATGGAAGAAGATTTAGGACTGAATTTAAAAGCGATAGTGTTTTGAAAAAGTAAATAGTACTTAGGAAATAAACTTAAGAGTTAGTGTGGGTACTTACCACGTTGTACTTCATACTAAATAGTTAATAAATTATGAAAATAGCAATTATAGGAGCAGGCAACTTAGGGTTATCAATAGCAACAGGTATTTTAAACTCTAAGGGGTCAAACCACTTATACCTTACCAAAAGAAATCCAACTGAGATTTACCATTTTGAAAAGTATGGGAATGTGATTATTACCTCTGATAATAGAGAGGCTGTGAAAAAATCAGAAATATTAATATTTGCTGTACAACCTAGTCAATTAGACGCAATTCTTGACAACATAAAAGATTTGCTCACCAAAAAACACGTGGCTATTTCTACGATTACTGGTTTTAGCATAGCGAAAATAGAGGCTATCATCGGCTCAAAGCATCATGTTATTCTTTGTATGCCTAATACTGCCATTTCAGTTGGTAAATCGATGACTTGTATTTGCGCAAATGAAATAGGAAAAAAACGTATTAATTTGGCAAAAGCCATCTTTAATAAAATGGGGCATACTTTAGAAATACCAGAGGAACAAATGCAAGCGGCTACTGTAATTTGTGCTAGCGGAATTGCGTTTTGGATGCGTTTGATTCGCGCCACCACACAAGGGGCTATTCAACTTGGTTTTGATGCTAAAGAAGCACAAGAATTAGCGATGCATACGGCAAACGGAGCTGCTGAACTCCTCATTCAGTCAGGAAGTCACCCAGAAGCAGAAATCGACAAGGTAACCACCCCTAAAGGCTGTACCATTCAAGGCCTGAACGAAATGGAACACCAAGGGTTAAGCTCATCGCTCATTCAAGGTATTGTCGCTTCCTTTGAAAAGATAAGTAGAATAAAAGAAGGACAACTTTAAAAAAAATAAACACAAATACAAATGTCAAAATTAAATACATATGGTAAGCTTTCTCCAAGCGTATTGAAATTGAATTTTGTGTATGAATTTGAATTTTGAAAACATGAATCTATTTGACGTTTACCCTTTATATAACGTAACTCCTGTCTCAGCAAAAGGTATTGTAGTTACCGACGACAAAGGCCAAGAATACCTGGATTTTTATGGAGGACATGCTGTAATTTCCATTGGGCATTCGCATCCGCATTATGTAAAACGGTTAAAAGACCAATTGGATAAAATTGGGTTTTATAGCAATGCCGTTCAAAATCCATTACAGGTGGAATTGGCGACGAAACTAGGACAACTTTCCGATTGTGAGGACTACAATCTTTTTCTCTGTAATTCTGGTGCAGAAGCCAACGAGAACGCATTAAAAATGGCTTCCTTTGATACTGGTAAATCTCGCGTTATTGCATTTAAAAATGGTTTCCACGGAAGAACCTCCGCGGCTGTTGCGGTAACGGACAACGAAAAAATAAATGCTCCGCTTAACAAACAACAGAAAGTCACGATACTGCCCTTGAACGATATTAACTCTTTCAAAATCGAAATCGAAAAGGGAGATGTATGCGGAGTCATTATCGAGGCCATTCAAGGTGTAGGGGGCTTGGACGAACCATCTACCCAATTCTATCAAAAAGTTGCCCAGTTATCAAAAGAAAATAATGCAGTTTTAATTGCCGATGAAGTACAATCCGGTTTTGGCAGAAGTGGCACCTTCTTTGGTTTTCAACATCATAATATTGAACCTGATATCATTAGCATTGCCAAAGGAATGGGGAATGGATTCCCAGTTGGCGGCATCTTGATACATGAAAGCATTAAAGCATCCTACGGACTTTTAGGAACTACGTTTGGCGGCAACCATTTAGCCTGTGTGGCAACAATGGCTGTTTTAGAGGTTTTAGAAAAAGAAAACTTACTTGAAAATGCGACTCAATTAGGTCTATATTTTAGCAAAAAGGCCTCTGAAATTCCACAGGTGAAAAGAGTAAAAGGCAGAGGGCTGATGCTTGGATTGGAATTTGATTTTGAAGTCGCAGAATTACGTAAAAAATTAATTTACGACCAGTATGTGTTTACAGGTGGCGCTAAGGACAAGCATGTACTTAGAATCTTACCAGCCTTAAATATTACTGAAGAACATATCGATAAATTCTTTAATGCCCTTAAAAAAGTACTTTAGTGAACAAGCAACTGACTATTGAGAAACGAAATACCGTATTAACTTCAATGGCTAAAAGCATCGAAGAAAGTCAAACTTCCATTCTTACTGCCAATCAAATAGATTTGGATACGTATTCGGGGAATGATATTTCTATGCGAGACAGGTTAAAAGTAGATCAAAGTAAAATTGATGGTATGATTTTATCTCTGAATCAATTAACGGCTGAACCAGATCCATTAGGTATTGAACGCTTTGCAACAACCCATGAGAACGGAATGCATATTAGCAATAAAACCGCTCCGTTCGGCACCATTCTCATTATCTATGAATCTAGGCCTGATGTGACAATTGAAGCCACAGGTATCGCATTCAAATCAGGGAATAAAATACTTTTAAAAGGAGGTAAAGAATCCTTGAATAGCAATCTGGTTTTAGTAGAATTATGGCATAAAGCGCTTAAAGAAAATAATTGTGATACAAATTGGGTCACCTATTTACAATTTGACCGAGTAGAAACACAAACCTTTCTAGAAAACCCATCTCAAAAGCTAGATTTGATTGTTCCGCGAGGAGGTGAAAGATTGATTGCTTTTGTCAAACAACATGCTACATGTCCCGTAATTGTAAGTGGGCGTGGAAACAATTTCGTCTATGTAGATTCAGAGGCCGATTTACAAATGGCTTTGGATATCATTATCAATGCCAAGACCACAAAAATATCTGCATGCAATGCTCTGGATAAAGTTCTCGTGGCTTCAGATTTGGTTAGAAAAAATCAGTTTTTACAAGATCTAATTCTAGCGTTACAAAAAAGTAAGGTTGAAATCCTTGTCGATAATGCACTTTCCAGCTTAGAGGGAACGCATCCCATTAAAGATGATCATATTTGGCATGAAGAGTTTTTAGACTATAAAATAGCAATTGGGCAAGCAATGAATTTGGAAGATGCCATTTTAAAAATAAACACCTTCGGTGGTGGGCATTCCGCAGCAATCATAACAGCTAATACTGAAAAAGCAAACGAGTTTATGGAATCCGTAGATTCGGCTGCAGTATATCACAATGCATCCACCCGTTTCACCGATGGCGGTCAATTTGGCTTGGGTGGTGAGTTGGCTATTAGCACAGATAAATTACACCAGAGAGGGCCTATCGGCTTGCAGCATTTGGTGACAAATAAATGGTATGTAAAAGGCAACGGACAAACCAGGTAATTATGGCCAAAAAAAGAATATTACTAAAAATTGGCTCCAATACTTTGACTAAGGAAACCAATCAAATTTCCAGAGGAAAAATAGAGGATATCGGTAGACAGATTGCGAAACTAAAAGATGATTATGAATTTATCATCGTAAGCTCAGGAGCGATTGCCGCAGCTAAGCAATTCGTAAAATTAGAGCATAACGGAGAGGAAATTAACATAAAACAAGCCCTAGCAGCTATTGGTCAACCGCATCTCATGCGTATTTTTCAAGAGAATTTTAGGGAGCTTGGTTTGTTTACCTCACAGTGTTTATTGTCCTATTCCGATTTTGAAAAAGCTGAATCGAAAGAAAATATTAAGAATACGATTAACGTCTTAGTTGCTAATAATTTTATCCCCATCATCAATGAAAATGATACCGTTTCCACGGATGAAATTCAGTTTGGAGATAATGATAAGTTGGCTGCATTAACCGCTGCTCTATTACGGGTAGACTTGCTAATAATAGCAACCAATACCGATGGAATATATACAAAAGCATCTATAGCGAAAGGAAAACCTAAAACTATAACAACAGTTTCCAATATTGATGATTTGAGACAAGAAATCAGTCTGCAAAAATCATCTCATGGTACAGGAGGAATGCAATCAAAAGTTGAAGCGGCAACCATTGCTCAAAAAGCATTCATAGAAACATGGATTGTAAATGGATTAAAAGATAACTTTATAAATGACGCCCTCAATGGCATCTCCCACCATACCAAAATCATCATACAATGAACTACCTGTCCATAAAAGATATCGACGCTCTTCCTAATTGGGTTTCGGAAGCTCGAAAATTAAAAGAAGACCCAAGGGTCCATAAACCCTTAGGGGCTGGCAAAACCATTTGTCTACTGTTCTTCAACAATAGTCTAAGGACCCGCCTTAGTACTCAAAAAGCTGCTACGAATTTAGGTTTGGAGGTGATGGTAATGAACTTTGGTAGCGAAGGTTGGCAATTGGAATTCGAGGATGGGGCCGTTATGGACCAAGGAAAATCAGAACACATCAAAGAGGCTGCAAAAGTGGTTTCACAATTTTGTGATATTGTAGCAATTCGTGCCTTTGCTTCATTAACCGATAAAGAAAGAGACGAAACGGAAATTGTTTTAAATGGCTTTAAAAATTACGCTTCTATTCCTGTTGTGAATATGGAGAGTTCCGTTGGACATCCATTACAAGCACTGGCCGATGCCATCACTTTAGACGAGCAAAACACTAAAGAAAGACCAAAAGTGGTGCTTTCTTGGGCGCCACATCCAAAGGCTTTACCACATGCCGTGGCTAATTCTTTTGTAGAAATGATGCAATTGCAAAACGCTGAATTTATAATTACACATCCTAAAGGATATGAACTAAACCCCATAGTCACCTCTGGTGTCCAAATAGAGTACGACCAGAAAAAGGCATGCGAAAATGCTGATTTTGTTTATGTGAAAAATTGGAGTAGTTATTCTGAATATGGAAAGGTCCTAAGTCAGGATGCCAACTGGATGATGACACAAGAAAAATTAGGAGATGCTAAATTTATGCATTGTTTGCCTGCGCGAAGAAATGTTGTGGTTGAAGACGCAGTTTTAGACGGAAAACAGTCCTTGGTGATTGAGCAAGCGAATAACAGAACCTACGCAGCGCAAGTAGTTTTAAAGAAAATACTAGAAAACAACTAAGATGGACTTGAAATTAAAAGATAAGGTTTGTATTGTAACCGGGGCTACTAGCGGTATGGGTAGGGCCATTGCTAAATCTTTTCACGCCCAAGGTGCAAAATTAATTTTATCTGGACGAAATGTAAAACGAGGCAATTCGGTAGTGAAAGAACTTAAGGGCTCGATTTTTATTGCAGGAGATGTTAGTGAACCAAGCTATAATGAACAACTAGTTAACACTGCAATTGAAAACTTTAAAAAGTTGGATATTGTTTCCATAAACGCAGGAGTTTTAGGACTTGGAAACGTTGTGGACTTGGCTTTCAAAGATTGGCATACCACTCTAAACACAAACCTTAGCGCTATTTTCTATCTTTCAAAATATGCCATTCCACAGTTACAAAAGCAGCAAGGCACCATTCTAATAAATGCTTCCATTGCCGCATTCAAAAGCTTTCCAAATCATCCCGCTTATTGTGCTTCCAAAGCTGCTTCCATAGCCTTAATGAAGCAAATGGCCGTTGAATATGCTCCTATAATTAGGGTAAATGCCATGTGTCCTGGCCCTGTTGATACATCTCTATTATGGGAATCGGCCAGCGCATTCAAAAATTCGGAAGAAGCCATTGCTAATGCAGGAAAGGCAACATTAATGAAGCGTTTAGGAACACCAAATGATGTTGCAAAATTAGCGCTATTCCTTGTTTCGGATGATTCTTCTTGGATTACGGGCACTTCAATGACCATTGATGGTGGGATACTAAATACTTAAAATGAAACAGAAATTATCAATAATAAAAATCGGCGGAAACGTCATCGAAAACAAAACGGAGCTCCTAAATTTTTTAGCGCTTTTCGCAAGTCTTGACGGATACAAAATACTAGTGCATGGTGGTGGAAAATTAGCTACACAATTTGCCACTAAACTCGGTATTGAATCAAAAATGGTTGGTGGTAGAAGAATCACAGACTCCGAAACCCTAGATATCATTACAATGGTTTACGCCGGGTTAACAAATAAAACTATCGTGGCTCAATTACAGGCGAATGATTGTAATGCCCTCGGTTTAAGTGGTGTGGACGGAGATGCCATTCAAGCACACAAACGCCCTGTTAAAGATATCGATTATGGTTTTTCAGGTAACGTTGACGGCGTAAACAGTGAAATGATTTCAAAACTGCTACAGGAGGGTTTAGCACCAGTTTTCTGTGCCATGACCCATGACGGAAAGGGGCAGTTATTGAATACCAATGCGGATACCATTGCTTCTGAATTAGCGATTGGTATGAGCAACAAATATGAGACTACGCTCTACTATTGCTTTGAAAAAAAGGGTGTTTTAAGGAATATTACTAATGAAGATTCCGTTGTGAAACATATCAATTCCAAAACCTATCAACAATTATTATCAGATGGAATAATTACGGACGGTATGCTTCCGAAATTGGAAAACTGCTTTCATGCCTTGAATAACAATGTAGGTAAAGTATGTATTGGACATCCTTCGATGCTGCACCTAGAGAACGAACTTTTCACAACGATTACACTATAAAATGACACAGCAACAACTCACAGAAAAGGCCATTGGTTTATTAAAAAAACTAATTTCAATACAATCCTTTTCTGGTGAAGAAGATAAGACCGCCGACGCAATTGAAGATTGGTTCAAGGATTTTGATATTCC
>JBLIEO010000023.1:0-25299 GCA_047633095.1 Maribacter sp.
AAGGAATAGGCTTTAATACCATGCGCGTTTACCTTCATAGTTTAGCATACAAAGCAGATCCTGATGGATTTAAAAAGCGAATAGCTACTTATCTCGATATTGCGGACAAACATGGCATACAAACGATGTTTGTCTTTTTTGATGATGTATGGGGAAAAAGTCCAAAAATAGGAAAACAACCAGAACCTAAAATAGGGACACACAATTCTGGTTGGATGCAAGACCCCGGAGACCCAGCACACAAGAATGAGGCAAATTTCCGTGCATTAGAAATATATGTGAAAGATATACTCGAAACCTTTGCCAATGACAAACGTATATTAATGTGGGATCTTTATAATGAGCCAGGTAATTCTGGAAAGGAAAACACGTCAATGTCATTGCTGAAAAATGTTTTTACTTGGGCAAGAGAGGTAAACCCTAGCCAACCGCTTACAGTGGGAATCTGGCGTTGGAACTTCCATGAACTCAATGCATTTCAGGCACTCAACTCCGATATAATCACCTATCATAATTACGAAAATCAAAAACACCACAAGCATATCATTGATTTGCTAAAATCCCATGGCAGACCTATGGTTTGCACCGAGTATATGGCGCGTCTAAGAAATAGTCGTTTCTCTACTATTTTACCGTTACTAAAAGAGGAAAATGTAGGTGCTATTAATTGGGGTCTGGTTGCTGGAAAATCAAATACCAAATATATGTGGGATACTCCCATTGAAGATGGCTCCGAACCTGAAGAGTGGTTTCATGACGTATTTAAAAAGGACGGTACGCCATATCGTAAAGACGAGGCAGATTTGATACTAAAATTAAATACTCAAAAGTAATTGCAATCAAAACTCAAATGCGTAATGAGAAGTTTAAACTATAAAGGTGTCTTACTAGGGATATTTGGGGTAGTGCTCTTGTGTTTTTCAAACTGCAAGGAAAATAACACCGTGATTCCTGAAGCAACATTCAATTCCAACTTGTTAGATTCTAGTTTTGACACCATAATTGAAGGAAAACCTGTCAAGCTGTACTGGTTAAAAACACCAAATTTGAAACTAGCAATAACAAACTACGGAGGGCGCCTTGTTGGGCTTTGGACCCCAAATAAGAGCGGTAAGTTTACGGATGTGATTGTTGGAAGAGGCAGCACAAGGGCATATGTAGAAGGACCTGAATCCTACTTTGGCGCCACCATTGGCAGAGTAGGAAACCGCATTGCCAAGGGGAAATTTACTATCAATCAAAAAGAATATACTATCATCCCTAATAATAATGAGAATGCCCTACATGGAGGGGAACATGGTTTTCAAGATAAAGTCTGGAATGCCCACCAGCCCAACGTACATAGCCTAATATTAAGCTACACTTCCCCTGATATGGAAGAAGGCTTTCCTGGTACTTTAATTGCTGAAGTGACTTATACTTTGACCGAAAACAATTCCTTACTGATGGAATATGAAGCTACAACAAATAAAGCTACCATAGTTAATTTAACCAATCATGCCTATTTTAATCTTAATGGAGAAGGTAGTGGAAGTATTTTAAATCATCAGTTACAAATTCATGCAGAGAAATTTACTCCAGTTGACACACATTTAATTCCAACGGGTGAATTAAGAAACGTTGCAGAAACCCCTTTTGATTTTTCTGAATCACATACTATTGGAAAACGGATTGAAATGGTTAACGAGCAGCTCGCTTTTGGTGGTGGTTATGACCATAATTTTGTATTGAGCAAACATAAGCCAAACGCAATGAAACATGCAGCGAAAGTAATTGGAGATAAATCAGGTATTGTTATGGATGTTTATACAAAAGAACCTGGAATCCAATTTTATTCTGGTAATTTCATGAATTCAGAAAATATATTAAAATCTGGTGCCAAAGATGATTTTCGATCCGCTTTTTGTTTGGAGACTCAACATTTTCCCGATGCACCTAATCAGCTAAATTTTCCTATTATCCTATTAAACCCTTTTGAAACGTACCGCACAGTAACGGAGTATGCGTTCTCCATTTTATAAGATTCTACTATTTTTTTTAGACTCAAGAAGTTTCTAAAAATGATAGTATGCTTTCAAATTAATAATAGGAAATGAAGTAGGTATCTTATTTATGGCTTAGCTAAATCAAAAAAGTATTTTTAATTTACATATTTCTAACACATCAAGTTGAGGTACTACGTTGTAAAATTTCAGAAGTAAGGGTTCTCAACTACACTCCTACTTATGGATATGGTTTTATTGAACAGCATATGAATGGATTTGAGTGTCCGTTGAAGGAAAACTATTGCAAAAGGTCGTATTTTTATGCTTAACAAAAAACATCTTTCTCCTATAAAAATATGATTTGAAGTATGGGGTTACTGTCTGTTTATCTTAAATTTGTTATGTGTTAAAAAAAATAGTTATAGGTGTTTCCTTTTTGATACTTGTAGTAATCGGGGTGCTTGTGTACCATTATTACAACGATATTTCCGAATCAGAATATCAGTATTTGAAAGTAGAGTTGCCAGTACACTACAGCGGAAAAAAATTTGCTGGATCAGAATCATGCATTCCTTGTCATGAATCTATTTATAAAACTCATATTTCAACCGCACACTATAATACTTCGGCTCTGGCAGATTCAGAAAATATCCCCGGCAGTTTTAGCCCTAAAGAGAATGAGATAAATTTAGCTGGAGTAAAAGTCACAATGACACAAGAAGAAGGGGGGAGTTACCAATCTACAAAAACGTATCACGGAAAAGTACTTGAAAAATCAAAAATTGATATTATTATTGGTTCTGGAGTCAAAGGTCAATCCTATCTTACCTTTGAAGAAGATTCTCTGTACCAATTACAGGCCTCATATTTCACTTTAACAGATAGTTGGATAAACAGCCCTGGGTTTCCTAACTATGGCTATAAAAGACCTGTGATGGACAACTGCATCAAATGTCATGTCACTTTTGCCAAGAATGAGGAATTTTCAGGTAACTCCAACGTTTACGATAAAAATTCGTTTATGTACGGTGTAGATTGTGAACGCTGTCATGGACCTTCCCAAGAACACGTGGATTATCGCATCGGGAATTTAAAAACCCTAGATTTTGACCCTATAGTTCGTGCAGAAACCCTAAACCGGAAACAACAAATGGATGCCTGTGCGCAATGCCATGCAGGACTTCGTACCAATCAAATTGCTGAAAATCCGTTCTCTTTTCTTATTGGTGAAAATTTAGAAGAAAATTCTAAAAATTTTAATTCAGGGAAACCAAATACCAAATTGGATGTTCATGGTAATCAATATGGCCTTTTAATAAGCAGCCCGTGTTTTAAAGAGAGTGAAGAAATGAGCTGTGTTACTTGCCATGACCCCCATAAAAACCAAAGAGATAATTCACAATATTTTAATGCTAAGTGTATAAGTTGTCATGAGCAACCACAAAACCTGCATACGGTTAACGAAGCATCAAACCTAACAGATTATACTGACTGTATACAATGTCATATGCCAGAATTCCCGTCTCGCGTTATGAAGGTAAGGTCTACCGAAGATGGTTTAGAAAAATCTGTTGATGTTCGAACCCATCTTATCGGCATCTATATAGATAGTATATTACAACAGTAAAAACAGCAGATTACATTAGCTATTTCCACAAAATAGCGGACTACGTATTGATTGCTTTAAGAAGTTGTGAAATTCGTGAGTTTACAAATTGTTTTTATTCAGTCTTAATTCCACGCACCAGTCAAAATATTTTATTCTCTTGAATTTGAAAATTTTAATATAAAAAAATAAGACCTAGATATGATGTGATAAGCAATAGTTCTTACGTAGTGGAAGAAATACCTACTAGAAAGAACCAGTACTAAGTGGCTTTATCATCCAGATGATGCGTAGATTAATTTCGATACTAAATCTCCCAACCTAATCTATGCATGAAATAACCTTTAACTGCAAAGGAATATCGCTGAATGAACGAATTTTAAAAATGTAGGTTGAAAGCACTATTTGGAAATCCTTCCTTGTTATTTCTACAATTTCAAATTCAGTTTGGAAGATTTTAGAATATAAAGGCAATCAAACACATATAAGAAATTGAGTGACGCAGAGCCTTCTTGAAATCCATGGCATGGCTCTATCATTTAGTGGACTGCAAAAAGTAAGGATAATTGGTAACCAGTCGAAGGTTGTAAACAGCTTGAAACAGACAACCCACTGAATCAGAATGTGACCAACTCTTGCATTAAGCTATGGAAAGTACGCATTCAGCATAATATTATCAAATCACTATTTCTGAACATATTTAAATAGCAAATTAAACTATAAGTGTTAAAATTTTTAGGATATTTTGTACTTAACAACTTTTAACATAACTTTCGAGCTGTTAATTTTTTGGGCATCCTCAAATTATTAACAGTATTTTAATTATTAACTAAAACTATATTAACTTAACTAAACTAAAACTGAGCGCATGAGAAATCTTTTTTTTAAAAAATTGCCTTTAATGGTAGCCTTGTTATGTCTGGCAACTATTCAAGCACAAACAATCACTGGTACCGTCTCCGACGCTACAGGCCCATTGCCTGGAGCTAACGTGCTGGTAAAAGGAACAACAAATGGAACACAAACTGATTTTGATGGTAATTATACTATCGATGCCGATACAGAGGCAACGCTTGTCTTTAGCTATATTGGCTACAAAACAGCACAAGTCCCTGTAAGTGGACAGACTAGTATTGATATCACCCTTGAAGAGGATGCTAGCAAACTAGACGAAGTTGTTGTTACGGGTTACGGTTCACAGTCCAAAAGGAATTTGACTGGTTCAGTTGCCGTAGTAGACGTAGATCAGTTGCTGGCCGTGCCAGCCACCACGTTTGCCCAACAATTACAAGGTAGGGCTGCCGGTGTTAACATTGTCAACGATTCACGAGCAGGTGGTGCAGCTACCGTTCGTATCCGTGGTTATGGCTCTGTAGGTAATAACGATCCTTTGTACATTATAGATGGCGTACCTTCTACTGACCAAGGAAACCTAAACCCAAATGACATTGAGTCTTTACAGGTTTTAAAAGATGCCTCGGCATCATCTATTTATGGTTCGAGAGCGGCAAATGGTGTAATCATCATTACCACTAAAAAAGGAAAAATGGGAAAACCTGTTATTTCTTATAATACGTTTTATGGTGTACAAAACGCACCTGATTCGCCAGACGTTTTAGATGCACAAGGTCTAGGAGAGTATTTGTATCTAGCAGATGTCTATGCTGGTAGAACACCAACACACGGGCAGTACGGATATGGGTCAAACGGAGAAATTACAATTCCGGACTTCGTATTCCCAAGTGGTACCTTTGAGGGTGACCCTGCAACAAACGCAGACCTTTATTCCCTTACTCCAGATAATATTTATGCTATAACACGTTCTGCAGATACCAACTGGTTTGAAGAAATCACACGTTCGGCACCAATTCAACAACATAACATTTCTGCTTCTGGAGCTACAGAAAACGCACGTTATGCGTTTTCATTGGGGTATTTCAACCAAGAAGATATTGTAAAATTCGTAGGATACAACAGAGTTTCTTTAAGAGCCAATACGGAATTTAAAGGGATAAACAACAAGTTGACTATCGGTGAAAATTTTACCGCGTCTTTCGAAAACAGAAAAGGGGTCAACAACACTGATGAAGAGCAAGGGCCTATAGCCGGTTCTTACAAACACCATCCATTATTACCCGTACGCGATATCGCAGGTAATTTTGCCGGTAGTAGGGGTGCGAATTTAGGAAATAACTTTAGCCCTTATGCAGCAGTATCTAGAAACCAAGATGACCGCCGATACGATTTACGTTTATTAGGTAATGTATACGCTGCTTATCAATTAGCCGATAATCTTGAAATCAGAACAAGTTTTGGTGTAGATGCTACCGTACAACGTGTTAGAAATATAGGACGACCACAACCTGAATATGTGGAAGGTAACTTTATCAATAGTTCACAAGCACGCTCCCAGTATGCTTATGCATGGACATGGACCAACGGTTTAACTTGGAACAAAACCTTTGATGAGGTACACAATGTTACTGCATATGCTGGGGTAGAAGCCATACAGCAATTCGCAGAAGGATTTGAGGCTGCAAGAAATGTTTTTGCCTTTGATACCAATAATATTATTAGTTATTTAGATTTAGGTGATGCAACTACAGCATCAAACCGTGGCTATGTATTAAACGATTTTAGCTTATGGTCGCAATTTGCTAGATTAAACTATGACTATGATGGTAAATACTTAGCTGAAGTTACGTTAAGGAATGACTCATCATCTCGTTTTAAAGCGGCTTCAAGAAGTGCAGTTTTTCCTGCCTTTAGTTTAGGTTGGAGAATTTCAGATGAAAGCTTTATGGACGGTGTTGATTGGATAGATGAGATGAAAGTACGCTACGGTTGGGGTCAAACGGGTAACCAAGAGATTGGAAATTACAATGCCTTTACCACATACCGGTCCGATATTGTAACGGGTGGGTATCCAATAGATGGTTCTACAAGTTCACCAGCAATCGGATTTCAACCAGGTCAATTTGGAAATCCTAACGCAAAATGGGAAACAACCACTTCCAACAACGTAGGTTTGGATATGGTCATGTTAAAAAACAAATTAACTTTTTCTCTTGATGTTTGGGACCGTGTTGTAACCGATATGCTTTTACCAGCACAGCCTACTTTTACGGCAGGTCAAGCAACACCTCCTTCTGTAAATGTTGGTGGAGCGACCTCAAAAGGTTTTGATATCGCTTTAGGTTATAACGGACAAATCGGAGATGATTTTACGTTTGGCATAAACGGTAACCTTTCTGCGTATAAAAATGAAATTGATGCATTAAGTTCACCCGGCGAAAGAATATTTGGTCGTAACGAACGTATATCTGCCATTACCGTAACGGAAGCAGGATCTCCTATTTCCTCCTATTTTGGGTATCAAGTGCTAGGTATTTTTCAATCAGAGGCTGAAGCTGACGCAGCGCCTCAATTCGGAGATTACAACGCAGCTGGTAAGTTTCAGTTTGCAGATACTAACGGCGATGGAGCTATCACTTCCGACGATAGAACAATCATAGGAAATCCACACCCTGATTTTGTTTATGGTATCAATTTAGATTTTAGCTATAAGGATTTAAGTCTAAACATTTTTGGTAATGGATCTCAAGGGAATGATGTATTCAATTACGTACGCTATTTTGCAGATTTCAATACCTTCCAAGGTAACAGATCAACAAGAGCGTTGAACGATGCATGGCAACCAGCTAATCCAACTGCACCTAGAGCGCAATGGACCGCGGCTAACCCTAACGCAACATCACCAATAATGGATGCAGATGATGCTACAAGTAGCCAACCCTCTTCGTACTTAATTGAAGATGGTAGCTTCTTTAGAATCAGAAACATACAGTTAACGTACAACTTTCCTGAAAATGTTTTATCGGATATTGGTCTAGCGACTGCGCAGATTTACTTACAAGCGCAAAATGTAGCTACTTTTACCAAGTACTCAGGATTAAACCCAGAAGTAGGCTTGAGAAGAACTGGTGACAGTAATAGAAACCTTACCTTAGGATATGATGGTGGTTTTAATCCTGTAGCTGCAACAATAAGCTTAGGTTTAAATATCACTTTACAGTAATAAAAAATGATTATGAAATTTAAAATAATGCAAATGAAAACAATTAAAGCAGTATTATTGATGTTCATCACATCCCTAGTTCTTGTAACAGGGTGTAGCGATGAGTTTTCTTCTAAAGAGCCACAAGCAGCTTTTGGTGAAGGTGATGTAGCCACGGCGTCAGGTGTTGAAGGGATTCTATTAGGATCCTACAACATGTTACAAGGTGGAGGTCTTAATGGTCAAACATGGCATAACGAAATCCAGAACTGGGTATTCAACCTTCCTTCGGATGATGCCTTAAAGGGTACTGATGCAGGTGATCAACCGGAGCAGTCCTTTATAGAACAGTACGATTTTCAGAACTTTAACATACACATCCGTGACAAGTGGAGAGGTTTATACTTAGGTGTAGCCACTACGAATGACGCCATTAATACTTTGGCAAAAGTTGAAGAAGGGGTTTCAGATGAGAGACGGGCGCAAATTGTTGCCGAAGCACGTTTTCTTAGAGGTATATTTCACTTTGAGGCTCGAAAAATGTGGGAAAGACCAGTCTATGTAGACGAAAGCAACTTTGACTTAGGCGATCTTTCAAGTAGTTTGGTTCCTAATGATCGCGAGATATGGCCTTTTATCGAGGCAGATTTCGAAGCAGCAGCAGCTGTACTTCCAGCTTCTCAAGCTCAAGTGGGTAGGCCTACAAGTTGGGCAGCCAAGGCCTTCTTAGCAAAAGCTAAGATGTACCAAGGCTTTAATGCAGACGGTTCAGCCAATACGGCTAAAATGGGGGAGGCTAAACCGATTTTATTGGATATCATCACTAACGGAGGTTTTTCATTGACCGCAAAATTTGAAGATAACTTTTTAGTAGGTACACGTAACAACTCAGAATCTATTTTTGAGGTGCAATACGCAGTTAGCCAAGCTAATGCAGATGTTTCTAATCGTGGTATCGGCTTAGCACACCCATACATTGCGCCTTGGGGTTGCTGTGGTTTTTATCAAGTGAGTCAAAATTTGATCAATGCCTATAAGACTGAAGGTGGTTTGCCATTATTGGATACGTTTAACGATGCAAATATTTCACCTGATGTTGATGCTGACGGTAACTCTGTTTATACGGGTACCTTAGATCCAAGATTAGATCATTCTGTGGGTAGACCAGGGATTTTATTCAAAGGGTTCCAAATCGCACAAAATGATTTTGCACGAGACCTTAACTATGCCGGTCCTTATGTTTCAAAGAAGCATGTTGCAGAACAAGAATTCTTTGCTGGAGGAGGATGGCAAAATCTTTCTGCTAACAACTATAGAATTATGCGTTTAGGCATGATATATCTATGGTTAGCTGAGGCTGAAGTAGAATTGGGTAATCTAGAAAATGCAAGAGATTTGGTAAATATTATCAGAGCTAGGGCATCAAACCCTGCTGGTTTTGAATCCAAAGCCATACAGGGCGAAACGCGCCCAGCTTTTACACTAGTAGATGAGCCAGCTGCTAACTATGAGATATCTCAATACAACGATGCTTGGTCCGATCCTTTGACTGCGCGTAAAGCGGTTCGTTTTGAAACTCGTTTAGAGTTCGCTATGGAAGGTCATAGATTCTTTGATTTAACACGATGGGGAATAGCTGCCGAAACACTTAGCGCTTATATCCAAAGTGAATCTCAGGCTAGAGCCTACCTTGCAGGTAAGACGTTTGTAGAAGGGAAGCATGAGTATTTCCCTATCCCTTTAGAGGCGATAGAACGTTCTGTAGTTGATGGGGTACCAACCATAACGCAAGATCCTGCTTACTAATTATAAGTAAAAATCTTCTTTGAAGATTTCTAATACCAAAAGCAGTGATTATATTCGTATAATCACTGCTTTTTTGTTACTCAATATTTAACAAGTACGTTACTATAAGATGAATAAAAACCTATTACTTTCCTGTATACTCTTGCTGTTCCTTTGTTCCTGTAAAAAGAAGAAGACCAGTCTTTTTCTTTTAAAGTCAGGAAAAACGACGAATATAGCCTTCAATAACCGGATTTTAGAAACGGATAGCTTTAATATCCTAACCGAGGAATATATTTTTAATGGAGGCGGTGTGGCCATTGCCGATTTTGATAATGATAGCCGGAACGACATCCTTTTTACGGGTAATCAAGTCTCCAACAGATTATACCTGAACAAAAAAGATTTTATATTTCAAGATGTTTCAGAAGCTTCTGGTATAGGCGCAAAAGAAAAATGGAGCACCGGGTCGGCGATTGTCGATATTAATTTAGATGGCTGGCTGGATGTATATATTTGTGTGGCCATGGGCAATGGTGATCAGCAAAGAAGAAATATGCTATTTGTAAATCAAGGCTTGGATAAAGATGGTATACCTACTTTTAAGGAAATGGCTGAATCCTATCATATTGATGATAATAGAAATAGCATGAATGCTACCTTTTTTGATTATGACAAAGATGGCCTTTTAGACCTCTATGTACTAAATAACGAACAGGTGCATGACTTACCCACCAATTATCGCCAAAGCATTAACGATGGTTCTGCCATTAGCAACGATCGGTTATATAGGAACAAAGGAGATGGCACCTTCGAAGATGTTACGATTGCTGCTGGTATTGTTTATGAAGGTTTCGGGCTCGGCATCGCCGTAGCCGATTTAAACTATGACGGTTGGCCCGATATTCATGTTAGCAATGATTATTTGACCAACGACCTACTATACATCAATAACCAAGACGGTACCTTTACCAATGAAATTGAATCGTATCTCAAGCATCAGAGTAAATTTTCTATGGGCTCTGACATATCCGATTATGACAACGATGGTTTTTTAGATATTCTAACCTTGGATATGCTCGGAGAGACGAATCACCGTATGAAAACCAATATCGGAAATAATAATTATGTAGAGTATACGCTTAATGAAAGATATAATTACCAATATCAGTACATGCGTAATATGCTACATAAAGGGAATGGTTCCGAGGCAAACTTCAACGAAATAGGTCTTTTGTCAGGCATATCAAAAACGGATTGGAGTTGGTCACCACTATTTATGGACGCGGACAACGATGGCTTTCGGGACCTTTTAATTACCAACGGTTTTCCGCGCGACATCACAGATAAGGATTTTGGCGATTTCGCCATTAACGTAAACGCATTCTTAAGCCCAGGTAAAATATTAGATTCCATACCAGAGGTTAAAGTCGCCAATTACGGGTATCGCAATAAAGGAGACTGGACTTTTGAGGAACAAACTATAAATTGGGGTCTGAACATTCCGTCATTTTCCAACGGTGCTGCTTTTGCTGATCTAGACCAAGATGGTGACCTAGATTATATTGTGAATAATATTAATGATGAGGCTTTTGTTTATGAGAACACCTATGGCGAAAACGAAGGTGAAAAGAATAAGTTTTTACGGTTAGCACTCCAAGGACCTTCTGGTAATCCTTTGGGTATTGGCACTAAAATTAAACTCAAATATGATACCGATAAAACCCAATACTACGAACATTATCTGACACGGGGCTATATGTCCTCCGTTGAGCCTATTCCTCACTTTGGGGTGGGTGCCAATGACACCATTACTCATCTCGAAATACAATGGCCAGACGGAACCTATCAAATATTTCAAAATATTGAAGCCAATCAAACAGTTTCTGTTATTTATGATAATGGCATCAAGGGAGATTCCTTAAATTCAGTTCATCCCGTTTCCAAACCTTCGAACCAAAAGTACTTTACGAATGTTACCGAACAATTAGGCCTGGATATTAATCTCAAGGACTTAGATTTCATAGATTTCGACATACAGCGCACATTACCACATAAACTAACACAAAATGGTCCCTGTCTTGCCGTTGGCGACTTAAATGGAGATTCTTTCGAAGATGTGATTATAGGAAGTACTAATAAATATTCTCCCCTTGTTCTATTTCAAGACCATACCGGTGGCTTTTCTCAAAGAACACTATTCACCATGCCAAATGAAATGCAGTTCGAAGAAGAGAGTATCGAACTTTTCGATATCGACAATGATGGTGATCTAGATATGTATCTTGTCTCGGGTAGTAATCAATTTGAAAAAGGGAGCGAAAACTACCGAGACCGCTTCTATATAAATGACGGCAGCGGAAATTTTACCGAGGATACTATAAGCATACCAGAAATTAGCACAAGTGGTTCTGTGGTAAAAGCAATGGATTTTAACAAAGATGGCTATGTAGATTTATTCGTTGGTGGACGAACGCCTATGGGAGCGTATCCGATGTCGGAGAAAAGCTTTCTCTTGATGAATGAAAACGGTATACTAAAAGATGTTACAGATAGCTTAGCCCCCGACTTGCGTACTGTAGGTATGATAACCGATGCAGTTTGGAGCGATTACGACGCAGATGGTCAACAAGATTTGATTGTAGTTGGCGAGCTCATGCCCATAACTATATTCAAAAATGAGAACAATTCTTTAAAAAAAGTAAATAATACAGGAGTCCAAAATTTAAAGGGATGGTGGGAAAGTGTTGTAGCTAAGGATATGGACAATGATGGTGATGTTGATTTTGTTGTAGGCAATTTGGGAAGGAACAATTTATTTCAACCTTCGGCAGAAAGGCCAGTTACCGTAGTCGCTAAAGATTTTGACCAAAACGGCAGTATAGACCCTGTTACCTTTGCTTATTTTAAAGATAAAAACGGCACTTTTAAATCGTATCCGGTTAACTTCTGGGGCGATATGAATAAACAAAGCACCATATTTCGGTCAAAATTCAACTATTACAAAGAGTATGCTGAAGCTACCGAAAGCACCTTGTTATCTGCCACAGAATTGGAGAACGCTTTAATCCTAACAGGCAACTACGATAATAGCAGCTATATGGAGAACTTGGGAAATGGATTGTTTGAAATGCACCCGCTACCGATTGAAGCTCAATTAGCTCCTTTAAATGACATTATAGTAAAAGATATAGATACTGATGGAAATCTGGACATAGTTGGAGTAGGCAACAATTTCGGAAACGAAACATTTATTGGAAGATATGACGCGATGAATGGTCTATTTTTAAAAGGAAACGGTAAAGGTTCATTTGAAACGATACCTAATAGCAAGAGTGGTCTTTTAGCACCTAAAGATGCAAAATCAATCTCGGTGGTACAATGTGCTACTGGAGGTTCCTACTATTTTATAACCCAAAATAAAGAAAAGCTACTAGTTTTTAAAGACTAGTGTATGTAAAGAAATAGACAAATGCAGTTGACTTTTAGATTAAAAGGTAGGCTATAAAAGAAATAGTAAACGTTCAGATACCAATAAGAAGCTATCTTTTAAGCGCAAAATAACCTTGAATTGCTTTATCATAAATTGAAACGGCCTTGTACCAATACGTAGAAGATGGCATGGGCGTTCCTTTATAAGTACCGTCCCAGCCTGTTGATTCTGGATTAATTTGCGATAGCAGCTTACCGTAACGATCAAAAATATACAGCACTTGTAGGCTTGGAACGTTATCATTTAGTGGTGAAAGTTGCCAATAATCATTAATACCATCGTTATTAGGCGTGAAGAATTTTGGAAAATCATCTTGTCTTAGGGTCTGAATAAATTCGTAGCTAATGGTTCCACAGCCATTTTTGTCTCTAACGAAAACTTGATGATCACCCTCTGATACGTTCCTAAAAACATTATTATCTTGATAGATTCCAGTTTCGTTATCCAAGGCATACTCGTAATTCCCACTTCCAATTACTATTATAGTTAAATCCAGACCTGAACCTGTTATATCAACTTCAACCCTTTCGACCACGGCTTCTTCTGAGCGAACCACTTCGAAAACAGCTGTACTTAAACACTCTGTAGTTTCACCAAAAAGTGAAATAATGGTATAGGCCTCATATCTGTAATAACCTATGTCTTGGGTGGTAAAAATATTAGTTTCCGACAATAATACTTCGGTAGCGTCTTCGTTTATCATAAACCATCTAAAACCGTCTGCATTGTCTTCGCTCACAATGGTGATATCAGGAACTTCTTCACACAAGCCGATGGTTGATGGCATGCTTATTTCAGGACTAAAGAATTCACAGTTAATACTTGTATCACCTGTCGTGAATCGTTGTATAGTGCAAGTTGTGGCATCCCCATTTTCATTATACGGGACTATTCTATAATAAATTGCTGTGTTAATCGGTAAATTTTCCGGTAGACCATATCTTAAAACATTACCAACATCGATTTCAGGTAGGAGGTCAAAATCAGTTTCAGAAGCGCCTATTGCCAAGCGATATCCTGTTGCTCTTGGAGCATAATCCCAAATCATATTCTCACCTATTCCCACGTCTTCACTATTAGGCAATGGGTTATTTAATGTAGTGCAGTCGGGCGCTGTAGTCACATCAACGGTTCTAAAGCTTTCAGAAGGACATGTTATAAAGCTACCGTCGTTTAAAAACAAACTTATGGTGACAAAAACCTCTGTATTATCTGGTAATCCGACAACGGAAACTAAACTATTCACTAGAGCTGCAGAACGACTATTATAGATATCTGATCCACCTGCAGTGGTGCCCAAGGATACTGAATAGCCATCAATACCCGCAACTACATCCCAAGAGACCCGGGTATCCACGGCTACATCACTTTCCCCGTTAACAGGGAACGATATATTTGGACAGGTAAACTGAGCACTGCAAAAATAACCAAGGAGTAACGTTGTTATAAACAAAATTCTCTTTAAGTAAGGTGTTGAAGCTAGGGAATTTAGTAACATCATCCTTTACCGTGAAAATTATTTTGCGATTCAAACAACATCAATACTTTAAGTTTATCTAGCCTCATTCACTTCCTCTATTTTCAAACAGCTCTGAAATCGAATGGTATTTAGATTTCGATTGAATACCAAAAGTTTTGTGATTAAATACTATAAATAATAATATAATAAATTTTAAAGAAAAAATATTTAAATTAACTTAATTATAACCTAGAGAATAGTTTGAAATTCAGGGTATGTTAAAATCCAGTACCGTCATGAAGATAAAGTAACTTTTTTCGTTCAGTAGTAGTAGTAGTACATCATAAGGTCTTAGATTTGTAAAACCATCAGGGTTTAATCCTGTTTTTATTGTTTTGTAGTCGTTCAATTCTTTAATGACCTATGAGGTAGAATACCAAATCATTTTTTGAACCGAATGCACCTATTCCTTGGCAACCAAAAGTGAAGTAAAAACTAAAAAGACAGGTAATAATATATTCGTCAGGTGTCACATGACCTTAAATCTAAGTCAGCGGGTGTAGTTCCGACCACTACAAATACCTATTTCTTGCCTCACTAACCGACCTGGTTAATCAATTATTTTTTGAAATTTATTGTCTCTCCGTTTTTTGAACTTTTTACTGCCCCATCCAAAATTTCCATAGTAATCATATTGTTTTCAAGGCTATAGGGATCAAAGGGCTCCAGTTGTAACTCTCCTAAAATAACAGCAGCAAATAATGCAAACGGATCATTAAAAGGAGGTGTCCGCTCCTCCAAATCAAAGATTTCCTCAGTAAAACCATCATATCCTTCTGCGATACGCAACCTGAGTTGGTTCCGAGAATCCGAATAAATTGCGCCCAAGGTTCCATATACTTCCATATCTTTTCGTCCTATGGGCCAGTTCCATGACGGCTGAAGTATAGCCATGGATTCATCATATATAAGAATTATAGTTGCATCATCATCCACTTGCGGATTATTTTCGGGTTGAAGTTGCTGGGTCACGGCAGTGATTGAATTCGGCTTTTTTCCTTTATGTAGCCATGTCAATAGATTCGCGCCATAACATCCAAAATCCATAATAGCTCCGCCCCCATTTAAAACAGGGTCTGTCAACCACTTTAAAAATTCTTTATTTACTCCTATTTTCTTTGGACCCCGGTGGCCATCACGGACAATAATCTTTCTCAACTCTCCAATAGTTTTATCATTGAGTAGCTCTTTCGCCCTAACATTCGTAGGGTACCAAGATGTCTCATAATTTGTAAGCAAATGAATCTTGTGTTTATTCGCCAAGGCCTCCATTTTTATGGCGTGATCAAAGCTGACAGCCAATGGTTTTTCTACCATAACATGTATGCCTTTTGGCGCACATATTTCAACCACGGCTAAATGGTCATATATATTGCCAAATGCGGCAACTGCCTCAGGGCCTTTAGCGGCAATCATTTCTTCCATGGTTCCAAAAACTAAATCCATGGAAAAATCATATTGACTAGACAAGCGTTTAGCCAATTCCAAATCTGTTTCAACTATGCCCACCATTGTAACATCACCTAAATCCTCACGACCTAAAATCCAACCTACATGACCATGACTAAGGCCAACTACACCCAATCTTATTTGTTTTTTTTGTGCAAAAAATGTATTTGCAATCATCAGTATAAATATTGTAATAATGTATGTTCTTTTCATTTCACTTCATTTTATTTTATTAGTTATTAAACAAGTTAAAGTACGCTCTTTAACCCCTATAAGTTTCCACTACTAAAAATAACTTGACGAAAAATTTATCCATCAGTGATTAATTAATCTAAACCCTTTCCTTGTGTAGCAAACCAATCATATAATTCCTCAGTTTCATAAGCCTGTATCCATGAGTCATGACCAACCCCGGGATACCTTGTAAATTTCACATCGTACCCCATCTCTTTAAGTCTTGCCACCATGGCGTCCGATTCTGAAACTGGGATAGATTTATCATCCTCTCCATGAAATACCCATATTGGCATTTCTTTATTTATCCATGAAGCATAGGGTAATGGAGCCATCCCACACACCACGGCCATTGCGGCAAAACTATCAGGGTATTGCACTGCCATTTCCCAAGCAGCCCCCCCTCCCCTGCTTAACCCGGTCAGATAAATCCTTTTGGCGTCTACATTATTGTTGGTAACGATACTGTCCAAGAGTTGCTTTACTGCTCGTGTGTTCCACCATTTATTCTCATAGGGGTTCTGCGGTGCCAATATTAAAAATGGAAATTTCTTCCCTTGGGCTATCAATTTAGGAGGACCGTTACGTTTAACCGTAACCAAACTATCTCCTGATTCTCCTCCTCCATGTAAAAAGAGCAGTAAAGGGAATTTTTCTTGACTATCCATGGTATATTCTTCAGGGAAATACAAATAGTAGTTCAGTGTTTCCTTAACCAGAGTCTCCATTTCATCATCGATAAGTAAAGGTTTTTGCTGTGCTGAGCATCCTTGTGCAAAAACTAGTAACAGTAGAAGATAAAATTTTAAGTTTAAGAGGTGTTTTCCACTGCAGCTACAGTGCAAAAGAGAAAATAGTTTTAGCATAATGGAAAGCTACAAAAAATAGCAGGCATTATTAAACATCATGCCAATAAAGCAATAGAGACCTTTACAAAAGGTCTCTATTAACTGAAATTATTCTTTATCTGTAGAGCGTAAAATGTCCAACATACCGTTGTTTTTCCTTATTGTTCGCGTTTATTACGTACCAATAATCTCCTGTCGGCACTTCACTTCCGTCATACGTTCCGTCCCAACCAGAAACCTCTGCAAGATTGGCTACTACCCTTCCATAACGATCGTATATCCTCACTTCTATATTTTGGAAAAATTCCCTGTTTTTAACTGACCAGACATCGTTTAGATTATCACCATCCGGTGTAAAGAAGTTTGGAATATCCAACATACCTGTAAATTTGAAAGGTACCGCCACCTCAACCATACAACCATTAGCATCGACAACTCTAGCATTAACCGTCATACTTTCGTTAGTGGTAAACGTATTTACATCCCCATAAGACTCCTCATTAAAAAAGTACTCATAGCCTCCATAACCACCTTCGGCAGCTACCTCCATTTCATTAGGACCTGTTTTTATAGCCGTCAATGTTAACGGATTATAAGCATCCACAGAGAATTCAACGAATATAGCACATCCGTTTTGATGGTATATATACATCGTATGGTCACCAGCAGCTAAATTACCCCAAACATTGTCCACTCCTGCCAAAGCGGTAATAGCATTGGTTGGGTCTACAGGGTCCAAGGCAAACATAATGTCATCCATAAGGCTATTATCCTGTAATTGAACGGTCACTGTACTATTTGGGAAGATTCCTTCACAACCGTATTGGACTATGGGTTCCGCGGTTAAATTTACACCTATACCAACCGTTAATAATTCTGTAGTGACACAAAAGTTTGCATCTTGGACAGAGATGACATAGGAGGCTCCTCCTTGTAAGTTCTCTAATAGTTCTCCAATATACGGAGCAAAAGCCACAGTACCTGTTTCGTCAATTGGATCTATCATTTCAACTTTATACTCAAAGTATGGGTTAGGACTTATCAAAAGGTCATTAAAGGGGGTGCCGCCTATAAATTCGAATATAGCCGTACCATCGTTCGCTCCAATACACAATTCAGAAGTAGTCTGTATATTTATCACCTGCAATTCATCGGGTTGCATTACGGTAATAAAGTCTTTTTCAAAACATCCATTTTCATCCTGTATTAGAATTTCATACGTACCAGAAGCCAAATCCTCAAAAGTATAAACACCTGGAGTTGCCGAATCACTAAAGAATTCATTGAAGCTTGGTGCTATAGCAAATTGCGTAAGACCACCACCACCAGATAGTACGGCAACGGTTATGGCACCATCTTCTTCACCGTTACATGTTACAGGCGTGGGGTTCGCATCAAAAACAATAGGGTCTGGCCTTTCTATTTCAAAGGGGCCTACAACATCCATACACGTAGCACCGCTAGTTACTGCAATATAAAAGGCTGTTCCTTGTGGAAGTCCCTCAAAAGTTCCATCAGCTTGCGGACCCCTAACTAAAGTAGCTGTAACTGCTGGATTAAATGCGTCTACTGGGTCTCCCATGTAAAGATAGAAAAGGTCGTCTCCCACTCCGCCATTTACAAAGGATTCGATTCTACCATCCAACTCAGATGCGCAGGAAATATCATCTGGAAGATTAGGTAAAATAGTTATTCCAGTTGCGTCGGTCATGGTAATACCGTTGGAACGTATCGCAAGACAAGTACTTGCTATACTAATCTTTCTAACATCAAACTGATACGTGATTCCTTCTACCCCAGGTATTAAAACTGATGTTCCTACCATATCTATATACGTATCTGCGGTTACACCGTTTTCTATGGGTAAATACTGATAATTAAATGAAGGGTCCGGGTTTTCAATAGTTAAACGCATTTGTCCGTCTCCCCCACAGCCAGGCACACGTGTTTGTACTAATAAGGGCTCTATTGGTGGTGGGGAATCTACAAAATAAGGTTCCGTTACGAACAAACAGTCAAAACTAGACGAGACCTCTATGGCATACCAACCGGCACTAATGAATCCGCCACTAGCTCCAATAAACGTAGGATAATTCTGGAGTCCACTGGTTGAATGAATATTGGAATTATCATTTCCGTTCAAATAAAGCAACCTGTAGTTGTATCCAGCTCCTGCAAATCCTCCGCTAGCGCCAGGAGTTGCCGTAATGGCATCTCCGGTTGATAAATCAAAGGCCTCTAAAACCGCATTGTTCCCATTGGGGCAATCCAGGCCTTGTGGCTGTCGTATACCCGCATCAATTTTGGGTACTTCCTCTAATTCTATATCAAATGTATCCGTGCAACCTTCTACATCCCTTATTTCTATCTGATAGAATCCGAAAGCTAATCCAGTAAACTTATTTATGGTAGAAAAGAGAGCAATATCCATAGTATAGGTAGTACCTCCATCGGTACTTTGCATTAATCTATAATCGTAAGTAGAAATATCCCATCCACCTTGGCCTATAGCTTCTATTTCCCCGTTCGTATTACCACAACTTACGTTACCTACTGGCACGGCAGATACTTGCAAAGACCCGTTAGGTGTTCTTATGTTAGCAACATTACTATCATTGGAACAAAAAGGCATAGCCGTGAAAACCACTTCAACAATTAGGTTACCGCCTGGCAATCCTGTAATTCTTGCAGCATCGCCATTGATATCAGGAAAATTACTAGTATCAAAACTACCCGTAACAATAGGTATTGTTCGAGCAATGTCATCTGCCATATAAACAGTATAGTCAAAAGTCCCTATATAATCGGTTATTTCAATAAAGAGTTCCCCATCGCTAGCTCCAAAACAGCTGACTGGACCTGCCTCATTAATCAATACCACAGGCAGGATAGGTTCGTATACAGTGTGGGTAGGCAACAGATATGTGCACCCCCCACTATTATCGGTAATTTCAAATAAGTAGTCCCCCACAGCTGGTAAAAAAATATCGACAAAGCTATTCCCAGACGTATTGTTTACTGGCAAAACCGCGGTAGCAGAAACAACAGATATTGTAAAATCTGTAGTGCCTATTACCTGTATTCGGACACGTTCATTATCCCTACAGTTTAAAGCATCTACAGCAACGATAGTTGGTAGTACATCTGTAGGCGGAGTGATGGTTGGTACATTAAAAGTTGTTTGACAACCGTAGCCATCTATTGCGTAGACGGTAATATTCTGGGCTGCTCCATTATCTACAATCTCGAACGTAGGTGCAGTTTGGTAATTAGAAAACCCTGTTATACTATACTGATATCCTAAGCCTAGTGTCCCAACATCAACAACCGAAACAGTAATAACAGTAGAACTAAATCTATTGGTACCCGGTTCACAAGCAAAATTGGGAGCTGCTGCCGTTATACTAAAATCAAGTGGATTATTGATGGTGTGTATGGCAGACGTTACTTCACATCCACGTGCGGTGATTACTTGAACCTGATAATCACCTGCTGAAAGGTTTGAAAAAGATCCTGTATTGTTTCTGTCTTGTTCATCGGAAGTGGTAAGGTTATTTAAAATATAGGTTATAGGATTATCCTCAGAAGTAAATGGCACCAAAGCATTCGCTGGGCCTATCACGACTGCTACAGTACCATCATTCTCATCACGACAGCTAATATCAATAGCTGCTTCTGCTATTACAAGCGGTTGAGTAGCCTGGTTTAAATTGATATCCGTAACATTAAATTCACAAAATCCGCTCCCGTCATTTACAATCCTATCCGTAATTAACACTTCATAATTTCCAGGTTCCAAACCATTAAAAAAGGAGTTATTTATTTGCGTAACTGGGCCGACAGCTCCAGAATTATAATCAATACCTGTGAGTACAAAACTAAAATCTCCGCTACCACCAAAAGTAGTTATGGTAATTTCTCCATCTGCATCATTACAGGTAGATTCCGAGGTAAATTCGCCAAAAGCAGAAAGGAAGTTAAACACAGTCGCAATTCCCTGACTGGTACAACCATTTGCATCAACGACATCTACACTATAATCACTTGGACTACTTACCGTATAGGTATGCTCCCAAAAACCTCCTACCAAGTTAGCAGGTTGTTCATTTCCAGCCAAGGTAAATCTTGGTGTATTTACGGTGTCGGGCATCCGAACCGTAATGTCAAAGGATGTAGCCGTAGGATCACACTGATTAATAACCGTAAAGGTTGGCGCAGGCAAGTATGGTTCTAATTGTATAACAGTAGCAATATCAAATGAAGTACAACCGCTAGCATCCCTAACATAAACGTCGTAATCTCCTGCCGCTGCCACGAAAGTCGTTTCAGTATCATAATCAGTAGGATATACAGGTTCTGGGGCTCCATTAATTATATATGCATATTCATAAGGGCCTCCAGCACCTCCACGCCCCTGTACCGTAATTTGGCCGAAGGCATTACAGTTGGCAGGAACATCTGAAATGATATCGATTGCCGGTAAATTTTGGTCAATTACAACACCTTCAGCAGCTCTACATGTATCTATCAAATTAACTACAATTATCTGATAATCCCCTGGTAATTCTGGATGGGAACCAATAAAGGGAATAGCTACCGTAGTCACTGAAGGAATTAAAACAGTTGTCGTATTGGTGTCATTGTCCAGTAATTCTATCCGAAGCTCATTACCAATTGCATACCCTGTAACCTGATAAGTTATCTCCCCGTTCCTGTTAAAGTCACAGGCTCCAGGAGTTGAGTTAGCCGTAATATCCAAAGTAGCTGGAGCGTCAACAGGAGGAATTTCTTGCTCATAGATACATCCTGTACCGGTATCCCTTACCAGAACGGTATAAGCGACACCAAATAGAATACCATCAGCAGTATGATCAAAAGTATGATCATTAACACCCGGCGTATTGTTTAGAGGGTAGAACGATGGTTGTTGAATCAATCTTATTTCATAAGCTCCTGAACCTCCACTAACGCTAACCGCATATGTAAACGCACTATCGTCGCAGGATGGCGGAAGCGGGGGCGGTATTGGGGTTATCACCACTTCGTTGGAAGTAATGGTAACAACATCAATATCCGTGCAACCATTAGCATCAAGTGTAATAACCGTATAATCCCCAGGAACAAAATCGACATCCAAAATAGAAAGTGGGAATAATGAAGGGTCTACATTCTCCTGCCTTATAATCTCCGTTCCAGTAGCGTCCTCAATTCTAAAATCAAAACTAGCAAGACCATCGGTAACCCCATTAATTACGATTCCACCACTTAAGGTTCCACTACCATTACATAAAGCAGGTTGCTCTGTAACGCTAGCTTCTGGTGGCGAAGTATTATCTAGTGCTATTATAGCATCATCAGGTACAGTCTCACAACCTCTAGAATCCCTAACTATATAAGGAAAGTTACCAACAGATAAATTGGAATATACGGTTTGGCTACTCCAACCCAATCCATTAAAATTAACTTCATAGGGTGGAATACCACTACTAGCATTGGGCGTAATACGAACTACGCCATTATTTGTTTCGCCGCAACTTACCGGTCTTGTTGTTACCGAGGCCGCTGCAATATTAATAGGAGGGTTTAGAATCAGAGGAGTTGAAGATGCCTCACATCCTGCATTGGCAACGTTATTATCGGTAATTCTAAAGATATAGGTCCCATCTACTGAAGTATCGTATAAAAACGTACTTGAGGTATATGTTGCGGATGCTCCAAACGTAACTCCATTGTCAGCACTTACCTCATACACACCATTTCCGGAAGCATACCCCCCCGTTACCTGTACTTGAATTTGTCCCGGAACACCTCCACATGGGATTTCAGTTACTATACTGGTATTTATCCTTAGCTGCTGCGCTATGGTTATAGCAATAGAATCACTACAGTTGTTAGCATCTACCACCTCTATAGTATAGTTGCCAGGGCTAAGGTTTGCAAAAGTGCCATTTGGTTGCAAGGTACCCCCGTTTATTCTATATTTATGTGTTCCTAATGCTGCCGTACCTGCATTTGAAGTAACTACTGCAGTAGCACCCGTACTAGGAACATAACAAAAATCCGAGGCTGCATTATCCAAACTAAGTATGGGAGCAACTATTGGCGTTAAATTAAAAGTGAACGTGTCTGTGCAACCTTCGGCATCTTCAACCAATAAAGTATAGGTGCCTGCAAGGGTAAGATTATTAAAGGTTCTTCCTGATATAGGACCAACGGAAGGGCCCGAAGGAGGTGTAAGCGTGTGCCTGTCACCTCCCCAACCACCTGTATTACTAGCTCTTACACTACCCAAGTTGCCGTTGGCACAACTCATCGGAGTTACGGTGCTACCACTTAAATCTAAAATGGTAGCCTGCTGAATATCAAAAGAAGCCGTATCGGTGCATCCCGTATCATCATCTGTTACAGTTATCGTATACGTTCCAGCTCCTGATAAGGGTAAATCTACTTCGGTATCGTTTTGTGGTCCTATTACACTACCGCCATTAATTTGATAGGTATAATTATTTGCAAACCCATCAATAATAAAAGTTCCACTGGCGTCCGCAGCACCGTTACAAACCCTTAAATCTCCTCCAGATTTTATCCTGGCGCGAATAGAACTTACTACAGCCGGACTGAATCCTTCCGTATAGGTACAGCCATTGATATCGGTAATTTGAAAAATATACGAGGTACTTGTGCTAAGGCCTGTGATAATTGTATTTGTAATGTCACCGTCATTATCGAAGCCAGGCGTAGGACTAATAACCTCGTACCGTGCTATAGTAGCATTAGAAGTAGCTGTTAATGTAACATCCGAAGTGCCGGCAGCACAATTCACATTACGCTGTACAAAATCTAAATCTATCGGTGGGTCAACGTCTAATATATCAATAGGGGTCAATTCTAAACGGCAGCCTCCTCCATCACGAATAATAGGGGTGTACGTTCCAGAGGCCAACCCAGTATAAGATATGGTAGGGGTAAAGTTTACACCGTCAATACTAAACACATAACCACTTCCAGAACCCCCTGTAAAGGGGCCTGCAAAATCTATTTGTCCGCCATTTGTACCTCCAATGCCATCACAAGTAACATCGGAGATTTTAGATGCACTACCAGAAATAACACCAACATTGGATACGGCTACTGTAGCCAGCGAGAATACACATTCAAAACCACCTTGTTCGTACCTCACTTCAATATCCGGATAGCTACCGGAAGGAACAGAAATCTGTGGTGTGGTCACCCATACATCACCAGTATTCACTTTATAAGAAAGGTTATAACCCCTATCATCGTTAACCGTAAAATTAATTTGGGCACCTCCGTTACTGCAGGTACCGTCCAAACCGTTAACCGTAATATCTGGTGGTAATAATTCTTCTACGCTAGAAGATGCTGTTATAGTACAGCCGTTGCTATCGCTAATTACAAAATCATAACTGCCTGCGATTGTAACATTGAACACGGTAGTTCCAGAATTACTCACAGCATCTCCAAAAGAAGGCTGCACAGCCCCGCCATTGACAGTAAAAGTATAGGGTGCCGAGCCTCCATTGGTATTTAAAATAATATCCACATCGCTAATCGTAGCGCAACCAAAACTGCTGTTTACCTCAGTTGATGCATCCAAGACATTTAAGCCAAGCCCTATTCGTAGGGGATTACCAGAAGTGTCCAAAGATTGCCTTGGGGGATTAATCCCGTTTAAAGGATCTCCGATACATTGTTGTGTCTCTACTTGAACGGTATAGGTTCCAAAACCTACTGCGGAAAAGGTATATGGATTATCTGGAATAAAAGCGGTAAACTCTTGTGCTACACCGTTAGAATTTAGCAAGGTATACTTGTATGGGCCAGGCACATTATTTGCCGTTACCGTAATACTTCCTGTATCTCCACTACATTGCGCATCTACAAATGTAGCTAGGATATCAAGATCTAATTGATCAATGGTAATTGGTTCAAAGGGATATTCACAGGTATTAGCCGTGTTTTGGAGCCTTGCCCTTACATTATATATTCCAGGACCTAGGTTCGGAAATATAGCGCCTTGCCAAGAAGTACCACCATCTATACTAAATTCATAGGCACTAGACAGATTAGTAATCTGTATTCTACCTGACATACCACAAATATTATCTTGTTTTACAAACGTTTGGGTAATGGTACTTTTCTTTACCTTAAAGAAGAAGGTTTGGCCATCTGCATCAACTCTAAATTCTGCTCCTGTTGTAGCTGGAACAGTACTCGCATCCAAATTAAATGCAGCTCCCGTGGCTACTTGGGTATAACAAGAACTAGTATTGGGGCAGTCTTCATTAATATCGGGTGTACA
>JBLIEO010000024.1:0-25089 GCA_047633095.1 Maribacter sp.
ATGCCACTTCGGTCCGCTATTCCACGGATGACCTTCTCCGGGTGCAAATCAAACTGGTGATAGTAGGCATACAGCATAGGTGATATAACAATACCGAATAGTACCAAGGCAGCAAGTACTTTCCAATTAAGAAAAACCTTCCAGTTTCTCGTATAGCCTACATGGCATAAAATGGGCAAACCTATCACTAACAAAGCTATCTGACCTTTGGTTGAAAAAGCGATGCCGGCACCAAAAGCACCCAATAAAATGGCCCCTAACCTACCCTTTTCTATATAAGTCACCAATTGCCAAATGGCAAAAATGGTGAAGCCAGTGAGCACGGCATCGGTACGGACGTCTATTACGCCCAGCACTATGGTCTGTGCGGTTAAGAAAATAAGCGCTGCTAATTTTCCGGTGTGTTTGTTATACAACAAATTTCCTAGTCCGTAACAGCTATAAGCACCCAAGAGTGTTGCCAGCAGACCGGGAATCCTGTAAGCCCAATCGTGAATACCGAATAGCTTATAGGACATTGCTGCCAACCAATAATGCATATGGGGCTTATCTAAATACTCGTTAGGTCCTTTAAAGAGATTTAAAAAATCGTTCTCCTGAACCATACGCATCGCCATTACGGCAAACTGGGCAGAGTCGTTTTCCATCAGCGTTACGAACATCCCGCCAATGTAAATAAGAATAACCAAGCCAATTAAAAACCAGTACCTTAGGTTAGATATCATAAAGAGAATTTCCGGAGTGAAACTATAAATAACGTTGAAAACAACCAGCCAAAAAGGCTACCCAAAAGTGCGCCGGTTACCACATCTAATGGGAAATGCACGCCAATATACACTCTGCTATAGGCAACAAAACAGGCCCAAAGTAACAATAATGGCGCAATGCCTTTGAATTGAGATGTTAGGATTTGTCCAAAAAATACGGCAATAGCAAAGGTATTGGCAGCATGAGCAGAAAAGTAACTGTATTTACCGCCACAGCGACTTTTTACCAAGCGCATTACATCCATAAGTTCCGGGTCGTGGCAAGGTCTTAATCTGCCTACCCCATATTTAAAGAAATTACTAAGCTGATCGGTGACGGTAATTAAGAGTGCTACTGAAATGAGCAGCACCGCTGTTTTTTTTAAACCAAACTTTTGGTAAGACAGTAGCAATAAAAACACGTAAAGCGGGATAGCGCTTAGCTTATGGGAAACAAACTGCCAAAAGGTATCCCATGAAGGGGTTCCCAATCCGTTCAGATATAGGAAAAGTTCATGATCCCATTGCAGTAGTTCTTCTAGCATACTATCTTATTCTTCGTACCTGGAAACTTCCCGGTCATAAAATTCGGTCGCAGCAGCGATGAGGCCCTCCGTTTCTTCTTCCAAATCTTTTTCGTCTTCCTTAGAAAATTCCTCAAACCAATCTACCTCATCGTTTTCTAGATTGATAATGAACCGCGGATACTCGGTATGCACCACAAATATGGCGTTAGGAAAGTCTGTATTGTCACCGAGAATGAATTTTGGTAGTTCCATAGGAAAATGAATAGTTTATTGTATTGGATACTTTAGTTTATGAAGACACGAACACCGCTTCTTTACGTATCAATTTTTTTGTCAAATAATTAAATCGAATATACAACATAATGGCCGATGCCGTAAGGCCTACCAGAAGTCCCATCCAAATACCGACACTTCCCCATTCTGTATGCAACCCTAGGTAATACGATACCGGAAAGCCTATCAACCAGTATGCTATAAAGGTAATAATCGTGGGAATCTTTACATCTTGCAGCCCTCTCAACGCACCTAATACAACCACTTGGACCCCATCTGAAATTTGAAAAAATGCTGCCACAAATACTAATTGCGCGGCTAGTGCGATTACCTCCGTATTATCTTTGAGGTTTAAAGCATCATCTAAATCTAAGTAAATGGTAGGAAACCAGTTTCGTCCCACTAAAAATAGGATGGCAAACACGATTTCCAACAAGAACGTAAGTAAAAAGATAGATTGGGCTATTCTGCGGAGTTCGTTAAAGTTCTTTAATCCTTTCTGATTTCCTACGCGTATCATGGCCGCAACACCAAGACCCATGCCGAACATGAAGGTCATGCTGCTCAGATTCAAGGCAATTTGATTGGCCGCTTGTGGGTTTTTTCCCAGCACACCACTTAACCAAATAGCAGCCGTAAAAATAGCCACTTCAAAAAACATTTGCAGCGCAGACGGAAAACCAAGGGCAATGATTTTTTTCATGACGCGTTTCTCTAAGGCTCTGAAATTAAAACCGGTCACGAAAGGATGAAACTTATCCTTACTCTTTAGAAGCACCCAAATATAAATCACCATGACCACTCTTGAAATAAGGGTACCAATTGCAGCGCCCACAATACCCATTTCCGGAAATCCAAAAGAACCAAAAATCAGTAAATAATTAAGGACTATATTGACCACGTTAGCTATAATAGTAGCATACATAGGGTATTTAGTTTGGGACAAACCTTCCGAAAACTGCTTAAACGCCTGAAAAATAATCAACGGCACCAATGAAAAAGCGACAAAATCTAAATAAGGCAGGGACAACTCCACCACCTCAATGGGTTGCTTCATCATAAACATCAAAGGCTTGGCGAGTAAAATAATGCCAAAAAGAGATAAGCCTAATATGGTACAAAGTACCAAGCCATGCTTTAATGCACTTTTAGCATCCTTTTTGTTCCCGGCACCATCTGCCTCCGCTACTAAAGGCGTAATTGCCGTTGAAAAACCGATACCCAAAGACATGGCTATAAAAACAAAACTATTCCCTAAAGAAACCGCAGCCAGTTCTGCCGTACCCAATTGGCCTACCATAATATTGTCCGCAAATTGAACAAAAGAGTGTCCCAACATTCCCAAAATAACCGGGACGGACAGTTTTATATTGTATCTAAATTCCTTGGTGTACTTGCTAAGCAAAAGCTACGTTTTTGAAGGTGCAAATATACTTTTTAAATACGGATGCACATGGGAATATATAAAATCGCACAAGGTGTTTCTTACAAAAAGAAGCAAGACATACTACTTTTAATAAATGATTTTTTGGATAGCTATAAACGTTTTGGTGCTCAAATCACCCAAACTTTTTTGCGGCGTTCCAATACACGTCCATCTCTTCCAAACTCATTTCTTGGAGTGATTTTCCTTTTTTAGCAGCCTCAGTTTCTAAATATTGAAATCGCCTTGTGAATTTTTTATTGGTGCGTTCCAAGGCATTTTCCGGATTGATTCCTAAAAACCGAGCATAATTAATCATGGAAAATAAAACATCACCAAACTCGGATTCCATCTTATCTTTATCACCAGCGTGTACCTCTTCCTGTAGCTCCCCTAATTCTTCTTGTACTTTTTCAAAAACCTGTTCTGGCTTTTCCCAATCGAAGCCTACACCGGCCACTTTCTCCTGTATTCGACTTGCTTTTACCAAAGCCGGCAAACTTTTGGGAACGCCTTCTAGCACGCTTTTCTTGCCTTCTTTAAGTTTTAGCAATTCCCAATTACGTTTTACATCGGCCTCATTCGCAACTTTAACATCCCCATAAATATGTGGATGCCTATGAATCAATTTCTCACAAATGGCATTGGCAACATCGGCAATATCAAAATCCTTGGTCTCCGACCCAATTTTGGCATAAAAAACAATATGTAGTAAAATATCTCCCAGTTCATTCTTGACTTCCTCCATATCATTATCCAAGATGGCATCTCCCAACTCGTAAACCTCCTCTATGGTCAAGTGCCTTAACGTTTGTATGGTCTGCTTTTTATCCCAAGGGCATTGGGATCTTAACTCCTCCATGATTGTTAATAATCGGTCAACTGCGGCTAATTGCTCTTGTCTTGAATGCATTGCTGTTTGCTTTTCTTCAAAATTACAAATTGCCCAAGTTTTAAGGAGCTATTCTTAGGGTTATTTGGCAGTTCGGTTAGTAGAGAAACTACCCCCTTAGCATGGCAAGGCTGCAAGAGCAGCGGGCGCGTTGATACCATGACGATGGCCATGGAGGTGTTGGCTCGGATGTGCAGCGAATAACACCATCACTCGGGTATTACTCCCCCGCCAACGCTTACCCCTCCCATAATGATCATTGTGATGTCTGCTTTCTAGCGGGGAAAGAAATATGTTAAACGAAAAATTAACTGTATTTTCAATCCGTTAACAAGCACTATCGCTATGAAGTCCGCCGCAATCCTTTTATCCTTACTAGTTTTTAATATATCCTGTACCTCACCATCTAAAAGCATCATAGCCAAGGACGCGGACCTCGTTTTGGTGGCCGATGGATACGCGTTTACCGAAGGGCCAGCATCAGACAAAGAAGGCAATGTCTATTTTACAGACCAACCTAATAATCGTATTTTGAAATGGGATGCACAGCGTAATACAGTTTCAACGTATATGAATCCATCAGGTCGTGCCAATGGCCTTTACCTTGATCACCAAGGAAATCTTTTGGCTGCTGCAGATGAAAAAAATGAACTTTGGCTAATTGATACTGACAGGAAGGTGCGTATTCTTACAAATCAATTTGAAAATAAAAAATACAACGGTCCTAATGATATATGGGTCGATAAAAAAGGAGGTATCTATTTCACAGACCCGTATTACCAAAGACCCTATTGGGAGCATAAAGAAGCTGAATTAGCAGCGCAATCTGTCTATTACATAGCTCCTAATGGTACGGAGGCAAAAGTAATTTCCGATGATTTTGTGCGTCCCAACGGAATCATAGGAACTGCAGATGGTAGCACCTTATATATCGCAGATATTGGAGATAAAAAAACCTATTCTTACACGATTGAAGCGGATGGTACTCTGAACAATCGCCAGCTTTTTACCCGAATGGGTTCTGATGGTATGACGATAGATAACCAAGGGAATGTGTACCTAACCGGAGCTGGTGTTTTTGTTTTTGACTCAAAAGGAAATCAGATAGAACATATTGACACCGGTGCCGATTGGACGGCCAATGTTACCTTTGGCGGAGCAGAGCAAAACATACTGTTCATTACTGCTTCCAAAGCTGTGTATGCCTTAAAAATGAACGTGGAAGGAGTTCGCTGGTAAAGGAAATACATCACCAGAACTTCTTAAAAATCTAAAAAATAACAACTGAAATAGTACACATATTCGATAGCTAGCTATGGATTATTCCAAAACTGGCCTATTTTATTTATCTTCCGCCCTATAAAGCCAAACCAAATGACTGTTTACATTTTCGAATTTATAGGAACTGCCATGCTTATCCTTATTGGCAATGGCGTAGTAGCCAATTTAGTGCTCAAAGGTACCAAAGGTGCAGATCTTGGTTGGGTGGGAATTTCAATCGCATGGGGTATTGCTGTATTTATAGGCGTATTTATTTCCGCCGATGCCAGTGGTGCCCATTTAAACCCTGCGGTAACCATTGGATTGGCCACAGCAGGAAAATTCTCTTGGGCATTGGTCCCAGGCTATATCGTCGCACAGGTTTTAGGCGCAATGATGGGGAATCTATTAGTTTGGCTCACCTATAAAAAACAATATGATGAAACTGATGATTCCGATGCAATCCTAGCTACTTTCTGCACTACTCCAGCTATTAGAAATCCGTTTTGGAATCTAGTAAGCGAAATTATAGGAACCTTTACATTGGTCTTTGGTATATTCTATATTGCAGGCGGGAGTATAGGAGAAGGAGCTATATCACTTGGGTCTTTGGACGCGCTTCCAGTAGCACTATTAGTTATCGGTATCGGTTTTGGCCTAGGTGGCGCAACTGGCTATGCCATCAATCCTGCGAGGGATTTTGGCCCACGGCTTTTACACGCTATCCTACCTCTTAAAAATAAAGGTGCTAGCGACTGGAGCTACGCTTGGGTTCCCGTTATTGGACCTATTATTGGAGCTGTATTGGCAGGGTTTCTTTTTATACTATTAGCCTGAGAAAATTGCTTTGCAACGATTAAAAGCAAATTTTTTAATACTAAACCTGATGCGGTATTTATATCTATTTATTTTTAGCTTCTTTATGATAGGATCATCCATTGCGCAACAAATAATCAAAATTCCATTCAAACAACAAACCAACATATCATGGATAGGAAGCGAAAAGGAGTATGTTTCTAGTATTTGGCAGAATAAGGTAGTTACCAATGTTTCTATTCCTACTCTAGAAGTATTCGCTCCAGAACACCCTAATGGAACCAGCGTTATCATTGCCCCAGGTGGCGGACTTTACGCACTTAGTATAAAAAGTGAAGGAACCGATGTGGCTAGATGGCTGAATACAAAAGGAATCACTGCCTTTGTTCTAAAATATAGATTGGTGCCTACCGGAGCTGATGGTGTAAAAGAATACTCAAAAGACAGCCGAACGGAAAATAAAGTGGAACAGCGTGTTGCAAAAGTAGTTCCGCTCTCGATTGCAGACGGACTTGCAGCCATTTCCTATGTGAGACAAAACGTAGAAACCTATACTTTAGATGCTCATAAAATTGGGTTTATGGGCTTCTCTGCCGGTGGCGCTGTAACTATGGGCGTGGCTTACAATTACACTTCCGAAAACAGACCCGACTTTATTGTTCCTGTATATCCATGGACCACTGTTTATCCAGTACAAAAAGCACCTGAAAATGCTCCGAAACTTTTAGTGATTTGCGCAACTGACGACCCGTTCGGGTTGGCGAGCGGAAGCATAGAACTCTACAATTCGTGGCTAAACGCGGACCACACTCCCGGTTTACACATGTATTCAAAAGGCGGACATGGTTTTGGGATGAAAGAACAAGGACTGCCCTCCGATGCCTGGATTCAACGGTTTTATGATTGGGCAGTAGTAGAAAAACTACTTGAAATCGAATAAAAAAAGAAACTGAAAGACAAAAATTTACTGTACTAGTAGTTTCAAAAGTTTTATTTTACGTACCCTTAACGATGACCAAAGTCCCTTTGTAAGTTTAAACGTAACCTAGGTCGAAAATCATTTGAGAAGAGTTATAATCCGTATTAATTTACACCTAAGCAGTTTAGACACATGAGAAATAGTAGTTTTTTTATTTTGTTTTTATCGGTAGTTTTTACCTACGGGCAAGAATCTGCACCATTTTCCGACGAGGTACGTTCCATTTCTAAAAAATATGACTCTGTTTGGGACAGTAGCAAAGAAAGTATTGTTTTTACCGGAAGCTCTAGTGTCCGTATGTGGACTACGTTAAAACAATTATTTCCTGACCATCAAATTTTGAATACTGGTTTTGGAGGTTCCCAAGCCTCAGATTTGTTATACCACCTAGACCCACTGGTTCTAAGCTATCGTCCAAAAAAAGTATTCATCTATGAAGGCGATAATGATATATCAGCAAAAAAAAGGCCTAAAGAAATTATAGCAACAACGCATAAAATCATTCAAGAGATTCATAGTACAAATGCCTCTGTCAAAATTATTTTAATAGCTGCAAAACCTAGTATAAGCAGATGGAAACTACGAGGAAAATATAAAAGATTAAATCGGAAATTTAGAAAAATGAGTGATGAGAACCCGCTTTTATCCTATGCCGATGTTTGGTCGCCAATGCTGAATGGTAGAAAATTAAAAAAAGATATTTTCATAGAAGACGGCCTACATATGAACCAGAAAGGATATGATCTCTGGTATGAGGTCATGAAAGATTTAGTTACTAACCCATAAATGAGAACAATGATTAAAAACACCCTAGTTAGAGCGCTCTTTTCGCTCTCGTTGGTATGCCTATTTTTTGCCTGCACAGAAGAAGCTAAGAAAAGAATTCCAATGCCGGTAACAGACCTTTCTACAGAAAACCTTATTCCAAAACCTTTAAAAGTAATTCCTACCAACACTGCCTTTGCCCTAGATGAGTTTACAGCTATCTACACAGCTAAAGGGGCCACAGGATTCCAAGAAGTAGCTGAGTTTTTAGCCGATAAGTTATCAAAAAAAATAAATCTTCAAGTTCCTGTAAACGATGAATCTCTGCAAACGGTAGCGCGGGTAATTTATATTAATCAGTCAGACAGCACGGAGCTGAATGCACCAGAAGCCTATCAATTGTACATTACCCAAGATTCAATTATTATAAATTCAAATACGGCCGAAGGCGCTTTTAGAGGTATACAGACCCTAAGGCAACTGGTACCAGATAGCAGTAACGATACCTTGGCACTACAAAAAATTTGGCCAGTGCCTACGGGTGAAATCATGGATAACCCAAGTTTTGCATATAGAGGCTCCATGTTGGACGTTGCCCGCCATTTCTTTAGCGTGGAAGATGTTAAAAAATATATTGATATTCTATCCTATTACAAGATAAATATACTGCACCTTCATTTATCGGACGACCAAGGATGGAGAATAGAAATTAAGT
This sequence comes from Maribacter sp., assembly GCA_047633095.1. GTDB lineage: Bacteria > Bacteroidota > Bacteroidia > Flavobacteriales > Flavobacteriaceae > Maribacter. The sequence continues at coordinate 8,397 of JBLIEO010000024.1, forward strand.
CATGGCCAAAACTGACAAGTATCGGTGGTAGCACCGAAGTAGGTGGCGAAGCTGGTGGTTTTTATACCCAAGAGGACTACAAGGAAATTGTTCGCTATGCAGCGGAACGTTTTATGACGGTAGTTCCTGAAATTGATATGCCCGGACATACCAATGCGGCATCGGTGGCTTATCCTTTTTTAAACGGAAATGGAAAAAAGCTTAAATTATACGAAGGAACACAGGTTGGCTTTAGCACATTTGATACTAGAAAGGATACGGTATATGCCTTTATAGATGATGTGGTACGAGAAATATCAGAAATTACACCTGGCCCTTATTTCCATATAGGCGGCGATGAAAGCCATGTAACCAAAAAGAAAGATTATATCTACTTTGTAAACAAGGTAGAAAAAATTGTACAAAAACACGGCAAGCGCATGATAGGTTGGGACGAAGTTGCCATAGCCGATATAGATTCAACCTCGATATCCCAATGGTGGAGCAGTGAGGAGAATGCTAAAAAAGCTGTCAAAAAAGGCATGCAAGTCATTGTATCACCCGCTAAAAAAGCGTATTTGGATATGCAGTACGATACCCTATCGGAATATGGACTGCATTGGGCAGCCTACATACCTGTTGATACTGCATACATTTGGACACCGGAAGGGTATGGCGGTATTCCAAAGGAAAACATATTGGGTATCGAAGCACCTTTATGGTCAGAAACTATAAGCACTATAGATGAACTAGAATACCTGGCCTTTCCTAGAGTGATAGGGTATTCCGAATTAAGCTGGAGTACTCCCGAAAACAGGGATTGGGAGAATTATAAAATTCGTTTAGCAAACCAAGCTCCGTTTTTGGAACGAATGGACGTAAAATACTATCCGTCGCCATTAATAGATTGGAAGAAAAGTAAATACAGCTACGAATCGATTGATAAAGATTGAGATTTGAGGTTAGACGTTAGACGTTAGACGTTAGACGTTAGACGTTAGACGTTAGACGTTAGACAAATTAAAAAAAAAGCCTCGATAGTAACTACTATCGAGGCTTTTTTACACAACACATTTTCTATTATTCTTCCTCTGAATCAAGGTCTTTTTTATTTTCGGAAAAATCTGTGAGACCTTTATCTAACAGTATGTTATACCATTTTATAATTTTCTTAATATCACTAGGATATACCCTATCCTCATCGTAATTTGGAAGTACCTCAAAAAAGTATTCTTCCAATTTAATCTTATCCTCTTTATGGTTGACAGAAGTTTTACCCCCCTTTTCCTTTACCTGCATCTTTAAGAACACCGCTCTCAAAGGCAGCTCTTCATCCAAGGTATAAATGGCTATTTCAGAAAGCACGCTAACGTTACTTTTTAGCCCAACGCTAATTTTTTTTCCGTCTATCAAAGACGCTGCAACAAATCCAGATCTAGTTTGTGTAATTAACTCGTACAATCCAGGTTTTCCAGCAACCGATAGTATTTTATCCAACCCCATAGGCTTTTTTTTAAATTTTTAAGGGCAAATATTATATTTTTAAACTGATTACAAGCAGTATTTAACGACCTTTTTTCATATTTGGGAATCGCATGCGATAATCCACATCGATTTTCCCCTTGGATATGTTAGACAAGCGTCCCTTTATCAGTCTTTTTTTCAAAGAAGACAATTTATCTGTAAACAGCACCCCTTCTATATGGTCGTATTCATGCTGTATCACGCGTGCTAAAAGTCCGTCAAAGGTTTGTTCACGCTTATTAAAATTCTCATCAAAATAGGTCATATGTATCGTATCCTTTCTGCTCACATCTTCGCGGACGTCAGGTATACTTAAGCAGCCTTCATTAAACACCCATTCCTCACCCGTTTCCTCTTCTATATAAGCATTTATAAATACTTGTTTAAAGCCTTCCAATTGTTTTTGTTCCTCCTCGGTAAGGTCTTCGTCATCTGCAAACGGCGAGGTATCCACCAAAAACAAACGTATTGGCAATCCTATTTGTGGGGCAGCTAATCCTACTCCATTTGCATTGTACATCGTCTCCCACATAGTAGCAATCAACTCCTTAAGTTTTGGGTATTCCTTGTCTATGTCGTCTCCTACTTTCCTTAAAACGGTATCACCGTAAGCTATAATCGGTAAAATCATTGTTATCGTTTAAATCGTGTTCTTAAAATTGCGCCACTATTTAACCAGTGGACTACATCAAAATATAAAAAAGTAAGTTTAAATCTCTTCTTTCCGTTGGGTATCTTGTTCGTTTTGTTTCGTTTACTAGTAAAAAATTTTATGTGATTTACAACGGTTACTTCTGGCAAATCATAAAATGCAAAGGAAACAATATTTTTAAAAGGAAGTTCATGAAAACGTGTTAAATCCTCGGCATTGATGCGCCTACGGTCACAAACCATAAAAAAATAGTTATCCTTATCCGTATTTTCTAGCATTCTCGCTTTTCGACGGTTCCATTTTTCCTTGGCCTCCACTTCTGTTTCGTAATGTTGAAAATGAATTTCTACATCATTTAAAAGACCTATAGGGTACTTATTCTTGGACTCTGGATATTTGGACACCGGTATAAAATCCATATCCAATTTCATGTAGTCATCAAAATTAGCTAGCAATTTCATGTAGCATGGGCCAAACAAAAATAACCCTATAAACGGGGTGTTGTATGGCTTTTGTAAATATTGATATACCTGTCCGCCCCAGCAGTTCCTGCTAATAATAACAAAATCTGAATTCGTGAGTCTTTTAATATCCCTAGCAGCATAAAAAAAACTAAAATACTGTCGTACTTTTCTTTTGACCAATATTTCAAACTCAACTAGTGCGTCCATACTATTTCCTTTCTAAATATGACTGTAATATTAAGGTGGCACTAATCTCGTCTACTAAGGCCTTATCTCTTCGTTGCTTCTTTTTTAAACCACTATCCAACATACTCTGAAATGCCATTTTAGAAGTGAAACGCTCATCCTGCCTTTCAATAGAAATAGTAGGAAAGTGCTTCGCTAGCTCCACCAAAAAAGGTTTTATGTATTGTTCGGACTCAGAAGGGGTGTTGTTCATTTGTTTGGGTTCGCCTACAACAAGAATATCAACATTTTCGGTATTGAAATAGTCTTTCAAAAAAAGTATAAGCTCCTTGGTGGGTACCGTGGTGAGACCCGAAGCAATAAGACGCAACTCGTCTGTTACCGCTATTCCAGTTCGTTTTTCACCATAATCCAATGCTAAAATTCTTCCCAAAATTAATTTTTGTCAAAAGTAACGGATAATTTGTGATATGTGAATTTACACATAGTGAATTACTTTACTTCGACCTATATTTGAGAAAATTTAGGGATAAAATGGCAGAATTAAGAAATATCATAGAACAAGCTTGGGAAAATAGGGCGCTTTTATCAGAAGATAAAACACAAGAAACAATACGAGAAGTTATAAATCTTATTGACCTTGGCAAACTCCGTTGTGCCGAACCTACCGCATCTGGTTGGCAAATAAACGAGTGGGTAAAAAAGGCCGTGGTGCTCTATTTCCCTATTCAAAAAATGGAAACCTTAGAAGCTGGTATTTTTGAATATCACGATAAAATGCCATTAAAAAGAGGGTATAAAGAAAAGGGTATACGCGTAGTGCCAAATGCGGTTGCCAGACATGGTGCCTATATTTCTCCAGGAACGATTTTAATGCCTAGCTATGTAAATATTGGCGCCTATATAGACGAAGGCACTATGGTAGATACTTGGGCTACTGTGGGAAGCTGCGCTCAAATAGGTAAAAATGTACATATAAGTGGCGGTGTGGGCATAGGCGGCGTGTTGGAGCCACTACAGGCTTCACCCGTAATTATAGAGGATAATGCTTTTATTGGTTCTCGATGCATTGTAGTCGAAGGCGTGCACGTAGAAACGGAAGCTGTGTTAGGTGCCAACGTTGTTTTAACGGCCTCTACTAAAATTATCGATGTTACTGGGTCTACCCCAGTAGAACTAAAAGGTAGGGTTCCTGCTCGTTCAGTTGTTATACCAGGGAGTTACACCAAAAAATTTCCAGCTGGAGAGTTTCAGGTTCCTTGCGCATTGATTATTGGAACAAGAAAGGAAAGTACCAATAAAAAGACATCACTTAACGATGCGCTAAGAGAACATAACGTAGCTGTGTAATTTTGTAGGAAAATAAAGGTAAAAATATAATTTTTTGCTTTATTTTCAGTTCTATATCCAGAACACTCCTTAATATTTTAACTACTCACCTTAGTTATGGAGCCACAGCTTAAAAAAATATCAGCACTTGTAATTACATACAACGAGATTGGATACATAGAAAAATGCCTCAAATCAATTGATTTCGCAGATGAAATAATTGTCGTAGACTCCTACAGTACTGATGGTACGTATGAATTTCTTAGTGCACACCCCAAAGTGAGGGTTATTCAGTATCCGTTTAAAAACTATACAGCCCAAAAGGCGTTTACGCTGGCACAAGCAAGCAATGATTGGGTACTTTTTGTAGATGCTGATGAAGTGGTAACCCCAAATTTACGAGAAGAAATAAAATTGACTATTAATAGCAGCAAAGAACATGTAGCCTATTGGTTTCGAAGAAAATTCATGTTTCAACAAAGACATCTGCGCTATAGTGGATGGCAAACAGACAAAAACTATAGGCTATTTAGAAAAAGTAAAGTACAGTTTTCTGATCAACGCATTGTACATGAAACTTTAGAAATAGAAGGAAGTTCTGCAATATTAAAAGAAAAGCTTACCCATTATTGCTATCGAGACTTTACTAACTACAAGCATAAAATGCTCGTATATGGCAGAATGAAGGCAAAAGAAGCATCACAAAAAGGAAAACGTTTTAATCTTCTACTCTTACTTGGAAAACCGACCTTTACGTTTGTTTATAATTATTTCTTTCGTTTTGGAGTTTTGGATGGAATGAAAGGAGTAACCGTGTGCTATCTTAACGCCCTAGGGGACTGGGAACGATACCAAGAACTAAGAAAATTAGAACAGGAACAAAAAGCTCCAAGCTTAAAAACGGTTTCTCAACACAGTAGCTAAGCTAGCAAAATAGCCGCCGCGCAATAGTAACCCATCATCTACCAAGTCTTTAAGCATTGAACACCTAAAAATTGGTATGCTACAAAACGTAGGCTAACAGCTCTTTAATTTTAGTTATCCTTAAATTAATTTTACATTTGAAGAATTAAGCTATAGGTATTTGTGTGTGTATTTTTAATTTACACTAGTGATGTAGACCAGATTTTATCTAGAAAAACTAGTGCTGGTTTATAACAGTTTACCTCTTTAAAACATTAAAACGTGAAAATTGTTATTCTTGCCGCAGGTATTGGTTCTCGCTTAGGAAACCCCTTTCCCAAACCGCTTACGCCGTTAGAAAACGGAAAAACCATAATGGGAATGCAGATAGCTAATCTTGAAAACAACTTTAATATTGACGATATAAATGTAGTAGTAGGGTTTAAAAAAAACCTAATCATGGAGCGGTTTCCGCAACTGACATATATCTACAATCCTTTCTTTGATTGTACTAATACCTCCAAAAGCTTGCTTAAAGCCTTAAAAAAGAATAGAAACGATTCTGTTTTGTGGTTAAATGGCGATGTGGTATTTGATGGTAACCTCCTGTCTATTTTAAAGCCCCATATTAGTTTAGAAAATTCTTTTGTTGCCGTAAACACAAGCAAAGTTGCAGAAGAAGAAGTTAAGTATACTTTAAAAGATGGTTATATAGACCAACTTTCAAAGAGTGTTAAAAATGGTCTTGGAGAAGCCGTGGGTATAAATTTCATAGCACAAAAAGATATTGGCTTTTTTATTGATCGTTTAGAAGTTTGCGATGACAATGATTACTTTGAGAGAGGCTTGGAAGTGGCTATTGAACATGATGGAATCAAAATTTCAGCCATAGATATATCTGATTTTGACTGCATTGAAGTCGATTTTAGGGAGGACCTCGAAAACGCAAATACTATTTTCCAAAAATGAAATTCATTCTTTTTTGCCAGAATGCATACGCTTTTGGAATCATGGCTCCTATTCGTGATGAGCTTATTAAAAGGAGCAACGATTATATCTGGTTCGTTTCTAAAAAACTGATTCAAAAATTCCCTTTTCCAGAAGAGTCACATACATCTAGCATATTAGATTTACAATTTTACCAAAGCGATGTCATTTTTGTTCCAGGCAATGAGGTACCCTATTACTTAAGGGGCGTTAAAACCCAGATTTTTCATGGCTTAGCTGGAGAAAAAAAAGGACATTTTAGAATTCGTCATTATTTTGACCTGTATTTAACCCAAGGCCCCTACTTTACAAATCGTTTTAATGAACTAAAAGAAAAACATGGGAATTTTGACGTTGTGCAAACGGGCTGGCCAAAATTAGATAGCTATGGACTAAATAAAACTGTTTACGAGGCCGAAAAAAAAGAACTTCTTACGAAGTATGACACGGACAAAATTATAGTATACGCCCCAACATTCTCCCCTAGCCTTACCTCTGCACTTGCTCTTTTAGAAGATATTGAAAAGGTGGCGACCGAAACAGGTTTTTTAATTCTAGTGAAGTTTCATGACCTGATGAGCCTAGCTTTAATAAATACCTACAAGTCCCTCGCCGAAAAGCATAAAAACATCGTATTCGTAGAAGAAAAGAATATTATAAAATTTCTGCTTTTAGCAGATCTTCTTATTAGCGATACCTCTTCCGTAATTTATGAGTTTCTATTACTGAACAAACCAGCAATTAGTTTTAAAACGATATCTCAAAACATCCGTTGGGATAACCTCACCCAAAAAGGTCAGCTTACCAAAAGTGTACTTAAAAATTTAAAAGAAGACCAATTTGAAGCCGAACGTTTAGTGCTTAACAGAATGTATCATCCCTATCAAGATGGTAAATCTGCACTTCGGATGATTGAAGCTACAGAAGCATATGCGACTAAAAATGGGATTCCAGAAGCACGCGTACTTCCATTGCACAGAAGAATTAAAATAGATGCAATTTTTGGCCCACCCATCAGTAATCCTTGGAACGGGATAGTACATAATAAAGTGTCGGCGGTTTTTATCACTTTTAACGAAATCATTCATATTGATGAAGTACTAACAAACGTTCAGTTTGTAGATGAGATTATCGTCGTAGATTCCTTCAGCACCGATGGCACAGTAGAACGCATAAAAAAGAGACCAAATATCACCTTAATCCAAAGGCCGTTTGTCAATTATACTGATCAGAAATCCTATGCGATGAGCCTAGCTTCAAACGACTGGGTTTTATTTATGGATGCGGATGAACGCATCACAGATCGGCTTAAAAATGAACTACTTAAAACAATCAACGGAGATGCTAAAGCTGTTGCCTATTTTTTTCATAGAACCTTTATGTTTGGGCAAAAAGTACTGCGATTTAGCGGTTGGCAAAGCGACAAAAACTTTAGGCTTTTTAGAAAAAGTAAAGTAGCATTTACTAAAGAGCGGATTGTACACGAAACTTTGATTGTGGATGGCCCGGTAGGTATTCTTAAAAGCAAACTTATACATTATTCATATAAAGATTATCAAGATTACAAAGGTAAAATGGTTAAGTATGGTCAGATGAAGGCCCAAGAAGAACTGGCCAAGGATTACAGTCCAAATCTGTACCATTTTATCTTTAGGCCAGGCTATAAATTCTTTAATCATTTTATAATGCGATTTGGTTTTTTAGATGGAAAAAGAGGCGTAATTATTAGCTATTTAAATGCTTTGGGAGTTCATAGTCGTTACAAAGAACTAAAAAGATTAAGAGGAATTAAAAACAAATAAGCATACCATATGGCATACGATATTACCTTGGAAGGAAAGAGTCTTAAAGAGGCGGAAAAGCTATTAAAAAGAGTAACCAAAATAGTTGAGCAGCAGCAAATTTTATATTGGTTAGAGGGCGGAACCTTATTGGGTATTAGACGTGAAAACAGATTATTACCTTGGGATAACGACTTGGATATTTCCGTGCATCAGACAGAAATACCAAAACTTAATTCCTTGATTCAAAACCTAAAAATAGAGGGCTACAGAATAAGGACAAGATATTTTTCCGTAACAAGTAATGAATTCAAAAAGGGGGATTTGCGAATGATAAAAATACGCAATAAACGCTTTTTTGGTTTGGTAAAAGGAAAAGTATGCCTAGATGTATTTATAAAATACTCTCATGACCAAAGTACCTATTGGGAAATAGACAATAAGACTAAAAGTGTGCCAATGCGTTTTTACGAAAGCTTTAAAACCATATCCTTTCAAGATAAAAACTATAGCATTCCAGAGGATACCGATGGCTATTTGACTTCTAGATACGGAGACTGGCAAACGCCCGTTAAAGATTGGAACACCTCTACGGACGACAAGGCATTGGTGTAACAACTATCGTTTAAGTTGTAAAGTATTCTTTAAAATAGTACTACTCACATTTGCTGTGTATGAAAAATACTCCATAGCACAACTTACCTTAGGGTATCTCCCTTTCCAATCGCTACCAACCGATATGGCATCTATACGGTGCTCATCTACGATACGCTGTTTATCTTTATCGGTCTGCGGAATAACCTCATCTACCAAACCAATCGCTTGCACAACTTTCATGCGTTCCTCGAATGGTATTACCGGGCGCTTACCTTTCTCTTTTTCGATGAGCTCATCTGTAGAAACCCCAACAATCAAATAATCGCAAAGTTCCTTTGACTTTGCTAATATATTCAAATGACCATAATGGAAAATATCAAAACAGCCTGAGGTATACATTCTTGTATACTTTGATTTCTCCCTAATTTCAGCGATAAATGTATCGTTCTCCAGATTAAAAATCCATTTCGTATTTGGAATTTTCCCGAAAAGATATGTTACTATTTTAGGACCATCGTTATGGTTTATAGCTGATAACGATTTCATTTCAATACGACGTTTCGTTAGTTCAACGAGTTTCCAACCGGGAAATTTGTTTAATAGTTCCTTATCATTTACCTCAATCATACCGCACGCTTGTAAAGTTTGGCGGAAAATACAAAATCAGGTTGCAATAGTGACCATTCCAACTTAATTATTTAAAAATACATTAGGTGTAGAAGCGATATTATATTAAACAGAAAATTATTTACAGGCTAGAAAACCTACTTTTATAGTCATATGTATCCATACAGAAATTTTGACAGAAGAAATTAACAAAGCTATTGCTAGATTAGAAGAAGGTGGACTCATTCTTTATCCAACAGATACGTTGTGGGCAATAGGCTGTGATGCCACAAACGACCTAGCGGTGCAGAAAATCTACCAATTAAAAAAACAAAAGCCGGGCAAGCCTATGGTCTGTTTGGTAGCCCATGATGCCATGTTAGAAAAGCATGTAGAAAGGGTGCCAGACTTGGCTTACGACCTAATGGACCTGGCTGCTAAACCGACTACTATTGTTTACGATACTCCAAGAGGTATTTCAAAAAATATCACTGCTCCAGACGGCTCCTTGGCCATGCGGGTAGCTTCGGATAAATTTTGCCAGTACCTGATAAACAAATTTAAAAAACCGATTGTAACAACAATAGCGAACATCAGTGGAAACGGCATCCCAAAAAGTTTTAAAGAAATTGATCCGGCCATTTTAAAAGGTGTAGACTATGTGGTAAATTTGCAACAAGAAAACGAAAGTTCCCAAGCCTCCACAATCATTAAATTAAGTGGAAATAACAAAGTGAAGGTGATCCGGGAATAATGCAGGCGAAAGACCCATGAATTACACACAGGCAGTAACAGAAGATATTTTTCAGATAATTGGAAAGAGTGCCGATGAATTGGGACTTGAGGCCTATGTGATAGGGGGCTTTGTACGAGATTTTTTTCTAAATAGAGGCACTTCAAAAGATATAGACATCGTTGCCGTTGGTAGCGGCATTACCCTAGCAGAAAAAGTGGCCTCAAAACTTAGGGGAAAACCTAAAGTTGCCGTCTTTAAAAACTTTGGTACCGCCATGATAAAACATGAGGGAATAGAACTGGAATTTGTTGGGGCGAGAAAAGAAAGTTACCAAAGGGATAGCAGAAAACCGGTCGTTGAAAACGGGTCTTTGGATGATGACCAAAGACGGCGAGATTTCACCATTAATGCACTGGCACTATCCATCAACCAAGCTACATTTGGAGATTTACTAGATCCTTTTGAAGGTATAAAAGACTTAGAGCGGCACTTATTAAGAACTCCGTTAGACCCAAACACCACCTACTCGGACGACCCACTTAGGATGATGCGGGCGGTACGTTTTGCTACCCAACTGGGATTCACCATAGAACTACCTTCATTGCAGGCTATAACCGACAATAAGGATCGTTTACAAATTATTTCCAACGAACGTATCGTTGATGAGCTCCATAAAATTATGCAAACCCCTAAACCATCAATAGGTTTTGCACTATTGCATAAGACAGGACTGTTAGATATGATACTACCGGAACTTACTGCACTGCAAGGTGTAGAAGAAATAGAGGGTCAAAAACACAAAGATAATTTTTGGCACACCCTTGAAGTGGTAGATAATATATGCGAAAACACAGATGACCTTTGGTTACGATGGGCAGCACTTTTGCATGATATTGGTAAGGCACCCACCAAAAGATTCCACAAGAAAATCGGGTGGACATTTCACGGACATGAGTTTGTTGGTTCCAAAATGGTCTACAAACTATTTAAACGATTACGAATGCCCCTGAACGACAAAATGAAGTTCGTTCAAAAAATAGTACTGATGAGTTCTAGGCCCATCATCCTTTCTGAGGAACATGTGAGCGACTCCGCTGTAAGACGCTTAGTTTTTGACGCAGGGGAACATGTAGAGGATTTAATGACCTTGTGCGAGGCTGATATAACCACCAAAAACCATAAAAAACAGCGCAAGTATAAAAACAACTTTAAACTTGTACGTCAGAAAATTATCGAAGTTGAGGAACGCGATAGCATCAGAAATTTTCAGCCACCCATTAGCGGCGAAGAGATTATGGCAGCATTCGATTTAAAACCTTCTAAAGAAATCGGTATTATCAAAGACCATATAAAAGAAGCAATTCTTGAGGGCGATATTCCAAATGAGTTTGAGGCGGCAAAAGCCTTAATGCTCAAAAAAGGAAGTGAACTGGGACTTAAAACAAAAAACGTATGATATCCTTTAGAAAACTGGCAAAAGCCTCGCTGATTCTCATATATCTGGTTATTGCAGCAGGAGCCGTAGTACGTATGACTGGTAGTGGCATGGGCTGCCCAGATTGGCCCAAATGTTTTGGGTATTATATTCCACCAACAGAAGCTTCGGAACTAGAATGGAAAGCTAACAAAGAATATAAAAAAGGGCAGGTTATTATCTTGAACAAAACATTAAAGGTAGCTAGGGAGGACAACACCGCGAGCCTTGAATTTAATACCGAAAACTGGGAAGAGTACACCAAACACGACTATGCTATTTTTAATCCCTGGCATACGTGGATAGAATTCATTAACCGGCTATTGGGAGCGGTCGCAGGTTTGGCGACCCTACTGCTGGCATTTGCCTCTATTAAGTACTGGAAAAAACAAAAAAAAGTTACCTTGCTCTCGTGGCTCGTGGTATTTGGTATGGGTTTCCAAGGCTGGTTAGGAGCAACCGTTGTCTACTCTGTATTACAGCCGTTTAAAATTACATTACATATGCTTATGGCCTTAGTCATCGTTGCATTCTTACTCTACATTATATTTATTGTAAACAAAGAAAATAAGCGGATTACCTATGACAGGCCTACCTTTTTAATTGCTGTGGCAGCCTTGGTACTCACCATTGTCCAAGTAATTCTAGGAACGCAGGTGCGGGAATTTATAGACCACCAGATAGACTTTTTAGGGCCCAACGCGAAAGACCTTTGGCTGCAAGACCCCACGGTACAGTTTTACATTCACAGAAGTCTATCTATAGGCATTGCTTTAATCAACGCTGCATTGGCTTATAGAATACTAAAGCTAAACCTTGGGCATTTAAAAATCTATTGGATACTCTTTATTTTAGTATTGGAAATATTTACTGGAATAGCTATGTATTACATAGATTTCCCATTTGGTAGCCAAGCGCTGCATTTAGTGCTCGCTGCCATTCTCTTTGGCGTTCAGTTCTATTTGGTTTTAGATGCGATAAAGCCTCGAACAAATATTAAAACTTCGTAACTTTGTCAACCCACAAAACAAAGGCATGGTTTATAAAATTAGGATAATACTGGATGCGGAGGAAGACATTTTCCGTGATTTGGAAATTGAAGCCCAAAATTCCTTGGAAGACTTTCACAATGCCATCACACAAGCGTTTGGGTTTTTAGGAAACGAGATGGCTTCTTTCTATACCTGCGATGAAGAATGGAAACAGGACGAGGAAATTGCACTTTTTGATATGAGTGAATCCGGTTCTGATGTGAGGCTGATGAACGAAACCTTTTTGGAGGACATTGTTACCGAAAACACGCCAAAACTTATTTATGTATATGACTTTCTAAGCATGTGGACCTTTTTTGTTGAATTAGCCGATGTGGTAGAGAAAGAAGATGGCCGCACCTACCCTAATGTACTTTTTAGTTTTGGAGAACTACCAGAAAACCCACCAGAAAAGAAGTTTGAATCGGAAAATAGTGCCTTTGATTTCGATGACACTTTTGACAATTATGACGACCTTGATTTTGATGAAAACTGGAATTAGCAAACTTTAGGGCCTCACCTGCCTCATTATTGGGGAAACAACACCGCATCAGTAAACGGTTATTATACTATATCTTTATTGACTAGGGAACGTCTCAATTAACATAAATTATTAGCCTTAGAGATTTCTGCCCTCGTGAAAATAAATACAAAAGAACTATTTAAATGATTAATTTATACGCCACACAAATAGAACACATCTCCATTCACAAAGTGGGTAACAAAAATAAAAATGAAGGGGTGTTTTTATCCGAAGAACCCTTTTCGTTAAACGATGAAACGACAGGGCTTTTAAAGGAATATTTTTTTAAACCATTCCGAGAAAAAGAAGAAAATTATTATAAGCTTACCAATGAGGTTGATGTAGAATTCAATGAACTTTATAAGATTGTAAGTGCTGTTTTTGACGATAGCGCTACCAGTCATCAAAATTCTAAAAAGATTGCCACGCATCTCTTTGAGCAATCCAATCATCCACATATCAAAAGTGGAGAGGTATATGTAGCCTATTTAACCGGTATTCTTTTAGACAATCAAAAAGTAGATGCCGTAGGTATTTTTAAGAGCGAGTTAAAGCACGATTTTCTACAGTTTCAAGAGAACAGTACCAGTTTGGATATAATCGTACAGCAGGGCATCAACATTAATAAATTAGACAAGGGATGCCTTATTTTTAATGTAAACAAAGAAGAAGGTTATAAAGTACTTTCGGTAGATGGCAATAAATACGATACCAAATATTGGTTAGCGCACTTCTTAGGTGTAGATGCCTTGTCAGATGATAATTTTAAGACTAAAAACTACCTTAAACTTTGCCAGAACTTTGCGAAGGATGTAGTGTTACCCTCAGAAGATAAACAGCAAGAGGTATTGTTCATGAACCGAGCGGTAAACCATTTTGCCAAAAACGACGCCTTTGAGGAAAGCAATTTCTTGAACGAGGTAATGTCAAACCCTGAGCTTATTCCTGAGTTTAAACATTATAAAACTGAAAAGGGTCCAAAATATAGTATTCAAGACGTTTCCAACTTTGATATTGCCAACAAAGCGGTGTCCGATGCTAGAAAAAAAATAAAAAACGTTATTAATCTGGATACGAATATTCAGATTAAGATGGACTTCATAAATCCAGAATCTGCCGAGAAATTTATAGAAAAAGGTTGGGACGAAGAACGACAGATGTACTACTATTTAGTATATTTCAACAAGGAGGAGAAAAGCTAAGCAAATACATCTAAAAACCCATAAGACTACTAGAAGGCTAATCTTATGGGCTTTTAGATATTGACTTTTTTTTAATTTAGATACTTTTACGGTTTCGCAATTACTTCCCATTTTCACTACTTACTTTTTACTATTCGCTCAAATCTTAATATTGTGTTCTATAATTTGTTTCATACTTACATCCTCATAATTCCTTTTTACAAATTGTAGTACCAAATCTAAAATTTGTCCCATCGTCTTACACTTTTTAAAATCCATATCTAGGGTTAGTTCATAGATTTGCTCACGTAACAAAATTATGTTCTCCTTGGTAGAAATTTTATCAGTTTTGACTATAGCTCTTAACTTTTTTATACGATTTCCAGAACTTAAAATTCTTTTTGCAATGATGGAGCGTTCCTCCAATTTGTACTGATCTACAGAATCTGAACGCAGCTTTTTAGCTACGAGTTCAACCATGTGCAAATTTTCTTTAAAGAACTGAGGTCTGTACACCTTTAGCTTCCCTTCAAAACACTGTTGGTCAAAATCGATTGCCCTAATCCTATAGACCACATGGTCAAAATCATGTACAGGAACTATAACATAATTATAGCTTCGCATATCACCCAAAAGCCTAATCATACAACGCTCGTTGAACTTTACAAACTCCTTAGCTAGCTGAGATTTCTCAGATTCAGAGCATTTAGGTAACATATTTTTTATAAACTCATCGCCTGGTATTCCAGCAATATGCTCTTCTATCAAGGTATCCTTATAGACTAAAAAATTTAAGTTATACGGGGAGAGCATGTGCTCCAATTCCAGCCCATAAATTCGGGATGCATCGGTCTTTTTAATATAGAAATAGGTAAAGTTATCGTTTAAAATATTCCTAATTTTTATACGAAAAGGCTTGGAGTTTCCAAAGGTGCAGAAATCAACCGCATCCACATTTAAATATTGGTTAATATTAACGCTTCCATCAGAATGTAGAATCGAATACACCTTCTTTAAACTATCATCTATTTCCTTTCGATCATATTCAGAATAATATACCCTTATCCATAACGTATCCTCGTCGTTTTTATCATAGACTACAACGGAACCCGCGAAGCGAAGTAAATCGTCATAAAAGATAGGAATCTCGATTTTTCGACTGTAGTTCGACAAGTAATCGTCCAATCTTTTATTCACTGGATAGACCGGTTTTTTCTTGGACATTAAACGTTCTTCCATAATCATCGATTTTCGCTATAAAGGTACAAATTAAGCAGTAAGTAAAATTGAATTGTCATACATCGCCAAAGACTATAAATACTGGCTATTACAAATACCCTTCCCATTCTAAAATCCCAGTAAACAACAATAATCCGTTGGTTGACAACAATTCGTTGCCCGTACAGCTGAAAATTAGTTTTTTAGCTTCCTATAATTAAAAGAAATAGCAGGTATGAAAAAGGTTCTTTTACTATTGGTAGTTTTTTTTGTGTTTGTTGGGCATGCACAACTGAGCGATCTTCACTATTTACCACCCTTGAAGCAAGGGCAAAATAACCAAGCTATACAGCAACAGGCTATCTATTTATCTACCCCTGAGCCCACTACATTTACGGTAAACGCATATCGTGGTACCAATGCTACTCCAATTGCAACCTACAACATTTCAAATATTACTCCTGCAGTGTATCCTTTAGGCAACGGTGATAACAATATTACCTTGGTAAATAATGCCAATACCGGAATTGTTTTAAACAACAGCGGACTCCGTTTTGAATCTCCAAGTGGTAATAAGTTCTACGTGAATTATAGAGGTAGTAGTGCCGCCCAATCGGCGTCATTGACATCCAAAGGTAGAGTGGCTATGGGAACCCATTTTAAATGGGGTGGTGTACCCAACTTAGGAGCACATTCCTCTAAATCCAATACTTTAGGGATAATGGCGACCGAGGATAATACCACAATTACCCTTTCTGGTTATGACCCTGACTGTGAATTTAGACTTGGAACTAATGTAGCGGGAATTACAGCCGACACCTATACCGTAACACTAAATGCCAACGAATCCTTTGTTTTTGAAAACTACGTAGGTAATTCTCCAACAACAGCAAATAGTCAAGGATGGATAGGAGCTTCTCTTGTTTCGGACAATGACATTGTGATTAGTAACGGTTCCATGAACTTTGGTAGACAAGCAGGTGCAAGTAACCGTGATGCAGGAATTGACCAACCCGTACCAGAAAACCGCTTAGGAAAAGAGTATGTTTTCGTAAGAGGTAATGGAAATGCAAATGGATGGACGGAATTTCCCTTGTTAATTGCCATTGCAGATAATACACAGGTTTTCATAAATGGTGCTACAACTGCGATAGCAACACTAAACAATGGTGACTATTTTGAGGTACCTAGTAGCTTTTACTCTTCAAATACTTTAGGAGCAAACATGCTCATTAAAACCTCAAAAGATGTCTATGCCTACCAATGTTTGGCTGGATCTAGCTTAGCATTTACTACGGGTCTTAACTTTGTTGCACCGGTTAACTGTTTGTTACCAGATGTAATGGAGAATATTCCAGATATAAGAAACATGGCAGGTACCCAAGTAACAGGTGGCCTAACAATTATAGCCGCAACGAATACACTTGATGCTAATATTGTAGTAAGCAATGGCACTACCACCATACCTTTACCAGCGTCAGTTCCCGTAGCAGGGTCTTCGGATTGGAAAACATTTTTCATA
>JBLIEO010000025.1:0-24900 GCA_047633095.1 Maribacter sp.
AAACTGTCCGAAGCAGGATTTAAAATAACGAAAGGGGTTGCAGGAATACCTACGGCATTTATTGCAGAATACGGAAGTGGAACTCCGATTATTGCCATTATGGGAGAGTATGATGCACTACCAGGACTTTCTCAACAGGCGGTTGCTGAAAAAAAATCCGCAGGAAAAGCGGCAGGCCACGCTTGCGGACACCATTTATTCGGTACTGCATCCGCAGCCGCGGCCATTGCCTCCAAAGATTGGTTAGCCGCAAATAAGAAACAAGGTACTATTCGATTTTATGGTACCCCTGCAGAAGAAGGTGGGTCAGGAAAAGTGTTTATGGTTAGGGAAGGACTTTTTAATGATGTGGATATCGCATTACACTGGCATCCTAGTTCTCAAAATGCAGCTAGTGCGGGAGCTGCGCTAGCCAATAAATCGGCAAAATTTAGATTTTATGGAGTTTCTGCCCATGCTGCCGGTTCTCCAGAAAAAGGACGTTCTGCGCTAGACGGTGTAGAAGCCATGAATATGATGGTAAATATGATGCGAGAACACATCCCACAAGAAGCTCGTATTCATTATGTAATTACCGATGGTGGAAAAGCTCCCAATGTGGTTCCTGATTATGCTGAGGTCTATTATTATGCCCGTCATAACACAAGGGATGTTGTAATAGACATTTTTGACCGTATGGTAAAAGCAGCAGAAGGCGCGGCATTAGGAACCGGTACAACAATGGACTATGAAATGATCGGTGGTACGCATGAATTGCTACCAAACCTAACACTTCAAAAATTAATGCATGATAACTTGTCCAAAATTGGGGGCATTGAATATTCCACTGAGGAAAAAATATTCGCAGATAAAATTGCTCAAAGCTTAGGTCAAGAAAAAGCAGATTTAGCTATGGCAAAAAATGTGCAACCCTACATGACCGAAGCAAGAGCTTACGGCTCTACCGATGTTGGTGATGTTAGCTTTACCGTCCCTACAGTTGGTATGGGTGCTGCCACTTGGGTGCCAGGAACACCTGCTCATAGTTGGCAGGCAGTTGCAGCCGGAGGAACAAACATAGGCAACAAAGGAATGATGGTAGCCGCCAAAACATTGACATTAACCGCTATTGAGCTATTTGGTAATAAAACCTTAGTTTCCGAAGCAAAAAAAGAGTTCCAAGAAAAAAGAGGAGCTGATTTCAAATACATTCCCCTATTAGGAGATCGTGCGCCAGCATTAGATTATAGGAATTAAATAGTGATTTCAATAGTACCTTTAAAAGCAAATTCAAGGGCAACAACAATTTTAGCGAAGTGTTTGAACTTGCTTTTTTTTTATAAAAACTAGAAATAGGTGTAACAAAGTAAACCCAGTAGACACTAATGAAATAATAATCACCAACCCATAGTGAACAAGGAACTGGAACATAAATTTGTGACCGAGCTGCAGGACAACCAAAATATTGTCCATAAAGTTTGTACGCTATATACAAACGACCGAGACTCTCACAATGATTTGTTTCAAGAAATAACAATTCAACTATGGAAAGCCTATCCTAAATTTAGGGGAGAGGCAAAATTTAGTACTTGGATGTATCGCGTGGCACTTAATACGGCTATCACACTTTATAGAAAATCCAAAAAACGCATTGACACTCAAGATTATGAATCTGTAATTTTTAAGATTAAGGCTGATGAATATGATGAAACCGAAGAACAGCAATTAAAATTAATGTACAAAGCAGTACGTCAATTGGGAGATGTAGACAAGGCACTGGTGTTCTTGTACTTGGAAGAAAAAAATTATACGGAAATATCGGAAACCCTGGGGATAACAGAAGTAAACGCCCGGGTTAAGATGAACCGTATCAAAACAAAATTAAGAACCATTTTGAATCCTTGAGTTATGATGGATGAACTGGAGTTATTAAAAAGAGACTGGCAGAAAAAAGATGCGGAGTTGCCTAAATTGAGCTACGAAGATATCCATAAAATGATTTGGAAAAAATCTTCCTCTATCGTAAAATGGATTGTAATCATCAGCATTTTAGAGTTTACGCTACCGCAACTTTTAATATTTGCTCCTCCTATGGAAGGGGCAATGCAGATTTATGACTCCATAGGAGTTACGAACCATATTTTTGCCCTTTCCTTGGTGATTTATGCCGTCGCCCTCTACTTTATTTTTCAGTTTTACAGAAGGTTTAAGGAGATATCTGTTTTAGATGATTCAAAAAACTTAATGAAGAAAATCTTAAAGACCAGAAAAACAGTAAAGCACTATGTCTTTTTTTCACTCTCTATGGTAATGGTTACCATTATCATTATGATTATTGGGGTTTATTTAAACGATGATATTACCCATATAGTTCCAGAACTTAAGGATAGTCTTCAAAACATATCGCCGGATAAGCTAAAAATCACCTTAATGCTAACTATAGGGATTATAGGTATTCTACTAACTTTACTAATGGGTGGTGTTTACTTTTTACTCTACGGCCTACTTTTAAGAAAACTGAATAAAAACTATGCCGAATTAAAACGTTTGGAATTTTAAGAATTATTTTTATTACGCCACTTCCGTTCTTTGTTTTCCTCCTCATATGCCAAGAGGTCTTTTTTAGAAATCACTTTTAGGAAAGACGGATGTTGTTCTATAGCGTACTCCAATTTTTCAATAATAGATTCTGTAGTTTCATTTTCATAGTCGATATCCAAGGGTTCTTTAATTACCATAGACTGCAGAATTCCTTTCTTTTTTACCCGTAATCCTTTTTTATCAAAAGAGCGTCTAAAGCCGTCTATTACTACTGGTACCACTATAGGTTTGTATTTTTTTATGATGTGCGCAGTGCCTTTTCTTATTGGTTTCCAAGGTGTCGTAGTCCCTTGGGGAAAAGTAATTACCCACCCATCGTCTAAAGCCTTACCAATATTGGAAATATCACTCATTTTCACCTGTCTGTTGACATTCTTACCTTGTGCACGCCAAGTACGCTCTACACTAATAGAACCTGCGTACGCCATGATTTTTGTCAACAAGCTTTTGCGCATCGTTTCGGCAGCAGCTACGTAGTACATATTCAATTTTGGTTGCCAGATATAAGCAAGGTTCTTAATGGAGTTTTCGCGTCCACTTAAACTTGCATTGAACACATGAAACATCGCCACAACATCTGCAAAATACGTTTGGTGGTTACTTACAAAAAGTACATTATGCCCAGATAGGTTTCTAAGTATATCGGAACCTTCAATCTCCAATTTATTAAAACGTTTGTAGCGCTGATGACTTAGAACCGCCAAAATCCTAATCAACCACTTTTTAATAAACAAATTATGCCCAAAAGGGTTTTTACTGAACAATCCCATAGCTGCTAAAATAAGGAATATGGTTTATAACACTTGATTTAAAAGCACCTTAATCTCGTTTAAGATCATGGCCGTAGCTCCCCATACGTGGTAACCGTTTAATTTAAAGGCAGGTACATCAACATTTGTAGCATACGACGTTGTTATGTTTTTTGTGGTTATGCTCTCATCCAATAAAAAAGGAGCAAGCGAAACCTCTAAAAGAGCAGCAACCTCCGATTCCTGAATTACAAAAGGCTTTGGTTTTCTATAGAGGCCAATAAAAGGTTGTACATCAAAATTACTTGGAGGAATAAAAATTTCAGTCAACTCTTTTAGTATATGTATGTCATCCGGATGCACCCCTACTTCCTCATGCGTTTCCCTTAATGCAGTAACCATTGAATTTGCATCCTCCTTTTCTGCTTTACCACCAGGAAAAGCAACTTGATTGCTATGTATGCCTTTATACGTTTTTCTTAAAATAAACAACAGGTGTGTTTCTTCCTGTTCATTTGGATAAAACAAGGCCATGACAGCCGCCTTTCTAGGCATTTCTTTGTTCGATTTGGCTTCTAGAAGTTCATGAACCCTAAACTCTGGAACCATTTTATGGTGCGAAGCTTCCCCCGGTAGTGGCAGATTCTTTATTTTTGATATCCGTTGTTCAAAAATGTTGAAATTCATGTGTTTAAAAGAAATTTTGCTTCCCCTTGCCGCGATAGTAATAATAGTAACAGGATGCAAAGATAGTCCTAAGAATGCAAAAGCTTTGGAAACCGTTGCCCCAAAACCAATAGACACCGTAATTACAAAAACAGAAAACACCGAAAACGAGGAATCATTTAAGCTTACGGAAGAAAACGCCATTGAATTCTTTTTTGAATACCAGCAAGACCTAACCGTTGATAAAGTTAAAATCACTACGAGATTTGGTTCGTTTGTAGTGGAACTCTACGATAATGTTCCCTACCACAAAGCTAATTTTATCTACCTGACCAGGAAAGGGTATTTTAAAGAGACACAGTTCCATAGGGTGGTCAAAAATTTCATTATTCAAGGTGGAAACTCGGATGACATTAAGACCGCAAAAAAACGCAGTGCCATTGGCCGATATCTATTACCGCCAGATACACGCAAAGGCCACAAACACCATAGAGGAACCATTTCTATGCCGAGTAGCGAAATCAACAATCCGCACATGTTGGCCTCTCCATTCGAATTTTTTATTGTCACCACAGACCCTGGCTCTTATCATTTGGATGGTGACTTTACCCCTTTTGGTAAGGTTGTGGAAGGAATGGATGTAGTTGACAAAATAAACACTCAGCCTGTTGGCAAAGGAGACTGGCCGCAACAAAACACGTATATACAAGATGCAGTGGTGGTTGAATAAATATTAGGTTGAAGTGAGCTACTATTTCCTTTTCACTTCACAAGAAACCATAACCTTAATCCTTATAAATATTGGGTAAGGAAATTTTAAAACGTACGGCCAACAAACGCATTACAATAATCGAAAGTATAGCGGCTACATAAGCATACGTTGTATCAAAAGGAAACTGAATGAGAACAAAATAAATAATCCCGCCTAAGATACAAATGGTGGCATAGACTTCTTTCCTGAAAATTACAGGAATCTCGTTACAAAGAATATCTCGGATAACACCACCAAAACTGGCCGTGATAGTTCCTAAAATAATACATATTACAGGAGAGAGTCCGGCATTTAACCCCTTCTCCACTCCTACCATGGTGTACAGTCCGATACCAATCGTATCAAAAAGAAATAAGGACTTTCTAAAATACCTGAGCTGGTTTACGAATACGATAGCAGCAAGAACAGTCGCGGAAATAGTGATTAAATACACTGGGGTAGTCATCCAATTTACAGGCGTATTTCCTATAAGGAAATCTCGAAGCGTTCCTCCGCCAATCGCAGTTACGAAAGCAATAATCAACACCCCAAAAAGGTCTAATTTCTTCTCCATCGCTACCAAAACGCCTGATATCGCAAAGGCAACGGTCCCTAAAATATCAATAACCAAATAAAACATAAGCTAAAGTTGTTGCGTATAATAATTGTAATCATTTATAACGATATCTACAAAGTCAGTCGGTTGCTTATCACTCGTAATCTGAGTGACTTTTTTAATTCTTGTACTCAAAGATAAGATTACGTTTTGATTACCGTTGCGTTTTGCCGTATCATAGAGGTCTTTTATGGTGCCCATTTCGGTATCTGTAAATACGGTAACCTGAGAAAATTGCGGTACATAATCTTGCGGTAGCTCTATTTGCAAGGTGTCTTTTAGAAAACTACGCCTTTTTTCACTGATTACGGTCGTACCCGCTGCTATATCTCCCATGCGTTGTCCTTTGCCTCGCATTAAAATAGTAAATACCGCTACACCACCTGAACTTATGGAAACATCTACAATCCTCAGAATCCATCGTATAAAATAACTAGAAAAATCTGGCTTGGAGCCGTCTAGCTTTACTACCCTAAGTTGCATTAAATGCTTCCCTATGGTTTTTCCGTCCATAAAGATTTCCAAGACTAAATAATATAGAAAAGCAGGTACCCCTGCAACCATAAAAATGGCCCACTGATCACCAGCGTTGACCTCTAACGCTACAAGAAGCCATATCATAAGCACGTAATAGATAACGATGATCAGCGTATCTATAATGAAAGCCAATATACGATCACCCAAGTGCGCCGTATTTTGATCTATACTTATATTTTGGGCTGTTTCTATTTGAAATTGTTCCATT
This sequence comes from Maribacter sp., assembly GCA_047633095.1. GTDB lineage: Bacteria > Bacteroidota > Bacteroidia > Flavobacteriales > Flavobacteriaceae > Maribacter. The sequence continues at coordinate 6,108 of JBLIEO010000025.1, forward strand.
CTTTTGTTTCTTTGATATAAACTATAAAGTTAATGCGCGAGGCCGCTTTTGTAAAACAAAATAAGGATAAATGGTCAACTTTTGAAAGCGCATTGGTTAACAAAACGGATATAGCTCCAAATGTATTGTCTGATTTATACATTGAAATTACAGATCATTTAAGCTACGCAAAGACCTTTTACCCAACAAGCAACACGGAACGTTATCTAAACGCCTTAGCTTCCCAAGCGCATCAAAAGATTTACAGGACCCAACGCGAATCCAAAAACAGAATTATAAGTTTCTGGAAAACAGAATTTCCAATGATGTTCAAACAACACCATAGGGAACTACTCATCGCCTTTTTGGTCTTCGCTTTCTTTACATTTGTGGGTGCTTTTTCGGCTGCCAATGAAGGTGATTTTATACGGTCTATTCTTGGAGACGGCTATGTGAATATGACCTTGGAGAATATAGAAAAGGGCGACCCCATGGCGGTGTATAAAAAAATGGGGGAATTTAATATGTTCCTCGGCATTACCATTAACAATATACGTGTGGCACTTATGGCTTTTGTGTACGGTTTTTTGCTTGGTATTGGCACGCTAATGGTCATGCTACAGAACGGAATTATGTTAGGTAGTTTTCAATATTTCTTTTATGAGAAAGGGCTATTATGGGAATCTATGCGCACCATTTGGATTCATGGTACTATTGAAATATCGGTTATTATCATTGCAGGAAGTGCGGGACTTGTATTGGCTAACGGCATATTGTTTCCAGGCACCTATACCCGATTAGAATCGTTTAAAAGAGGTGTTAAAAACGGACTTAAAATCATATTGAGTACTGTACCTTTTTTTATCATAGCTGGTTTCCTAGAAGGTTTTGTCACTAGACATACAGAAATGCCCGACTGGCTTGCGATATTAATTATTGCGGGCTCGCTTGCCCTAATTGTATTCTACTATATTATGTATCCATACCAACTACATAAAAACCAAAAAGCGATATGAATAGCAACTATATAGAATTTAAGAAACAACGGGAGCTAGGCGAAATACTATCAGATACCTTTGCCTTTTTTAGAAACGAGTTTAAACCGTTCTTCACTACTTTCTTTGAGATTGTAGGGCCGTTTTTAGCGGCAATGGTGGTTTCTTTAGTGCTCTATTTATACGTTGCAGGTGACTCCCTTAATTTAATGGTGTTCGATGCTGATATAAACGCTACAAATCTGGCCACAACTGCTGTGGTAAGCTTTGTTTATATACTATCCTTGGTTGCCGTATACACCATGTCACAATCTACCGTGCTACATTATATAAAATCCTATGCGAACGGGAAGGGTACGATTGATGTAGAAACCATACGAAAAGAAGTGTACGAAAGTTTTTGGAGTTTTATTGGTCTAGGCATCATGGTTGGGCTTTCTTTTGGTATTGGTCTTATGTTTTGTATTATCCCAGGTATCTACCTTTATATCCCTTTATCCCTCGCATTTTGTGTACTCGTTTACAATAGAATGGGCGTATCAGACTCCTATAGCTACAGTTTTACCTTAGTAAAAGAGGAATGGTGGATGACCTTTGCCACCATATTCGTTGTAGGTATCATCGTTGTCATAGCTAGTTATGTGTTTGCCATCCCAACAGTCATATACCAATGGGTAAGAATGGGTATATTTTCTGGGCAAATAGATGCAGAAGGGATGACGGATATGTTCAAAGACCCAATTTACATTCTGTTGAATGTCATTAGCACGCTAGCTCAATTTTTATTAAACCTTATAAGTATTATCGCAGGCGTCTTTATTTACTTTAACCTCAACGAAAAAAAGAATTTTACAGGTACCTATGAGCGTATTGATAGCTTAGGTGAAATACGCGAAAACTAACGATGCGGAACCCATTTTTACTTGGTTTACTATGTACACTCTGCTGCGTTCCTTTATGGGGGCAGGATAGCATTATCGCGATTAAAAAGGATACCTCTGACATAAGACCGATACAAATTGAAGAAAGCCAACTAGAACACTTTAGGAATAATCCAGATTTTGATTATCAAGAAGCATTAGCCACAGCACCAGACTGGTGGATTTCTTTCAAAAATTGGATAGCTACTATTTTTATTAAATTTTTTGAGTGGCTGTTAGGAGCAGAAAAAGCCGCCGGTGCCTTTAGTACTTTTTTACAGGTAGTCCCTTATGTGCTTTTAGCTGTTTTTTTATTCATACTTATCAACTTTTTCCAAAGTGTGAATGCGAGGGCGGTCATGCATGCGAAAAAAAATCAAGCTATCGTTGCGCTATCGGAAGAGGAGCATATCATTAAAAACGAAGACATACAGCAGCTGATTGAAAATGCTATTGGACAAAAAGACTATCGTTTGGCCGTGCGGTATTATTACCTCTACATGCTGCAACTCATGAGCGAAAAAGAATTAATTGTTTGGGAATTGCAAAAAACGAACGACGATTATAAACTGGAGCTACAAAAACAAGAACTAGTGCAACCATTCGCTACAAGTACCCGGTTATACAATTACTTCTGGTATGGAGAATTTCCAATAGACGAGATAAAATATAAGAAAGCAGAAGCTAAATTCCTTTCCTTAAAACAATTGTTGACCAATGGGTAAAAAAAGTGCCATATATATTGTTATTGCGGTACTTACACTATCTGCCTTTATGCTCTTAGAGTATAATAAACCCAAGGAAATTAATTGGTTTCCTTCCTATGTGGCTGCCCATAAAATTCCCTACGGGACGCATGTATTCAATACCGTTATAGAAGCTATTTTTCCTAATCAACTAACACAGGTCAATGCACCTCCTTTTGAATTTATAGGTACAAACGATACCTTGTCTGGCACCTACTTCTTTGTTAATAATGAGATACAATTTAACAAAGAAGAACTCGACGCCTTGCTAGATTGGACGTACAAAGGCAACACGCTATTTATAGCATCTAAACACTTTGAAGAAAAATTAAAGGATACACTAGGCCTAGATACGGATACTTTTTATAGCGGATTTGAAACGAGTCAGAAACAAGCACATACACTCGTAAACCCAAGCTTTCACATAAGTGATTCGGTCACGTTCGATAGGGATACAGCTACGCCTTATTTTAGCGAAATAGATACGGTAAAAAGCACGGTACTAGGTCAGGTAGCCATCTTGGGCGAAGAAGTGCTTCAGCTGCAAATAAATCTAATAGCGCAGCCATTTGGGGATGGAAAAATCATTCTATCCACCTTTCCAGAGGCATTTACCAACTATTTTATGCTTGTAGGTAAAAACAAGGACTATACCGCTGGTCTCCTATCGTACCTAGATGGTACTAGACCCATTTATATAGATAATCATTACAAAAGCGGAAAGTCGTTCTACAGCTCGCCTATGTACATTTTTCTAAATATTAAAGAGCTAAAATGGGCCTACTATATTGCTTTGATTGGTGCACTAATTTATGTGGTCTTTGAAGGAAAACGCAAGCAACGTTCGATTCCTGTGGTAACCCCGCTTACCAATAGAACCTTAGATTTTACGCGTACCATCTCAGATATGTATTATGTGCAAAGCGACCAAAAGGCCATTGCCGAGCATAAAATAAATTACTTTTTAGATTGGATACGTGCACGCTATTATTTGGGAAGTGTTACTAAAGAAGATGATTTCTATAGCCGTATGGCCCAACGTAGTGGTCATTCCTTGAAATTTGTAAGGCGTGTGTTCTCTTTTATGGAACACATTAGGAACAGCGAACAACTAACCGATGCCGACCTATTAAAACTAAATACCTTAATTCAAAAATTTAAAGCTAAAGCTGATGGAAAATAACGAACCGCAATCCAACGACCTTGATTTCAACAATAGGATTCCTTTAGAAGGGCTTCAAAAAGCAGTAGGTGATATAAAAGCAGAACTAGCAAAGGTCATTATAGGCCAAGAGAACTTTATAGAGCTTTTGATTGTTTCCCTTCTGGTAGATGGCCACGTGCTTATAGAAGGGGTGCCCGGAGTTGCCAAGACCATCACGGCAAAACTATTCGCCAAGACGCTAAAAACCGATTTTAGCCGCATACAGTTTACGCCTGATTTAATGCCGAGCGATATTCTTGGCACTAGTATCTTTAATGTAAAATCTTCTGAGTTCGAGTTTAAAAAAGGTCCTATTTTCTCCAATATCGTATTAATCGATGAAATTAACAGAGCCCCAGCAAAAACACAGGCCGCTATGTTCGAGACCATGGAAGAGCGCCAAGTTACCATGGATGGCACTACCTACCCAATGGCAGCCCCCTTTATGGTATTGGCTACGCAAAACCCTATTGAGCAAGAAGGTACCTATGCCCTACCCGAAGCACAATTAGACCGTTTCCTATTTAAGGTAAAAGTAGATTACCCTAGCGTAGCCGAAGAAGTATTGATATTAAAAACGCACCACAAACGCAAAGGAAATCTCCCGCTAAAAGAGATAAAAAATGTACTTACCCCTAAAGCACTATTAGGTTTTAAAAGTCAGATTCAGGAAATTGTGGTAGCGGAAAAAATATTCCATTACATTGCAGATATCATCACAAAAACCAGAAATCATCCACATTTATATCTTGGGGGGTCCCCCAGGGCTTCTATTGCCGCATTGAACAGTGCCAAGGCATTTGCTGCCATTAACGGTAGGGATTTTGTGACCCCAGAGGATGTTAAGAAGGCCTTGGTTCCCGTGCTTAACCACAGGGTGATGCTAACCCCAGAACGCGAAATGGAAGGTATGACGACCGAAAGCGTAGTGCTGATGATTACCGAAAGTGTGGAAATACCTAGATAGATGCAGTTTTTAAAATCGTTCTACATACATAACACCTTTTTTAGGTACTTGGCGCTGCTGAGTGCCTGCTTTATACTATCGTTCTGGTTCAAGTGGTTATATCCTATCGCTTGGGTATTGATTTTGGTACTGGTAGCTGCTTTTTTGTTTGATGTTTTTCTGCTTTACGGAACCGATAAAGGAATGGAGGCTAAAAGAGTACTACCAAAAAAATTATCCAATAGCGATTTAAATCCCATCAGTATACGATTCCATACCAATTATCCTTTTAAAACAAGCATCAGTCTTATAGATGAACTACCACAGCAATTCCAGAAAAGGGATTTTGAATACATTACAAAAGGGATTAAAGGCGAGAAACAAGTTTTTGAATATACGGTACGGCCTGTAGATAGGGGCGAATATTTTTTTGGAAACCTAAATGTATATGCCTCCTCTCCCCTACGCATTATAAAACGTAGATTTGTATTTCAGAAAAATCAGATGGTACCCGTGTACCCGTCCATCATTCAAATGCAGCAGTACGATTTTTTAGCTATTAACAATCGCTTGTCTAACATCGGCCTTAAAAAAATACGGAAACTAGGCCATACTCAGGAATTTGAACAAATCAAGGAATATGTACATGGAGACGATATCCGCACGCTAAACTGGAAAGCTACGGCAAAGCAGCACCGGTTGATGGTAAACCAATACCAAGATGAAAAATCACAGCCCGTTTATTCTATTATAGACACGGGAAGGGTAATGAAAATGCCCTTTAATGGACTTAAATTACTGGATTACGCTATTAATAGCGCCTTAGCCTTTAGTAATGTGGCTTTAAAACGGCACGACAAAACAGGCTTGGTCTCTTTCTCAAAACAAATTGAAACCTACTTGCCTGCGGTTCAAAAACCCACCTATCTAAATAACATTCTAGAAACGCTTTACCATATAGACACCGAGTTCACCGACTCCAATTTTGGTGCTTTATACGGACATGTAAAGCGAAAGATAAATCAAAGGAGTTTGCTATTGTTATATACCAATTTTGAGCATATATCTGCCTTAAAAAGACAAGTGCCCTATTTTTTGGCATTGGCGAAAAAACATGTGCTTGTTGTCATATTTTTTGAAAATTCTGAACTGGAAAAACTGATTGCCACAGATGCCGAAGACCTGCAGGCCATTTACCACAAGACCATTGCCGAAAAGTTTTCCTTGGATAAAAAACTAATGCAAAAAGAACTACAACGGTATGGGATACAGACCATCCTCACCAAACCGAAAGCGCTGACCATAAACACGATAAATAAATATTTAGAAATTAAAGCGAAAGGTTTGTTATAGACCCTGCTTAATAAAATGACCGGCCTGTATGGCCGCTACAATATCACCAGAACCACTTTTAAAATCAGCGGTAAAATCGGTATCAACCGCACTCATGTTTATTACCAAAGCAGAGGAACCGCAGCGCTTACCACTACCTCGTCTACTTTCCAAAATCATATCTTGCACCAAGCCAGAAATAATACCACCTATAGCCGTATATATTATATCATCGTTTTCCCATACCGCTCCGCTAGATTGATCGTACGCTTCCTTTGCTAAACCAGCGGCAAGGCTGCTGCCCACTGCCCCAGCCCATGTCCAAACCCTACTAGCCTTAAATACTTTGTGAGCGGCATACCCCCCCTACGGCACCTATCACCACCCCGGAACCTAAGTGTTTACTGGCATTTTCGGCATTTTGAGCATATCCAAAGGCACATGTGATCATTAAAAAAAGTAGTAGGGAAGCATTTTTCATCTTACATCTCAATTTGATACTGGTATACATAATGTGGGATCGTTCGGTTAATTATAGGACAACTATCTATTCTCAACGTCTTAAAACAACCTTGTTTACCCTAACCCTACTTTAATCTTAAAAACGGTATTTTAACCCTAAAAACTAACTGTACATCGGACCGCTTGATCCTTGAATACCGTAGTAAAAAATAGTATTTGTGTAAAAACAACAACATCAGACGTTTACAACAGTCTATTGTATTTGTCAAAAATCGCCTAAAAAATCTAGCGGACTCTTAACGTTAAGAAGGTGCTTATTTGACACATGCGTATAGCGCATTGTAGACTTGATGGTATTATGGTGCAATGTAAGCTTCCACTTACATGCATTTTATTCTTTGTGGCCGTACGGTGTTTTATAAAATTATCCAGTTCTCTAAACAACTGTAAACATTCACGCTGTACGTTTATTAGCGCAGTATATAAAAGCACTTCATTAATTAAGGCATACGCACGAATCATCTTAGCATCACTCTTATCAGTCTTTACCTTTGCCAATTTAATCTGGATAAAACGCTTTACCGACAAGGGATTAACAACAGATACGAGTACTCCGTTTTTGTAAAAAACCAAGCGTAATGCTTGGTTTTTTACATAGTAACAATGCCTTCCATTAAAAAATTATAACTCCATATCTCTACCCAAACTATACTTATATTCTTTTGGGAAACTTTTAGTACTTACAAAAATTTCTAAAACCAATTTATAAGTATCCCTGTAAACAGCAAGTGCTGTGTGTAATGCCATTTTTTAAACTTGGCCACTTACGCGCCATTTATTTTTTAATTGATAAATAACTAAATAGTTAAAAAGCCCGAACTGCACGCACATTGGCTGTGGTGACACTTATTGTTGCTGTTCTGACAATTGGTGAAATCCTAGTTCCACGCGCTAATGAATCGTCCTCCGTAGAACTCCAGTAGTACTCCCCCTCAAAACCTCCAATGTTGCCTGAATCATTAGGTCCATCATTACTATCTGAATCTGCCAAATTATCCCACAACAAATCCAATTGATCCTTTGAAGGTAAAATCCAATCATTGTAAGTACCTACTTCAAGGGCTAAACAATAGTCCTTAGCTGCTTGCCAAGTTAATCTAGTTTCGGCATCATTTAATGCCGCTATTAAACCATGGGTTTCGCCTTCTATATACCCCGTGTCGCCATCTTGTAAAATATAAACTATAATACCACCAAAAGCTTCATCACCTATTGCTGGTGGTGGTGTTGAAGCAGAAGCTTCATCACCTATTGCTGGTGTTGGTGTTGGTGTTGAAGCAGAAGCTTCATCACCTATTGCTGGTGGTGGTGTTGAAGCAGAAGCTGACGGAATTTCAACTGTATTCATTTGCAGTGTTACCGCTGTTTGTGCTAACAACCTACCCTTTACTGTGGCTCCTGTTTGTACAGCTATTGAGGTTGCCCCTAATAGGTTTCCTTCAAAATGACATGTAGTCCCTAGGGTAACAGCGTCTGATACTTGCCAAAAAATATTTTTTGCTTGTGCACCTCCAGATAAATTTATTCTAACGCCAGAACTCAATTTAAGCGTTCCTGCAACTTGAAAAATCCATACATCATCCTCACCACCGTTAAGTTCTATGTCTCTCGGTATTAAAAGTGTACTTGTCCATTTATAAAGTCCTGGTGTGAGTGTTTGTCCTCCTATAACTCCAGCTCCTAAATTTAGAACATCTGGATTAGAGCGTCCTGCTGCATCTGTATATGCAGCTTGCATATTAAGAACAGCTATTGTAAGTCCAGGAGCATCAGTTATTCTACAATCAATTGGGCCTGCTGCATTAACTGTATATATTTCTCCACTAACTTGGGGACATGTTAATAAAAGAGCAGCACCTGTTATTGGGCTTGTTCCTACATTACCAGTAATGACAGATGGAGACACATTAGTGATTCCTGATTTTGAAAGTATTACAAAATTTCCAGCAACACCAAGATTAACTGGTAATGTTAAGGATTTAGATTGTATACTCATTAAATTTACTTCCTCAATTTCTAAGGATTCCATATCTGAATTACAACTTGATATTAGTCCAATAAATAGCATCGCTAGGATTGGAATTTTTTTATTGTGTTTCATTATTTTTTTATGATTTCAACATGCTAAGTCTTTGGTATATTTCTATAAATGTAGTCTAAAATATAATAAAATCAACCTTAACTAAACATATTGCCTTTTAAGCGATTTTTTGGGCACTTAAGCTGATTTATAAAGGATTAAAAGGATGAATAAAATAGTAGACATAATTGATAAAGAAATTATAGAATAATAACGAAAGACTAATAACATCTATAAGCAATTACTAGTTCTGTGTGTGCTCAAAAAATCCTACGGATTTTCCTCTGGTTCGTTTTCGTTTACTAATTTAGTTGCTAGACAATGCAACCAAGCATTCACAACACATTGAGCATAATTAGAGGAAAACACTAAAAAATGATTGAAAAGCTACAAAATAGCGAGTTAAACATCTCAATTCAAATACATGCTGTTTTTCAATTATCGTATGCAGTTGAAGCTAAATTGTTAAATGCAACTGATTTCCCACCGCTTAAAAGACCCATTGAAAGTTATTTCACAAGTGATAATATGTTCTTCGGATATCTAGAAAATACTGAATTAGCAGGAATTATTGAGATTACATTTAACGATAAATGCACAAACATTAATAGCTTGGTAGTACATCCGAAATTTTTTAGACGTGGAATTGCAAGAAAATTAATTGAATTTGTTTTCAACACATTTGATTCGAATCTATTTGTGGTTGAAACTGGACTTGCGAATAGCCCAGCTACTAAATTATATAAGAAATTTGGTTTTATAGAAGTTAAACAATGGGATACTGACCATGGAATTAGAAAAATAAAATTTGAAAAGAAAATACATAACTAGGTAAAACATCGTGTATAATTTATTGCCAGCCTTAGCTTACCTACGAAAACCCTCGCGGATTTGCTGTTCGTTTTGTATTTATTAATTAGGTACTTAAACAACGTAACGAACCATTCAAGAACCCATTGGCATTTATCATGAACTGTGACTAAATATCAATATATTCTTTTTCTATTCTTAATGTGTGCTTGTGTTAAAAGTCAAGAAAACACACTATCGAATAGTTTATCTAAAAAACAAACTGACCTCATCCTTAAAAAAGCCAAAAACTTCCCCAACCAAACTCAACTTTCAATTGGGATTATAAATTATTATTGGGTTAAGTTAGAGAATGATTCTATTTTTAATGTCGGTAATTATAAATCTCTTTTTGAAATAGACTCAATAACTAAAGTTTTCACTGCTTGCTAATTTTGTACTAGACAAAAATCTTAACTTAGATGATAAAATTAATAGTTATACCAATGTAAAACTTAATAATGGCACAGAACTCTCATTTAAACAACTAGCAAAGCATACTTCTGGACTTCCAAGGCTACCTTCTAATTTAAACCATGCATTAGCAAACCCCGAAAATCCATATCGAGAATACACCACTAAAAAATTAGAATTATATCTATCTAGCTATTTAGAATTATCAAATAACTCTGGAGAACGTTATGAGTATTCTACTTTAGGTAGTGGAATATTAGGCTATGTGCTGTTTAGCATAGAGGACTCAAGCTATGAAAACATATTATGGAAATATATATTATCAAAATACAATATGACTACTTCAACTACCAAACGAGAAAACGTAGAGGGATTAATAATAAAAGGACTTGACGTATCTGGAAAAAAAGTGCCCAATTAGGACTTGAATGCTTTGGCAGGGGCTGGAGCGATACTATCAACAGTAGAAGATCTGTCCAAATTTGCAGCAGCTCAATTTGATAATACAAATAAAAAACTAAAACTTACAAGAACAAAAACGGTCACTATCAATAGCATTTCTGACTATGGATTAGGTTGGGGAATTATCAACAGAACGTCTGGTAATATATGGTATAAGCATAACGGTGGAACTGGAGGATATTCATCATCAATTATTGTTGACAGCACTAATAAGAACACAATAATTACACTCTCTAATACATCCTCTTACAGCATTAGAAGTAGTATAATTAACGATTTAAGTCATTAATGAAAACTATTGATAACAACTAATTTATCTCTAATGAAAACATTAAAATTTGTATTCCTACTAATTGTTCTGGCATCAACATCTTGTGGCCAACAGAAAAAGAAAAGCCAAGAACAACAACCAGAAAAAGAAGGTTTGCTTAATAGGGAACACCTTATTGCTGTTCTTGAAACTGTATACAGAGCTGAGCAAGAGCCTATATGCTTACGAGATGCTATGATAGAAAAATATGGAGTAGATTCTGAAAAGCAAATAAATATCAGAAAAAATACGAACGGAATCACACTGTTAATGAAAAAAAATAGTAGAAATTCTTGATAATTACAGATGGCCAGATATAGACATTATAGGCGAACAAGGAAATATTACTATTTGTGCAGTAATTGAACTCTCAGACAATGAAATCAGAATTAAATACCTCCCTTTAATGAGGAAAGCTGCAAACGATAAACAGCTAAACCCTAGGTTTTTAGTGAGAGCAGAAGATAGAATTGCAACAGAGAGAGGTGATTTGCAAATTTATGGAGGACAAATGAAGTACTATCCAGCTACTAAAACTTTTAATGTATGACCTATTTACGACCCTATTAACATTGATAAAAGAAGAGCGAAAATTGGACTCGGTTCAATAGCGGAACATTTAAAAAATAGATTCAATTTTGAATGGAATCTTGAAGAACAAATAAAAAGAACTGCGGAATATGAAAAGGAACGAAATAAAAACGAAATATCAACACGATATAAAAAATCGTAGCTGCCTAACGGCAGACTTCCCTTTTTATGCTAAGCGTTATAAACCATACCAAATAGCATACTAAAATCATTGCCAATTATAGTGCTGTTGGTTCTAATAATTTCTGGTTGCGGAGAAGAAAAAAATCCTTTTTCTGTAATAGAGGTTAATGGCACAAATCACCAATTCTTGGATAGTATAATTATATATGACAAAGAAAAGTCTTAGGAGATAAAGATAATTCTTCGATTTAAGCAATGAAATCTATTCATTTACAGATGGTAAACAAGGAGCATTGGGGCAGTTAATAATTTCTTAGCCTATTCTAAAAAGTATCAAAATCAATTATCTAAAATGCTACGAAATGGCATCGGACAAGCAGAACTTGAAAACTTATCCATAATAAAGGAGACTTAAGTATTAAAAAAGGAACTTCCCTAAATATAATTGATAGTTTAAATACTTTTGTGATAAAAAAGTTTATTAAATTCTCTGATATTCTCAAACAAAAGAACACTAAATACTTATATAAAAAATCACTTATTGATGCACTCTGAAATGACTTCTCTTTCAAAGACATAAACAACAAGAATATCGCATTAACATCGTTTAAAGGAAAGTATGTGTATATAGATGTTTGGGCTACTTGGTGTGCACCGAGTAAGGTAGAATATGTTTTCCTAAAAGAGTTCGAGGAACACTTTTCTAATCATGATAAACTTCAAATTATTTCTATGAGCATTAATCGTAAATATGATAAATGGAAGAAGTATATTTAAAGTAATCTAATTGAAGGGACACAACTTTATTCAGGCTCAAAAACAGATTTTATTAAATTTTATGCTATTGGTGCGCTGCCTAGATTTATATTTTTAGATAAAAAAGGTCGAGTTATTAGCCCAGATGAAATAAGACCTTCTAACCCTAAAACAGTAGACAAGTTAGAATCAACTATTTATACTCTAGTCGACGGCCGTGAGGTGTAAAGTCCAGAGTGCGCCTCTTACGTCACCGCAAGTACGAATTTACTACTTCGGTTATCACCTAAAAATAAAGTGTTTGGGACTTCACAATGATCCGCTTGCTTATCCAACGGAATAGCCTCAGAATGCCTTTCCTGTTCGTCGGTACCGAGTTTTGTAGCGGTATGTACTCACTAGTCAATCGTAAATAACCTTCAGACCTAGCTTCGCAACTAGTACCCTTGCGACTTACTAATGGTTCAAGGCATTATCCCTAAACATAAGGGACTTGCACTCTTTAATTAATTAACTACATTTCTATAGTTAAAAAAATACCCTTGCTGGGCACACACACGGTGTATCGTTCATTACTTCTGATTTCCATTTCAGAAAATTCTCACTCCTGAACAAAGAGGTTCTTCTTATTTACTATCTTAGTTATCTTGCAACGAAACCACATACAACGAGCTGGCAACAATCCTAAAAAAAATGAAAATAAAAATTCTAAAATCAAATATTCAACTTGAAAACGATAGAGTTTTACTGCTCCCCTTTGAGAATAAAAGAAATGAAGAACTCAAAGAAATAATCTTCGATAAAGAAATTTGGAAGTTTATGGGAATGAACGTAAATAACGAACAGGGTTTTAAAAACTATATAGCAAAAACGATTAAGGACAAAAACAATCGTCTTTGCTATCCTTTTTTAATCATAGACAAGCAAAATAATAAAGTTGCAGGTTGTACGAGATACGGAAATGTGCATACGGCAAACAAAAAATGTGAAATTGGCTGGACCTGGTTGGGAACGGATTTTCAAGGCACAGGATTAAATAAAGCTTGCAAGTACGAATTATTGCAATTTGGTTTTGAAAATATTGGATTTAGAAGAATACAATTTAGTACCGATAAAGAAAACCTAAGTTCACAAAAAGCAATAGAAAATTTAGGTGCTCAGAAAGAAGGCGTTTTTAGAAATAACCACGTCGCTCCAAATGGAGAAAGCAGAACTGATGTTTACTATAGCATCATAAAAGAAGAATGGAATTCGCTAAAAACTGAACGTTTTTCAGAATTTTTAGTCTATTGATAACCAAGCAGAACGTAAAACCCAAGTACCAACAAAGCCAATAATTAGTACGGGCTTTGTGGTTTTCGATATAGTCTGTATTGATCATTGAGCTGCACAATCTTTGAGATTGTACTTTGGACAAAAATAGATCAAAATAAAATAAATTCGCTATGTACAAAGCGAACAGCAAATGCTAGTTTACTCCCATACTGTTTATAGTCGTTAGCATTTAATACAAAAAAACCATTATGAATCTAAAAGAAATAGCAAAACTATTCTTTATTGCTACACTGGGATTATCTTCATGCAACGATCCTGTGCGAGACAACCTTATTCAAAAACCAAATATCATATTAATTATGACTGATGACCAAGGTTGGTATGATGTTGGTTTTAACGGGAATGATGAAATAAAAACGCCTAATTTAGATTTACTAGCATCAAATGGTGTCATTTTCGATAGATTTTATTCGGCTTCCGCTGTTTGCTCTCCAACAAGAGCTAGTTTAATTACGGGAAGAAACCCTCTTAGAATAAATATTCCGAATGCTAATAAGGGGCATATGAAAGATGAAGAAATCACAATACCTGAACTCTTGAAAAAAGAAGGGTATATGACTAGTCATTTTGGCAAATGGCACTTAGGAACCCTTACAAAATCCGAACTAGATGCTAATAGAGGCGGAAGGCGAGAATACGATACAGAATATACAATTCCAACTGCACATGGTTATGACCATTTTTTTAGCACCGAATCAAAAGTACCTACTTACGACCCAATGGTATATCCTACTACTTTTATTAAAGGAGAAAGTAAAAGATTTGGATGGAAGGCTATCAAAGATAGTGACTCAACTAAGGCATATGAAACAGCATATTGGGTGGGGAAAAATCAAAAAGTAATAACAAATTTACAAGGTGACGATTCTCGTATCATAACGGATAGGGTTATTCCATTCATTGAAAATTCACTAAAAGAAGAGAAACCATTCTTTTCAACAATTTGGTTTCATACGCCACATTTACCTGTAGTTAGTGATAGTATTCATCGCAGTTTTTATAAAGATTTGGACCTCGAAAAGCAATTGTATTACGGCACTATTACTGCAATGGATGAACAAATTGGTAGATTGTGGAAAAAACTAGAAGCGTTAGATATTCAAGAAGAAACTATAATTTTCTTTTGTAGTGATAATGGTCCGGAAAGAGCAACTCCTGGTAGTGCTGGCATTTTTAGAGAACGCAAAAGGAGTCTATATGAAGGAGGCGTTAGAGTACCTGCTTTTGTTATTTGGAAAAATCATTTAGAAGGGGGTAGAAGAATTGATTTTCCTGCTGTCACTTCAGACTATCTGCCAACAATACTTGACATTCTAAATCAAGAATACCCTGCTGATAGGCCTATTGATGGTACAAGTATTTTGGGTGCCTTAAAAGGTGATGAAAAGGAAAGAACAAAACCTATTGGGTTTATATATGAGTCAAAATTATCATGGGTTACCCATCAATACAAATTAATTGGGGATAAAAACTTAACAGCGTTTGAACTTTACGATTTACTAAATGACAAATCAGAAGAAAAAAATATTATTGAGCAATTTCCTGAAGTAACAAAGGAGTTAAAGACGGATTTAATTACCTGGTTAAATTCAGTTGAAAACAGTAAGAAAGGAATGGATTATAGTCATTAAGCAATAAAATACTAACAAAGAACTGAGGTAAACAACAAATAAATTCTTCCTTAATCTGAGACATTATTATTCTAGGCTCATAGATTCTAAAATTAGATTCTTTCCGCTTTTTCAGGATTCACTCGTATACCCCTTTGCAATACATATTATGTTTACAGGCATTGAACAACTTTAAAATTGTTTGTGTTACAATGTTACCGAATATTCAGCAACAAGAATTTGAGTTGATAACACCATATGTGATTTATTGCTAGTTCTAAATTGCTTAGTTACGTTTATAAAACACATAACTCTACATAAACAAGTATGGGTCAGTTGACAGAAGACATATGGTTCCACTTTTAAATAGAACCACCAGAAACACCACGTATAAATTTCTAAGGAGGGGTAGTAATACGAAAGAACAATCCACAAAAAAGGGATTTCAATCCGAAGCCTTCGGGAACACGATATTTAATCCTTTGCCTTCTTCTCGGTCTCATCTCCCGCAACGTAGGCTGGTTAAAAGCTACATGCGTGGCTGCCTAATCCTAAAATTCAGCCTATATTTATAGAACAAATTTTTAAAACGAAATAAGCAATAACAAGCCATAACGCCACGCTCGTTTTATACAGGGGGTCGTTAGCCTTCATAAAACACGAAAGATGGAAGGATTGATTTGCATTTGAAATAGATTTTAAAAAACAATGATAAATCATAAGTACCAACAGATGAAAAACGTAAAAAAGTCTCTATCTATTAATTTAAACAGCTTGCAAATTCTCGTATTTATCTGTTTTTTTACTTTTAATGGAAAAGCACAGGTAAACTGGACAAACGATGGGAATTCTTATTTTAAATTAGAAAAAAACCAATTGGTTACCTATACCCTACCCAACCAAGATGTAAAAACAGTCATTTCAAAAAAACAACTTACCCCAGCAGGAAAAACTGAACCTATAGCAGTCGCACATTTTGTATTTTCAATAGACCAACAAAAAGTCCTATTATTTACCAATACTAAAAAAGTTTGGAGACTTAATACCAGAGGTGATTATTGGGTTTTTAACTTTAAAACGAATACGCTCACCCAACTTGGTAAAAGCCTACCACCTTCCTCTTTAATGTTTGCAAAATTCTCGCCCGATGGAACTAAAATTGCTTATGTTTCTGAAAACAATTTATATAGTGAATCCTATGAAAGTGGTGAGATTCAAGCCTTAACTACGAATGGTACGGGTTCCTTAATAAATGCAACTTTTGATTGGGCATATGAGGAAGAATTTTCTTGTAGAGATGGATTTCGTTGGAGTCCAGACAGTACATCTATTGCCTATTGGCAGATAGATGCTAGCGAAATTAAAAAGTTTTATATGATTAATAATACAGACTCAATATATTCTCAATTGGTACCCTTAGAATATCCAAAAGTTGGCGAGAAACCTTCTGCGTGCAGGGTGGGTGTCGTAAGCCTTTCTGACAACAAAACTAAATGGATGAATGTTCCTGGTGATGCCTCTCAAAACTACTTAGTAAGAATGGAATTTATTCCAAGCACTAACAAGCTCTTGATCCAGCAATTAAATAGAAAACAAAACAACAGTACGTTATACATTGCAGATGCTTTAGAAGGCACCACAAATAGTATGTATAGCGAATCGGACGAAGCTTGGGTTGACTTATTTAATATAGGCAATTCTCGTGCCATTGACTACACCAATAATTTTAGCTTTTTAAAAAAAAATAATAGTATTCTTTGGGCATCAGAAAAAGATGGTTGGAGGCACTTATACCAAGTTTCTTTGGAAGGAAAACCAGAGGTACTTATCACTAAAGGCGAATACGATGTTATCGATTTAAAACACATAGATTCTAAAAAAGGATATGTGTATTATTTAGCTTCCCCAAATAATGCCACGCAAAAGTATTTGTATAAGACAAAATTAAACGGAAAAGGAAAAACCGAATTATTAAGTCCCGAGAGCTTAAAAGGAAGCCACGATTATTCTTTTTCTTCTAATGGCAGCTACGCAGAACATACCTTTTCAAACCATTATACGCCAAGAACAAAAGAGTTTGTTAGCGTTGCCAATCACAAAGCGTTAACCAAAGAAGAAAGTATTGTTGCTAACTTAAAAAAAATAGAGAAAAAACCAACTACCGAATTCTTTACCATAACCACCGAAAACAATATTAAAATGGACGGATGGATGGTAAAACCAACAAATTTCGACCCAAATAAAAAATATCCTGTGGTGTTTTATGTTTATTCTGAACCCGCTGGCACCACGGTAAAAGACATCTATAATGTAAGTAGAAATCGAAATTATAATGGAAATATGGCTGAAGATGGCTATCTCTATATTTCTCTAGATAATAGAGGTACTCCTGCTCCAAAAGGGCGCGCATGGCGAAAGTCTATTTACAGAAAAATTGGAGTCATCAATATAAATGATCAGGCTATGGCTGCTAAAGAGATTTTGAAATGGGATTTTGTAGATTCAACGAGAGTAGCAGTTTGGGGCCATAGCGGAGGAGGGTCTGCCACATTGAATTTGATGTTTCGATATCCTGAGATTTACAAAACGGGAATTTCACTCGCAGCGGTTGCCAATCAATTAACCTATGATAACATTTATCAAGAACGCTATATGGGCCTACCGCAAGAAAATAGGGAAGATTTTATTGAAGGCTCTCCGATTACCCATGCCAAAAATTTAGAGGGAAATTTGCTTTATATCCATGGTACTGGAGATGATAATGTGCATTATCAAAATGCAGAACTATTGTTAAATGAATTAATAAAACACAACAAGCAATTTCAATTTATGCCTTATCCAAACCGAACACATGGCATAAGAGAAGGAGAAGGAACTACAGAACATTTGACCACCTTATATACAAACTTCTTAAAACTACACTGTCCTCCTGGAGGAAGATAATGTTTGGCACTAAACTTAGTGTCATTAATTAAGAAATAAACAAGGAGGTACTGGAATAATAAAAATAGCGAAAGGCTACCAATGAACTGAATACTACTTTTTGAAATTTTGTACCTCATTGCATTGCTTTTACGTATCCTTAGGGTATTGTACGATACGTTAAGTAGTATGAAGGCCTTGGCCTATATTCTGTTTATAATTTTTGTTCCATTTCTTGGGATGTTCTTTTACTTTCCATTCGGGACCAATTACCGAAAACATAAGCTCTATAGTAAAAAATTGATTCAAGATGACCACGTGCGAAAGGAGTTAAGAAACCGAAAATTCGCTTACTCCAATACCGTTCTAAACTCCGCATTGATTCCTTAGGTAAACTATAATTTGGCAGAGTTTGTACGTAAAACTACTGTTGAATAGGGAAGAAAAATTCCCTAAAGTCCTAGTGGTTTTACAAGCAGCGGAGCATCACATTCATCTTGAATATTATATTTACGAAGATGATGCTACCGGAAAATCTATAACTGATATTTTAATACAAAAAGCGAAACATGGTGTTGAGGTCCGTTTTATGTACGATGATTTCGGTAGTAATGCGCTAAGCGAGAGTTTTATAAAAAATCTAAAAGCCTCAGGCGTGCAAACGTCGCCTTTTTATAAAATAAAAGTACTTGCCCTT
>JBLIEO010000026.1:0-24651 GCA_047633095.1 Maribacter sp.
AAAGAAGATGTTATGCTTATGGGCCAACTACTGGGCATTAAACTTGCTGCAAGCGAATTTGTAGGCTATATTCAGTTGGCAGAATTAAAGGATATGGCGAGTATGCCCCATTTGAAATACAATAAATCAATCATCATGGCGACCTACATGCTCTGTGGCTTCGCTAACTTTGCCTCTATTGGCATCCAAATTGGTGGCATAGGGTCTTTAGCCCCTGGGCAACGTAAAACACTTTCTGAATTTGGGATGAAAGCGGTTTTGGGCGGATCCTTGGCCTCCTTGCTATCTGCTACGATTGCTGGTATGATATTAGGATAGATAAAAAATCACTTGTTCTTTATCATGCTAACAAAACATCAGGTGTAATTTTTATCTGATATATAACTCCTTTAAACGTTGGTTTTTCTATTATAATCAAAAAAAGCATACTTTTCGTTTTTCCATTTAGCAAATGAGTAGTATGCTTATTTTTTAGGCACACACAACCAACACCTCTATGAAAATCAGGCTTCTATGTTTCCTATACAGCTCTTTTTTATTTGGGCAGAATATTGGGGATTTTCAATCCGTAATACCGACTAGCCGAACAACAGAATTTACGATACCGGACTCACATACGTTTCAAAAAATCATTTCCCAAGGCGATCCTTTAACCGAGGGTGGTGCCTTAATGGGGAATAATGACTTTACAGGATACGTACCCATAAACGGAAGTAGCACCAACGGATTTTTAAGTATCAACGCCGAAACCTTACCTGGAGGTGTTTCTGTGCTAGACATAAATTATAACAACAGCACAAAATTATGGGTCACTACCTTATCCAAAGCGGTAGATTTCTCACCTATAGCAGGTACTGCTGCCAATTGCTCCGGAACAGTAACGCCATGGAATACCATTATCAGTTGTGAAGAATACACCTCTAAGGAATTGGTGGCCAGTAACCTAATAACGGACTTGGATATCAACAATGACGGTTATGACGATTTAGGTTGGGCCGTTGAAATAAATCCGGTAACAAAAACGGTTACTGATAAACGCTGGGCATTGGGAAATTTTAAACATGAAAATCTCGCTATACATTCCAATGAACGTACCGCATACCAAGGCACTGATAACTACACAGGCTTTGGATTTCTATATAAATTCGCAGCTGATGCAGCTCAAGATTTAAGTAGCGGAAAACTATATGTATACAAAGGTTCAAAAAATGGCAATGGCGATTGGATTCTATTAAATAATACCACAAAAGAAGAACGAAATACAACCAAAGAACAGAGCGCAGCCGTAAGTGCTGCCAATTTTTTAAGAATCAAAGATGTCGAAATTGAACCCAACGGTGGTATCTACTTCGCAGTTAAGAATGAGTCACGATGTAAAGGCTCCAAGATTCCGACGCAAAAACGCATAAAAACTATAGCACTAATTTAAACTGGGGCAATTGCAATGGAAATGATAATTTAACTTTTGATTTAGACGGAAATCCTAAGGTGCTGTAAGATGGAGACAACCCCTATATTTGACAAGTAAAAAATGGGTGTTCCCAAGCGAGCCCGAACGTAGGATTATTTAGCACTGTCCCTACTGAATCCGGACTGACTGGGATTATATTTTATCCTGACAATTGGCTTCTCTTTATGTTGGTTCAACACCGAAGCAAGGCAAATGGAGCGACAAACCCAGACCAACGTAGCTGGGATTGAGGTAGGATTTGACAAATCGACTACCATAGTAATCACTTTAAAAGAAAATCTTGGAGCAGCTGCAGACCAAGTCTAGTATTTAAATGGCGACGGATATATTATTCTACCAACAGCTATAAGTTCTAGTGGTCCAGGCTAAGGCTATAAAACAGCTACACTACCAACGACGAACTGTGAAGATACCGATGCCAATGTGTTTGAGATATCTACTTGGTATTTGGATGCCGATAGGGATGGGAATGCAGTATTGCTAAGAGTAGAAAGCTGTAACAGCCTCGGAACCGGATATACAAACACAACACTACCAACAAAGGATTGGGACGATACCGAAGCAGAGATAAATCCTGAAACCTGATGGTTTCTAGATGCTACCAAAGACGGTATTGAAGAGTTTATAATTTCATGTGAACAACCTGGAGTAGGCTATACTTCAACAGTCCTTAGGCTATTTTCTATCAAAGCGTATTCCAACCCTACTTCAAATACTATAGAAATAGATTTAGGAGGCTTAATCTCTAAGGTTGAACTTACCATGGTTAATGCCGCAGGACAACTAATAAAAAAAGAATCGTATACCAATACGCGCATTGTTAGCTTAAATATCAACTCACTAGCTTCTGGTATATACTTTCTTGCGATTCAAAGTGAAAACAAGGTTTTAGGGTATCAGAAAATCAGCAAACAGTAATTCGGTACCTTCGTTAATAAATTTTTATAACCGCTTAGAGATTCGACACCTTTACTTCTTCTTAAATCCTATTTTTGTTTTGATTCCACTTTCTGGAATCAACTCTTACTTATGAACACCTAGGATGGGTATTCAATTTAAAATAACCGGTTAGCGAATTAGCATATAGATGAAACAGTATCACGACTTATTGAAGCATGTGTTAGCGGAAGGCAACGAAAAAGGGGACAGAACGGGAACGGGAACCAAAAGTGTCTTTGGATATCAGATGCGATTTGACCTAAGCAACAGTTTTCCGATGGTGACCACTAAAAAACTACATTTAAAGTCCATTGTTTATGAGCTGCTTTGGTTTTTGAAAGGCGACACCAATATAGGATACCTAAAAGAAAATGGTGTTCGTATTTGGAACGATTGGGCAGACGAAAATGGTGACCTTGGACCCGTCTATGGAAAACAATGGCGTAATTGGAACGACGACGAAATAGATCAAATAAAAGATGTCGTCTATTCGTTAAAACACAATCCGAATAGCAGGAGAATGTTAGTCTCCGCTTGGAACCCTAGTGTACTGCCAGATACCTCTAAATCTTTTTCGGAAAATGTAGCAAACAACAAAGCGGCATTACCTCCTTGTCATGCATTTTTTCAATTTTATGTAGCCGATGGTAAATTAAGCTGCCAATTGTATCAGCGCAGCGCGGACATCTTTTTGGGCGTTCCTTTTAACATCGCTTCTTATGCGTTGTTCACCATGATGATGGCACAAGTATGTGGTTATAAAGCTGGAGATTTCATACATACCTTTGGCGATGCGCACATTTATGATAACCACATGGAGCAAGTGGAGCTCCAATTGAGCCGAAAACCCAGACCTTTACCAACAATGGTAATAAATCCAGAGGTAACCGATATTTTTGACTTTAAGTTTGAAGATTTTACACTGGTCGATTATAATCCGCACCCACATATTAAAGGGGCAGTTGCAGTGTGATTTAAGGGTGGAGATAATTATTGTTTTTATTCGTGAATTATCTTACGGAAAATATATTTTGACGTAGTTAGGCTAACATTTTTTCAAGGAAAAAGCTTTTCACGCTACCTAATACAATGTACTCTCTTTAGGCCTCCCCAAAGCAAAAGGAACAACCAGTAGATAAGTTTTCATTCAGATAATATAAAGTACTTTGCTCCATCCATTAAATTCATAGCAGAACTGAAAACAATTAAAATACTACGCTATATACCCTAACAAAGTCTTTCCTGAAATGGGCAGAAGCGTTAAAATGTATGTTTAACAAGGTTTTCAAAAAACCTCACCAACGTCATGGACAAGATTTAATATCAAGATTTCAAAACACGATAGTTCTTTAAATTCTCGATAGAACATAAAGCAGTTCAAGCACAGATTTATTGTGCGCCAACAAGCTTCATATTTTCATTATCTTTATAGAAAATCGCTTTCATGATCCTTACTGATTCGCTGCTGAGTTTCTTTTTAAAAACCCGTGAGCATACCGAGACTATTTGTAAACCTTTAGAAATTGAGGATTATGTTGTCCAACCTAGTATTGATGTAAGTCCCCCAAAGTGGCATTTGGGCCATACGACTTGGTTCTTTGAGGAATTCATATTAAAAAAATATAAAAAGGAGTATCGTGTTTTTAACGAAGACTTTTCTTTTGTATTCAATAGTTATTACGAAACCATTGGAAAGCGCGTGGTACGAGCTGATCGCGGCAACTTATCCAGACCATCCGTAAACGAGGTTTATGCCTATAGAACCTACGTTACATCAGCAATAAAAGAAGTATTGACCACCTTAGAAAACCAAGAGCTGAATAACGTACTGGAAATTGGCATCCATCACGAAAAACAACATCAGGAATTATTATTGACGGATATCAAGTACATTCTTGGTAACAATCCCTTACTTCCTAAATATTCTAAAAATTTCAAGGAACATACCAAGAATGCAACTGTCCAAGAATGGGTCCCCATGGAGGAAGGGATTTATGAAATAGGGCACAAGTACACAGATTTCTGCTACGATAATGAACTAGGGAGACATAAGGTGTATCTACATTCCTATGCTATTTCCAATACGCTGGTAACCAATGCCGAATATCTAACTTTTATAGAAGCAGGTGGTTATAAAAAATTTGACCTTTGGCATGCCGAAGGATGGGATTGGGTAACCCGAGAACAAATTTCCGCTCCTTTGTATTGGCATAACATAGACGGAATCTGGCACCATTACACCTATAACGGTTTGCAAAAGCTTAGTGCGGCAACACCCGTAACACACCTCTCCTATTTTGAAGCTTTTGCCTATGCGCAATGGACAGGATGCCGATTGCCCACAGAATTTGAATGGGAAGCCGCGCAGCATCTTTTTCCTTGGGGGCAACGATGGGAATGGACAGAAAGTGCCTACCTTCCCTACCCTAATTACAAGAAAGCGGATGGTGCTTTAGGCGAATACAATGGTAAATTTATGGTGAACCAGAAAGTTCTTCGCGGCAGTTCGGTAGTTACATCCAGTAAACATCCAAGACCTACCTACCGCAATTTTTTTCAAACCAATTTAAGATGGCAATTTACTGGATTAAGGTTAGCCAAATAATTACGACTTACACTACATGCATAAAAAATTAGCACATAAATTAGATACGCAATTTAAACAAGAGGTATACCAAGGCCTTACTTCTTATCCAAAGCTACTATCCTCCAAATACATCTATGATAAGGCAGGAGATGCCCTTTTTCAGGACATAATGAACATGCCAGAATACTATCTCACCAATACGGAATTCAGTATTTTGGAAGCGTACAAGGAACAACTTGCCCAACATTTTTCTAATGACGAAAAACCTTTTCATTTAATAGAAATGGGAGCTGGCGATGGAAAAAAGACGAAGATTCTTTTACATCATTTTACTGGCAAAAAACTTGATTTCACCTTTTGCCCTATTGATATTAGTCAGAATGCATTGGATTCCCTACAAGCCAATCTAAAAAATGAAATTCCAGAATTAGCTACGGAACCGATGCAAGGCACGTATTTTGAAACGCTAAAAAAACTCAATTTCGCTACGGATGAGCGAAAAGTTATTCTCTTTCTTGGCTCCAATATTGGAAATCTTTTACATGACCAAGCGATTGAATTTCTCTCGCAAATACAGGAATACATGCAACCTAATGACTTACTGTTCATAGGTTTTGACCAGAAAAAGCATCCTCAAATCCTATTGGATGCTTATAACGATACAACGGGAATTACAGCAAGGTTCAATAAAAACCTATTGGTACGAATTAATCGAGAACTAGAAGCTGATTTTGATTTGGATAGTTTTATGCATTGGGAAGTGTACGATCCAGAAAGTGGCACAGCAAAAAGCTATTTAGTAGCGCAATCGCCACAAGAAGTCCGTATAGAAAAGTTAAATCTTGATATTGCTTTTGACGCATGGGAAACCATACATACTGAAATTTCGCAAAAATATGATGATAAAACTGTGCAATGGCTTGCGGAAAAGTCCGGATTAAAAGTATTGGAAACGTTTAGCGACACAAAGAATTATTACAAAAATTATCTATTTACAAAATCAGTTTAAAAAAAGAACTATGAAGGCAATTTGGAACAATACAGTAATCGCGGAAAGTAACGAAACTTTGATCGTGGAAAACAATCATTATTTTCCCGCAGAGAGTATAAAAAAAGAATATTTTAAAACCAGTGACACCCATACATCCTGTCCATGGAAAGGAATGGCCTCCTACTACACAGTAGAAGTAGCCGGCAAACAAAACTCCGATGCAGCTTGGTATTATCCAGAAGTGAGCGAATTAGCGAAAGGTATCAAAGGCCGAGTGGCTTTTTGGAAAGGTGTTTCTGTGGAGGAGTAAATCTTCTCTATAGGTCATTAAAAAGAGGCACAGGAAATTCCTGTGCCTCTTTTTAACTACTTACAGTTTGCCTATAATTCTAAAACCGCATTCTCAGAACCGGCATAGTCGTTCCATTGGTAACGATCAGCTTCTGAATCGTTTACGAATGCACCATCTACGATATACTTGAACTCGTAGCTGTTTTCCTTTGGAAGATCAAACGTTCCTTTAAAAGTTCCGTTCTTTAATTTCTTTAATGTGCTACCCTTAGGGTTCCAGTTATTGAAATCACCTACTACAGCTACTTTTTTCGCCTCTTCTGCTGGTATAGTAAATGTTACCTTACAGACTGGTTTAGTTTTTAAGAATTGTTTTGCAATTGCCATGATATGTATTTTTTAAAATATCCGGTAAAACTACTATATTAAGAAGCTCATTTACAATGATTCATATCACTTTTATGAATTTGATAATAATTTGGCAACAAATAACAATTGTCTGAAAATCTGCGCTTTAAAAAATAATAAGTTAGTAAACTCTACTTTACTGTTTTTACTATTCTTACAATCTCATCTATCTCCTTCAATGTATTATAGAAATGAAAACTCAAGCGAATACCGTTTCCTCGTTGGGCACAAAGCACATCATTTTCCAACAACTTATTAAAAACAGCTACATCACCCTTTATATTAAAGATAGTACTATGTACTTCTCGCTTTAGGATACCTTGTTCCAAAAGTCCTAATGCTGCAAACTCCTGCTTTGCTTTTATAGACAGTAATTTATTATGGGCTGTAATTTTATTCATTCCTATGTTGGACATAAAATCCAAGGAAAATTTTAAGCTCCCAAAATTATGGCAGGATAAATGACCGGGCTCCATCTTTTTGGCAAAGCGGATGCTATCTTTTTTACTCAAATCCCCATTAGCGGCATTGAATCCTATACTCCGCACTGCGAATCGTTCTTGAACGGTATCGGAAAATAACATAAAACCATTTCCGTATCCTGCCAAGAGCCATTTATAAGCGCTAGCACCCAATACATCTATACCACAGTTAGCAAAATCAAAGGTTCGGGTACCACAAAACTGGGTGCCATCTGCAATAATAATTACATTGGGATGGTCCTTTTTTAACTCCTTGAAAAAATCAGTATCCAACAAGAAACCATCCAACCATTGTACCATGCTCAATGCCAATACTTCAATATTTTTAGTGTGAATAGTTTCTTGGATATGCTCCTCTATATCTGTATCCATTTTGAGGTAAGAAATATCAAAATCCCTATTTTCAAAAGACCAGTTTACTGATGGATAGTCATTTTCCAATAACAACACTTTAGTTTTTGGTTGCAACCCTTCCAACAAGAGATTAAGTCCCGTTGAAAAATTAGAGACCAAAGCCACATTTTCTCGTTTACAATTAAAAAACCTCCCAACTGTATTTCGCGTATCGGATAGGATTTCCAATGATCTTTCCCGCATGGCGCTGCCGTGTAGCAGAAAGTCTAAATCATGCTCCTGTCGCCAATCTAACAACGAATCATACATAGGGCCATAAACTGCAGTATTGGCATAAATACCCTTCCTTATGACCGGAAATTCGGTTCTTATTTTTTCCATTTATTGTTTATACTAGATTCCATTTAAATAACGCCAAACGAATAGGTATGTAAAAATTACAATTACCGTATCTTTAGCCTAAAGATAGAAATAGTATTGTATTGATGGCATCCTTTTTGCTATGTTGTTTCGTATACTATTAAAACCTAATTTTAGTGAGCACCATTACAATGATAGCCGCCGCGGCAGAAAACAATGCCCTAGGGAAGGACAATGACCTTTTATGGCATTTACCAGCTGATTTTAGGCGTTTTAAAAAACTGACCATTGGACACAAAATTATCATGGGTCGCAAGACGTTTGAAAGTTTCCCAAAACCCTTGCCCAAACGCACCCATATTATCATTACAAGAGACACCACGTATAGTGTGCCTTATGAGAATTGTATCATTGTACATTCTTTGGAGGATGCTCTAAAGCAAGTATCCGAAGAGGATGCCTTTATTATTGGTGGCGGAGAAATCTACAAACAAGGGGAGGCTTTTGCAAACATCATTGAGTTAACTCGCGTGCATACTAGTTTGGAAGCGGATACGTTCTTTCCTGAGATTGATTCAGATTATTGGAAACTTATGACAGAAGAACATCACCCTAAGGATGAAAAACACAAGTACGCTTTTACCTATTTAACTTATTCTAGAGTTGGAGGTATTTTAAAAATCTAAAAAACGCACCTCTTTTTCAGCCAGAACAGATGACACAAAACGTTTCAATAGTTCGACGTCTGCATTAGTAAAGAATTGCTGTTTTCCTATAGTACCAGTTGTATTTAAAAGCCTGTTCTTTTGTAAAATAGCTTTGGTTTGGCGTGCCACTGCCTCGCCCGAATCAATAATCTTAACATCTCTTGGGAGCAATTCTTTCAATAGCGGAATCAAATATGGGTAATGGGTGCAGCCAAGCACCAAATAGTCTATCCCCTTATCCACCATGGGCTGCACGTATGTTGCCAAAAGTGTCCTAGTTTCATAAGCATTCAACTTACCGCTTTCAATCAGTTCTACCAAACCCTTTCCTTGTTGTTCAATAATCGTGATGTTACTAGCGTGATTTTGTATAGTGCTGTGAAATAAACTACTAATCAATGTGCCTTTTGTAGCTAAAACGCCTACGGTTTTAGACTTAGAGTTGAGCGCTGCAGGCTTTATAGCAGGCTCAATACCGATAAAAGGAACAGGATAGTTATTTCGCAAATAATCAATAGCGTTTGTTGTAGCCGTATTACAGGCCACTACAATCAATTTACAATGCTTGTCCAGTAGGTATTCTGTATTTTTTATAGCGAGATGGAGAATCTCATCAGCGGATTTTTCTCCATAAGGCGCATGCTTACTGTCCGCCAAATAAACACAATACTCATATGGCAGTAGTTCCTGAATCTCTTTCCATATGGATGTTCCTCCTACCCCCGAATCAAAAATACCTATTGGATGTTTGTTCATAGCACTAGTTACTGCAGCACAACTGAAATAGGCTTCCCTGTACTTCCGCTAGGAAATGAAATACCCAATAGTGCTGCTATCGTAGGGGCTATATCCGGAATTTCGGTGCGTTCTACCGTACTTCCTTTTTTTATCCCTTTCCCAAAGAAAAGCAGCGGTACATGGGTATCATAAATTTGGGGAGAACCATGCGTAGAACCTGTTTTACCATAGCTTATAAATCCTGGCTTAAGCACCAAAAGCACATCCCCAGAACGTTTTTGGTTATATCCGTTTTGGAGTATGTAGGGAATTCCCCTAGTATACTCGTTTTGCCACATTTGATTTGCTGTGTAGACACGATCTATAAAGTCATAACTTAAATATTCCTTTGCTATATCCTCTTGAACCTGCTTAACATCCAAATCTAAGTTTTTGATAATCCTATGATCCAAGAAAACTTGTAGGTTGGAAAAATTTTTAACGATGTCCTCGGTACCGTATTTATATTTCAAAAAGTCAGAAAACTTAGTCTTTATGGTGTTATAATCCACATAACCTGCAGGTATTTTCATATCCTTTAGATATGTTGGCACCTCAACTGCGCCATGGTCGGCACTTAAGAAAACGGTGTATTCACCTTTACCTACTTTTTTATCCAACGCGGTAAGCAATCGTTCCAAATCGGCATCTAATCGCAAATAAGTGTCTTGTATTTCCTTTGAATTTACCCCGTAGTTGTGTCCTACGTAGTCTGTACTCGAAAAGCTAATGGCTAGAAAATCAGTATCATCATCCATTCCCAACCCCTCCTTATCCAGCGCTTCAATAGCAAAATCGGTCGTAATACTGTTTCCGAAAGGCGTGCCTTTTATAATTTCAAAATCTTTATTCTTGTCTAGCAAATTGGTCGTATTATGCGGGAAGGTAGGTGTAGACTCGCCTTTTAAAAGCCCTTCATAGGCATTGTTGTCTGGACCGCTTTCGGTATACGTACTTATCTCTTTAAACGTTGTCCAAGATTTCTTATAGGATTGCGCCGTACCAGAACTATTAAAATCAGCTACCCAGGTCGGCAATTCGTTCATGTAATAGGTACTGCTTATCCACTTGCCTTCATCCTTACCGTGAAACCAGTAGGCAGCATTCGCAGTATGTCCACCAGGAATTACGGCTCCCCTGTCTTTCAAAGCTATAGCAATGGTCTTACCTCGCATCTGGGTATGCAATCGCAGTTCATCGGAGACTGTCGTGACCCTCATGCGATGGGGCGACATTTGCCCTGCGTCACTTTTAGTACCTACCGAAGCGTAGCTATCGTCACCCGCACAATACACCGTCTCGTCATTTTCTTTATCATACCAATTATTGCCAATAATACCATGTGTTGCAGGCGTAGTTCCTGTGTAAACTGATGCATGCCCTGGACCGGTACTTGTTGGCGCATAGTTAAAATGGTTGTTCTTACAATTGAAGCCTTGAGTAATCATGCGCTTAAATCCGCCTTCTCCGTAATGAGTGTAAAAGCGTGTTAAGTAGTCATAACGCATCTGATCCACTACAATACCCACCACCAACTTGGGTTTGGCCATCAAATGAGTATCATCTTCTATCTTCGACTTTTTTTGCCCAGTTAGGGTCAAAACTGAAAATAGACTAATAAAAACAAAACGAAAAACTAAACAACCTGTAAAATTCATACCTATATATTTGTTGGGTAAAAGTAAATAAAATCTCCCTTAAAAGATGAAATCAAGGTCAAATCAAACCCTTTATTGTTACTTTTACATTAAGAAATCTATTTATAACGCATGAATTATTTAGCGTCCATTGGCAGCTATGCCGTTATGGTACAGGAAGTTTTTAAAAAGCCTACCAAATGGCGTATCATGAAATCTTTGATTTTAAAAGAGATAGATGAACTAATTTACGGGTCTCTAGGGATTATAATTTTTATTTCTTTTTTCATAGGAGCGGTTGTTACCATACAAACGGCACTAAACCTCACAAGCCCCCTAATTCCAAGAAACCTTATTGGATTTGCTACACGACAGTCGGTTATTCTAGAGTTTGCACCAACTTTTGTGTCTGTTATTATGGCAGGAAAAGTAGGTTCTTACATCACATCTAGCATAGGCACCATGCGCGTTACTGAACAGATTGATGCCTTGGAAGTTATGGGCGTAAACTCCTTGAACTACCTCGTATTTCCCAAAATAATAGCCATGCTCTTTTATCCCTTTGCCATAGCCATATCTATGTATGTGGGTATTTTTGGTGGATGGTTTGCTGGTGTTTTTGGCGGATTTCTGACCAGTGCGAATTATGTTGAGGGATTGCAGATGGATTTTGTTCCGTTTCATATCGCCTACGCTTTTATAAAAACACTAATATTCGCCTTCGTTATTGCCACGATTCCTTCCTATCATGGATTTTATATGAAGGGAGGCGCTCTTGAGGTTGGCAAAGCGAGTACCACATCTTTCGTATGGACCAGTGTGGTCATTATTATATTAAATTATCTGCTAACACAACTCTTGCTAGGCTAATGATAGAAGCAAACGACATACACAAATCATTTGGTGATGCCCATGTACTTAAAGGAATAAGTACAGTTTTTGAGAACGGAAAAACCAATTTGATTATAGGTCAAAGTGGCTCTGGTAAAACGGTGTTCTTAAAATGTCTTTTAGGCTTATTTTATCCGGAAAAAGGAGACATCGTGTATGACGGCAATAGCTATGCCTCCCTTCCAGATAAGGAAAAAAGAAACCTACGGCAAGAAATGGGTATGGTTTTTCAAGGCAGTGCGCTTTTTGATAGTATGACGGTTGCCGGCAATGTTATGTTTCCTTTAGAAATGTTTACAAATCAACCTAAATCGGAAATGACAGAAAGGGTAGATGCCGTTCTCAAAAGGGTAAACCTAATTGATGCACACCATAAATTTCCTTCTGAAATATCTGGTGGGATGCAAAAAAGAGTTGCTATTGCACGCGCCATTGTTATGAATCCTAAATACCTGTTTTGCGATGAGCCAAATTCTGGCCTAGATCCCAAAACCGCAATTTTGATAGACAACCTCATCAAAGAAATTACGGAGGAATACGATATTACCACGGTAATAAATACCCATGACATGAACTCCGTAATGCAAATTGGAGAGAAAATTCTATTTCTAAAAAACGGACTCAAGGAATGGGAGGGTACTAAGAACGAAATATTCAAAACCGATAACCAAGCGGTTACCGATTTTGTGTATTCTTCAAATCTTTTCAAAAAGGTACGGCAAATGTATATTGAGGAGCGGAATTAAACATCCACTATTAATCTAGTGCTGTCAATCACAAGCTATTGTTATCAAACGTCCATCAATCCAAAATAACTTCTTTGACCTGAAGGTTTTTGTTCAGCAATCTTAGTTTCAACCACTCGTGTAATTTTTTTACGTCCTTTTCGGTTTGAAAGCGCTTGGCTTCCTTTTTCCACGTCACCTCAAAAACAGGAATCGTATCGGTTTTGATAAAGTCGGTCGAAATCATATAGGAATATGCCAATCGAGATAAGTTTTCATAATTGATTTTAGCCTCCAGACTTATTTCTGGAAAAGGAATCTGCCCTGCCGACCCCTTGTTCAATCGCATGAGTTCCAACTCTAAAAAAGAGATTTTTTCATCCTTACTTGATAGTTGATTCTTCTGGGACTCATACAATTCGTTTACGTATTTCAGCTGATCGGCAGCTTCATTTTTGGACCCTTGAACAATGTTAAGCACAGTCCCTTTTAGCTTGGGATATTCGTTCATTTGCGTTTCCCAAGTGGCGATAATATTCTCTGGAATCGTCTCATTACCCATAAATACAACCTCTACCAGCGGGTTTTCACCATCATTAAATTCTATATCGGTAAAATTATCCAAGAGCCTACCTTCCCCTGAAAATTGGTATGAGGCAATTTTCTCCTCCACAAAACTGGTTGCGTCCTTTCGGAATAAGGATTCCTGAAAGACATTATAAAACGTAAACCCCGCAGGTACCATTACAAGAATGGCTACCAGAGACGCCATTCTTGCTATAAACCTACGCCGTTGCGAATTCACATAGCGCACCATAGGAAAACGCAACAGTTTTATGACAAGAAAAGTAGCCAAAGCAATAAATATCGTGTTTATTGTGAATAAATACATGGCACCGCTAGCGTAATCCCAATTCCCAATAGCTAGACCAAAACCAACCGTGCACAAAGGCGGCATCAAAGCGGTGGCAATAGCAACCCCAAAAATAACACTGGCAATAGTTCCTTTTTTTGCCCTAGCAATTACCAATGCTAATCCCCCAAAAAAAGCAATCAACACATCTCTGATATCAGGAGCGGTTCTAGCAAGCAATTCAGACGATTCATCCCGTAGCGGAAAAAATTCAAAAAATAAAAATGCGGTCAATACACTAAGCACTACCATTACCGCAAAATTCTTCAAGGACCGTTTTAGCGTATCTATATCATTAATTGCTATAGACATACCAATACCTAAAATAGGTCCCATAAGCGGAGAAATAAGCATTGCTCCAATAACCACAGCGGTGGAGTTCGCATTTAATCCAATCGAAGCGATAAAAATAGAGCAGATAAGAATCCAAGACGTGTGCCCCTTAAAAGGAATATCAGCTATAATCGCTTCTTTAGTTGCTTGCTGATCTGTATTGGTACGGATATCTAAAAGTTCAGATAAAAACTTTTTAATACTCCCCAACAATCCCTGTAAATTCTTCTTTACATTCTCCCCACTGTCGGCAGTACTATCTGTGGGTGTGCTATTATTCTGATCAAATTTATCTTGCATACCTATGCGTACTTATCACCAAATTTATCTTTTACTTTATTCAGTACTTTTTTAATATCCTGCTCCTTAGACATGGGGTATATTAAAAGTACATCTTTTTT
Organism: Maribacter sp.; assembly: GCA_047633095.1. Taxonomy (GTDB): domain Bacteria; phylum Bacteroidota; class Bacteroidia; order Flavobacteriales; family Flavobacteriaceae; genus Maribacter. The sequence continues at coordinate 14,268 of JBLIEO010000026.1, forward strand.
ATCTACAATAATATAATCCTGTAAACCGTCTACAACCACAATCTTATCTTTGGAAGAACTGATCATATTTCCAGAAGCATCCTCCGCCAATACTTGGGCATTTACTACTGCGTTTCCAGATACATCTTTATCGAGCTTATCGAACAAAGAACCCCAGGTTCCTAAATCGTTCCAATCAAACGTTGCTGCCAAAACGTAGATAGCCTTGGACTGTTCCAAGATTGCGTAATCGATAGATATATTTTCAGCTTTCGGATAATTCTGGGCAATGAAAGCATTTTCTCCTGAGGTATTGTACGCTTCTATCCCTGCAGCAAAAAGCTCATATTGCTTTGGCTGATGCGCTTTAAACGCATCAACAATCGTTTTTACACTCCACATAAAAATTCCGGCATTCCATAAGAAATTTCCTTGTGCCAGGAATTCCTTTGCCGTTTCATAGTCGGGTTTTTCGCGAAACTGGTTTACTGTTTTGATCTGAGTATCATCTGTCTTATCAAATTCAACATACCCAAAACCGGTGTTGGGAAAGGTTGGTTTTATACCTAAAGTACATAAAACGTCTTCTTGCTCACATTTCTCAAAACAGGCCGTAACGTCTTTTTCAAAAGCTGCCTCATCCTCTATCCAGTGGTCGCTAGGTGCAACAATCATTACGCCATCCGGATTCATTTTCTGAATCTTTAAGGCTGCATATAATATACAGGGAGCTGTATTCCGCATGGCTGGTTCCAAAACCACTTGGTCTTGTTTTACCAAAGGCAATTGTTCCAGCACCAAATCATTGTACCGTTCGTTCGTGAGAATGAGAATATTCTGGGTGGGAACAAATTTATTTAATCGTTGGAATGTTTTTTGTATCAAGGTGGTTCCCGCACCTAACATGTCATGGAACTGTTTTGGATTCTCGGAGGTACTTACGGGCCAAAATCTTGAACCTACACCACCGGCCATTAATACTGCATAATAATTCTTGTTCATATTAACTGTTTATAAGTTCCACCTCGGCATTGGGTTGAAAAAGGTATACTTTTCCTGAACTCACCTCAACACACTCGTATCTTTTCGTTCGTCTATTGCCTTTCCTAAAAAGTTTTCCATTGTATAATCGAAAAATACTCCCCATGGGCAATTCAAAAACGTAGGATTTATCTGATTGTTGTTCGTTGAACTTTTTTAGGGCTATGGATAGCTGCGCGTCTGTGCTGCTACTGGCTTTCGGATTTCTAAAATGCCGTGCCAATAGCGGAAGTAAACCAGAAGGAAATATCTCCGGTCGTATAAAAGGAAGCATCATATATTGAAACGTGCGCTTCCACTCTAATCCGTGTGGCTTAATCCTTCTACCATATTTTTCAAAAGCGACCAAATGGGCAATTTCATGCACTAGTGTTATCAAAAACCGATACTTATTTAATGTGGCATTTACCGTAATCTGATGCTGTCCGTTCTCAAGCCTCCTATAATCCCCATGTCGCGTTACCCTTTCGTTCACTATTTTCAAATGTACAGCATTCTCCTTAATAAGCGCCATGCATGGCGCAACGGCACGTTCGGGCAAGTATGTACTAAGGACGCTTTCCATCCGTACAAAAATACCTGAAAAAATAGGATTGGATTGGTAATCTGCTGGTAATTTAATAAAAGTGTGGTGGTGTGGTTTTTAATAAAAAAGTGAACAGTGAAAAATAAGTGATAAGTAAACAGTACTTAGTGCAAATAGTTCCTTGTACATCTATGCGAATAGCGAAACGAAGGTTGAAGCAATGCCATAAAGCTACCGCAACGTGGCAATCTGATGAAACACTGTTACAGTAGCCATTCGTTCTCCTAATAAAGGATTGCCATGTTAGTCGCCTATTGACAGCTTCCTTGCAATGGAAAAAAAGTGAATTAGTTACCTTGCAAATAGATCGTTAGCTAGTTGCCAACCTTATTTTTGTATTCAAAAAAAATCAGAAAACCTAAGGAGTACTACTACTCACCTGTAATACTTTACCATTGTACAAGGCCTGCCCCGTTAATGCAAAATTCATAATATAATCGGCCATTTGAGTTGCCGTAACTGGCGCTTGATACCCAGGAAAAGCTTCCTCCAACATTTCGGTCTGTACGGCACCTAAAGCCAATACGTTAAAAGAGGGGCCTGTTTCCTTAAACTCTTCGGCCAAAAGCTCGGTCATGGTAATCACTGCTCCTTTACTAGAACTGTAAGCTGATAATCCGGAAAATTTAGCGCTCCCTTGCACACCGCCCATGGAACTTACCGTAACTACATGACCGCCCTTGACCATATACGGAACCACAATCTTGGTTACAGCGGCAACACCAAATACGTTTACCTCATAAACCTCCCTAAATTCTTGCATGGAAGTTTCCAAAAAGGGTTTATTGACTAATTTTCCAGCGTTATTTATTAGCATATCCACATCCTGCCATTCCTCTTTTATAAAGACATCCAGTTTTTCTAAATCATTGGTTTGAGCTAGATCAAAAGAAAAGGCATGTATATTTTTATGTTGTAACTTAGTAATAGGACCCGCGTTTCTAGATAATGCTAAAACCTTATGACCCGCATCCGCAAAAAGTCGTGCCATTTCAAATCCTATTCCCCTACTTGAACCTGTTATAATAACCTTTGCCATTAATTATATGTGATTTCTTTTACCGCAGCGTTAGCGATGCCTTCTACTACGGGTATCATTTTATTAATCACAAGCGCCATGTGCTTGTAATCCATTTCCTCATTTTCGTCTCCTACTTTATGGTAGTAATCAAAATTTGTGAAGTCGAAAGTGCTAAAGGTCTGTGACGGCACATTGAAGGCGGTATGGAACGCATGGTTGTCCGATCGCTTAAACAAATTGAATTCCTTTGCTTTTGGCAAAAACCCAACTACTTTTTCTTCGGCATAGCCATTGCTTATATCTGCCATATTGGAAAGCTCATAGCCTGTTAGATACACAAGATGGTCTTTCCCTACCATGGGAACACCTACCATTTCAAAGTTCAGCATCACATAGAGATCTAAATCATCGGCTTTTAATTTTTCGGCTAGATGCTTAGATCCTAATAGTCCTTTTTCCTCAGCACTGAACAAAGCAAAAATAATACTGCGCTTATTGGTTCTTTCTTTACCGAAATAGCGTGCCATTTCTAAAACGGTCGTTGTTCCAGAAGCATTATCATTGGCGCCGTTGGCAATGGCATCGCCGTTCTCTGGAGTAATTAGACCTATATGATCGTAATGGGCACCCACTAGGATATATTCGTTTTTAAGGATAGGATCAGAACCTTCTAAAACACCTACAACATTGAAGGTTGGTTCGTCAAAATTACGAAGTGTATCCCGGTAAGTTTCAAAATAAGGTTCAATAGTATGAGCTGCAAAGCGCTTCGCTATAAATTCGGCTGCAGCGTCAATACCTTCAGTACCCACATCTCTTCCCTGCAAAGTATCCGAAGCCAAAAACTCCATGGATTGCGCTACAGCAGACACATCAGAAAATCCCTCTAAAACAGTCTTCAGTAGCTTACCTTCTGAATTTTTATCGATTTCAACCACACTAGCGACAAGACCTTCTGGACCAGAAATAGTCTCAGAAACCGCTCTATTGTTACCCTTCCCTGCGCCGCAGGAAACCAACAATAGTATCAAAAAAATAAAAAATATATGCTTCATCTGTTTACATTTATAAAAGTTAAAGATAGAAAAAGATGCTAGTTAAAAAGGAATAGTAAAGCATCAATTCAAGATTCTTTGAATGCATTGCAAAAACTCCTAGCATTGAAACTTAGTGGTTTTGTAAGTTTGAGACACGCTACTAATAGTTAAAAAGCCACAAGACTGATTTTTGATAATAAATATCACTATGATTAGGTTCTCGACACACTTTCTCTTTGCCTTGCACTCTATGAAAAAACCGTTCGAATTAACAGAGCTAAATAAAATGAACCTTGACACTTTATGTGGATTTTGCAATCTTTTGGAGAGCAAAAGTTATATCGAAAAGCTCATGTAATCCTATGATTTTCGATACAAAGTCTCTTTCAAGACTTCACTCGAACTCACAGGGTGGGAACAATAAAAGCACCCCAAAACTGGGATGCTTTTAAAAACTAGTATTGTATGGTGCCTACGCGAGCATCGTTACCGGGTTCTCCACAAAATATCTCAACGTTTGTAAGAACTGGGCGCCAGCGGCACCATCTACAGTTCTGTGATCGCACGCTAAAGTTAACTTCATCGTATTGCCGACTACAATTTCGCCATTTTTAACTACGGGCTTTTCTACAATAGCACCTACAGAAAGTATTGCCGAATTAGGCTGGTTAATAATAGAGGTAAACTCCTGTATTCCGAACATGCCCAAGTTTGAGACTGTAAACGTACTGCCTTCCATTTCGGATGGTGTTATTTTCTTTGCTCGTGCTTTCCCTGCTAAATCTTTTACAATAGCCCCTATTTGAGTAAGCCCTAACTGGTCTGCAAATTTCACTACAGGAACAACCAATCCTTCGTCTACGGCAACGGCAACACCCATATGGATGTGTTTATTGTAACGCGTGGTAGCCCCATTCCATGAGGTATTTACCTGAGGATGTTTTTTAAGTGCCATCGCGCAGGCTTTCAATACCATATCATTAAACGATACTTTTGTATCTGGCAAGCTATTAATTTGTGCTCTAGACGCTTTCGCGTTATCCATATCTACCTCAATAGTCAAATAGAAATGCGGCGCAGTAAATTTTGAATTACCCAAGGCCTTGGCGATTGCCTTACGCATATTGGAATTCTTTACCTCTTCTGAACCTTCTTCACCTACTGGCAAGCTAACAGGTACTACACGTTCGGATACAACCGCAGCAGTAGAAGCCTTAGCCTCAGATGGTTTATAGTTCTCTATATCTTTCTTTGTGATTCTCCCATTATCCCCAGAACCGGAAACAGTGGCTAAATCTATTCCTCTGTCCTCTGCAATTTTTCTAGCCAATGGAGAAACAAAAATACGTTTCCCGTCACTTACCGGTTTAGAAACCTCTTCAACCGAAGCAACACTTTTTTCTTCGCTTTTAGTTTCTGTAGCTGTATTTTTAGTGCTTGCGGGTTTATGGCCAGCAGGCTTACTATTTAGAACCGCGTCTACATCGGTACCTTCTGGTCCAATAACAGCCAAAACAACATCGACCGGAGAAGACTCGCCTTCTTGAATTCCTACATACAATAGAACTCCTGAATAAAACGATTCAAATTCCATCGTAGCCTTATCGGTTTCGATTTCAGCCAAAATATCACCTTCCTCAACCGTATCACCCACTTTTTTTAACCATGCTGCAACGGTACCTTCTTCCATGGTATCGCTTAAGCGGGGCATTTTAATTATCTCTACACCTTCAGGTATTTCAGTGGCTGGAGCATCGGAAGGGGAACCTACCTCAGCCTTGGTTTCGGCTGCGGGCTTCTCTTCTTCTTCCTCAGCAGCAGGACCAGTAATCAAGAAGCTAGAAATATCTTCCCCTTCATCTCCAATAATGGCCAACAATGAGTCCACCGGGGCCGTATCGCCTTCCGGTATACCAATATGCAATAATACGCCTTCATTAAAAGACTCAAATTCCATTGTAGCTTTATCTGTTTCGATTTCAGCTAAAATATCTCCTTCTTCAATCTTGTCTCCCACTTTTTTCAACCACGAAGCAACTGTACCCTCTTCCATGGTATCACTTAAACGGGGCATATTTACTACTATCGCCATGTATTCTATAATTTATGTTGAACGAATGGAAAATCTTCTTGCTCGTAAACCATATCGTATAATTGATTTACAGGTGGGTAATCAGATTCCTCCGCAAATTTTTCGCATTCCGAAACTACTTTCTTAACCCCTTTATCTATGGTTTTTATTTCCTCGTCGGTTGCATATTTATTCTCCTTAATCACGTCCAAAACCTGTGAAATAGGATCAATTTTTTTATATTCCGCCACTTCATCCTTGGTTCTGTATTGCTGTGCATCGGACATAGAGTGTCCTCTGTACCTATAGGTCTTCATCTCAAGGAATGTTGGTCCCCCACCGGATCTTGCTCGATTGATTGCTTTGCTCATTTCCTCTGCAACAGTAACTGGATTCATACCATCTACAGGTCCACATGGCATTTCATATCCCAGTCCTAGTTTCCATATTTCGGTGGAGTAGGAAGTTCTTTCTACTGAGGTTCCCATGGCGTATCCGTTATTTTCACATATAAAAACAACCGGCAACTGCCAAAGCATTGCTAAGTTAAACGTCTCATGCAAAGAACCTTGCCTTACAGCACCATCACCCATATAACATAAAGTAACAGCATCACTACCGTTGTACTTGTCCCCAAAAGCCATACCGGCTCCCAATGGAATTTGACCACCAACAATACCGTGACCACCATGAAACCTGTGTTCTTTAGAGAAGATATGCATAGAACCCCCCATTCCTTTAGAGGTTCCGGTGACCTTACCGAAAAGCTCGGCCATAACCCTTTTAGGGTCTACACCCATTCCAATAGGTTGCACGTGATTTCTATATGCAGTTATCATTCTGTCCTTTGACAAATCCATCGCATGCAATGCTCCGGCCAAAACAGCTTCCTGTCCGTTATAAAGATGTAGAAATCCTCGTACTTTTTGCTGAATGTAAACGGCTGCAAGCTTGTCCTCGAACTTTCTCCATAAAAGCATGTCCCCATACCATTTCAAATACGTTTCCTTGGTGATTTTTTCCATTGATATTATGAATTTATTACAAATTTAGCGGACAAAAAAAGCGAGCGCAAATTTTTTCCACAAAAGAAAACAAAAATACGCATATAAACGAACGGATAAAAAAAAACACAGCAAAAGCACCAAGAAATTACCTCTTGACACAAAAAACCCCCAAGGTGTTTTTAAAACTATGATAAAAATGTACTATTGAAACCCAATGGCAGTATGTCTTCGATAGCCCTACATTCGATAACACTCCCTTTTTCGCCCATAAGCAATAACCGTATTGGCTGCTTTTGTTTGAATTCATATTCGAAAATAGCCTGCCTACAATTTCCGCAAGGTGCCGCTGGAACACTAACCTCATAATTATCCGAAGTTGCCGTAATCGCAATAGTTTTTACTGCGATACCCGGAAACTTAGCGCCTGCATGAAAAATGGCTACGCGTTCTGCACAGAGTCCGGATGGGTAGCAAGCATTCTCCTGGTTACTACCAATAACAATCTCCGCGTTAGCCATTTGCACAGCGGCACCTACTCTAAACTTAGAATACGGCGCATAGGCGTTTTTTCTTACAGTAACAGCCTGAAGCATAAGCGCCTGATCGTCCGGTGTGAGTTCGTCTATACTATCGTAAATGGTAATATCAAAACTTATATTTTTTTTTTCGGACATATTGTATATTTAATTGAAGTATAACCAAAGGTAATTTCTTTCCCTAATACAGCAGTCCATCTTCACATTGCTTTTAAAACAAAAAAATCCCGCCTAGTAGCGGGATTTTAATTCTGTATGATTCAACTAAATCTTAATCGTTGTAATATTCTTCACCTAAATTAAAGGTTAATCCAAAACGTAAGGTGTTTTCCAATGGATTTCTAACCTGCGATGTAGAGAACAAGTACGATAAATCTATTTGGGCGGAATTAAACTTAAATCCTGCACCCAAAGTAAAGAATTTTCTAGCACCTTTTTCTTCGCTTTCATTAAAGTACCCTGTTCGTACCATAAACGCATCTTGATAAGTATACTCTGCTCCTATAGACCATGTAAATTCCTGTAACTCTTCTGAAAAACCATCTGGAGCATCACCAAAAGAACCAAAAATACCGCTCAACCCGCTTTTATTTTGGTAGATTTCATTGTCATCAGCGTCGATATCTCCGTCATTATCAAAATCTTGGGGTGTTGGCACCAAGAGCTTACTAAACTCCGTAGTAATTCCGATTACGTTATCCTGATCTAGGATAAAATCAAATCCCACACCAGCTCTTAAATTACTTGGTAAAAAGTTTTCCTGACCACCTTCGTCATATTGAATCTTACTGCCAATATTAGAGATGTTGAATCCACCTCTCCAACGCCCATCAAAACTATTGTAGGCTATTTCGTTTGAGCGATAAAAACCGGCCACATCAACAGCAAAAGTGCTCGCTGCTTGCGAATCTTCGGAACCGTTTTGCGGTAATCTTAAATTAGAACGTATGTACCTACCTGCTACGGCCATTGAGAACGATGTACTTAATTTAAGGGAGTATGAACCATCCAATGCTAATTCATTAGGCTTAGCTAAAGTTCCGGGATCACCAGCAAACTGTCGCAATTCTATTTCACCTAGCGTAAAATAACGCAAACTGAGGGCAAAAGCACTCTGATCACCTATTTTATTATAAAAACTGGCATTCAACAAAGAGATATCAGTTATAATACCTTCCAAATAGGGCGTATAACTTACACCAATACCCATCTTACGGTCGGCAAATGCAAATTTAGCCGGATTCCACTGTTGCGAAAATGCATCTGTAGACGTAGCAACGCCCATATCTCCCATACCTGCAGAACGTGCATCTGCTGCAATGGTCAAAAATGGCACTGCAGTGGTGATTACTCTTTGGTTTTCTTGAGCCCTAAAGGTCAACCCTATTAACATCAGACAAACAAATACTATTGAATTCTTTTTCATTTAAAATATTAAATTAGTTTTACTGGAATAAAATTAAGGCCTTCGATCCTATTAGTACAAAAAAATCGACATATTACGGTAAAAACGGGCTTTTAAACAAAATCTTGTGTAAGATTCTAAATATTTTAGATTAAAAAGGGACAGAAGCCTTACTGCGTAATCCAAACTAAGAAGCCAAAACAAGAATATAAGGTATACTACAAATCTATTAAAGCCGTTATAATCGTGAACAGATGTTGATTTACCTATTTATTTTACAATTTATAAACATTGTAAAAATAAATTAAAGTGGATGAAATATTCTGGTGAAAACACCGTTTTAATCAGCGAAAGTGGCGTAAAATATGTTGAGAAATAAGAAACGTCAAAATTTTAGATTAAAAGATTGAACTCAAGTCCTAGATTTATGAAAAACAAGTTTATTAAAGTTGTACTCTCATGCACTGTTATAGTTGGAAGTTTAGCCGTTACAAGCTGTTCAAAATCCACCTCTTCCAAGAATGTTTCCAGGGCTACAGGTTGGAATATCAACGCTAAGGAAGGGGGATTCCAGTACAATACCGATTTTAAGGAACAAGAAACGGCTCCAGGATTGGTATTCGTTGAAGGAGGAACTTTTACCAAAGGTAAAGTTCAAGATGATGTGATGCATGATTGGAACAACACACCTACCTCGCAGCATGTACAATCTTTTTACATGGATGAAACAGAGGTTACCAATGTCATGTACCTAGAATATTTAGATTATTTAAAGAGTGTTTACCCACCCGAAAATCCAAAATATACCAATATTTATAAAGGTGCTTTACCAGACACTCTGGTGTGGAGAAATAGATTAGGTTTTAACGAAACCATGACCAACAACTATTTAAGACATCCCGCTTATGCAGAATACCCCGTTGTTGGTGTGAACTGGATTCAAGCAACACAATTTGCAGAATGGAGAACAGACCGTGTAAATGAGATAATGCTGGAGCGTGAAGGGTATCTTTCCGAAGATGCAAAATACCAAGCTACTAGCGGAGAGGTTTCTGGAACATTTAGTACGGAAGCGTATTTGAATAGACCAGAATCTGTGTACAACGGACAAATAGATTCCCTGCAAGGAAAAATGAAGAAAGACAGTGTAGCGGTGTATGCAAAAAGAAGTAGTGGTGTAATTATGCCAGAATACAGATTACCTACAGAAACAGAATGGGAATATGCAGCCCAAGCCCAAGTAGGGAATAGGGAATATAATAACTATCGGGGTAGAAAAAAATATCCATGGGACGGTGACTACACAAGAAGCGGCCAACGTGTTGGCAGAGGCGACCAATTAGCCAACTTCAAACAAGGAAAAGGAGATTATGGCGGAATCGCTGGCTGGTCTGATGACGGAGCAGATATTACAGCACAAGTGATGTCGTACAAACCAAACGACCTAGGCCTTTATGATATGGCAGGAAACGTTGCTGAATGGGTTGCCGATGTATACAGACCCATTGTAGACGATGAAGTAAGTGATTTCAATTATTACAGAGGTAACATTTACATGAAAAGCGCTATTGGCGAAGACGGTAAGGTAAAAATCCTACGGGATTCTATCGTTTATGATACCCTACCTAACGGTAAACTTGTCGCAGTAAACCTTCCAGGCGAAATAAAAATGATACCTATTGATGAGGACGAAACCTATTT
>JBLIEO010000027.1:0-24375 GCA_047633095.1 Maribacter sp.
GGGGTCTTGATAAAACAGTAGTTTGAAACGCGAAATTATTACTACCGGTGATGGTTCAAAAACCATTCAGATAACCGATTGGAATGAACAATATCATTCCAAACATGGTGCTATTCAAGAAGCCTATCATGTATTCATAAGACATGGGCTCGATTTGTTTAAAAATACCTCTGTGGATATTCTTGAGATAGGTTTAGGTACGGGCCTAAACGCATTTATAACCTTGTTGGAGGCAGAAAATGGAAAATACAAGGTTACCTATTGTGGTGCCGAGGCCTATCCCGTTACTTGGGAAGAGGCCAGGCAATTAGATTATGTTGCAGCACTAATGGTGCCCGATAAGGAGAACGATTTTAAGCAATTGCACAAAGCTCCTTGGGAAATACCAACAGAAATCACCCCATTTTTTACACTCACTAAAAAGAAAATGGACTTTAATGATATTGATGCGCAGGAAATGTTCAACCTTATCTATTTTGATGCTTTTGGAGCTAGAGTGCAGCCAGAATTATGGACAGTTACTATTTTTAGAAAGATGTATTGTGCCTTAAAATCAGAAGGGTATTTGGTGACGTACGCTGCAAAAGGAAGTGTGAGAAGAGCTATGCAAGAGGTTGGTTTTGTTGTGGAACGCCTTCCTGGCCCACCGGGTAAGAGAGAAATGCTCAGGGGACAAAAACCCTAAACGTGTGTTGGTTTAGGTCTTTATATTTTAGCCTTTGGTAGTGGGCACATTCAACAACACTGTTAAATCCAAATTAAACCTACCCTTGGCTTTATGAAAAACTAATACCTTTAACTCATGAAAGTATTGATTACAGGTGCAACAGGTTTGATAGGGCAGGAGTTGGTAGCGCAATGCCATGCCAAAGGTTATGCCGTAAATTTCCTTACTACCAGCAAGAACAAGTTGGTTTCAGAGCCTAATTATCAGGGTTTCTATTGGAATCCTAACGTAGGTGATATAGATGAGAAGTGCCTGATTGGTGTCTCGGTTATCATAAATTTAGCAGGAGCCAGTATTTCAAAAAGATGGACATCTTCTTATAAGAAAGAGGTCTTGGAAAGCAGAATAGATACCTTAAATACACTATATGAAGTATTGGAAAAGGTTAAGGAACATCAAGTTGCTTCATTTATTTCCGCATCGGCCATAGGTATTTATCCAAACTCGCTTGATCACTATTACGACGAAGAGGAAGCTGCGGTAGATGATAGTTTTTTAGGTGAAGTAGTGTTTGCTTGGGAAAATAAAGTAAATGAGTTTAAAACTTTAAATCTAAAGGTTAGCAAAGTGCGAATTGGATTGGTAATGTCTGCCAATGGAGGTGCATTACCCGAAATCGCAAGACCCATAAAGTATTATGTTGGAGCGGCCTTTGGTTCAGGAGAGCAATGGCAATCATGGATTCATATTTCAGATTTGGCAAGGATGTTTCTTTTTATTACCGAGAGCAACCTCAAGGGTGTATTCAACGGTGTTTCGCCAAACCCGGTAACAAATAATAGATTGGTAAAGGAAATCGCTAAGATATTAGAGAAACCTTTATTCTCGCCCAATATTCCAAAGTTCGTAGTGCAGACTATCTTGGGAGAAATGTCCTATATTTTATTTGCCAGTCAGCGGGTAAGTAGCAAAAAGATAGAAGAGGAGGGTTTTGTTTTTGAACATCAGAATATATGTAACGCTCTGGAGAATATTTATGATAAAAGTGGCATGTGTAGTATTCCCGAAAATAATACCCGTAATGAGTTTGCGCCATAAATTTATGAACGCTGTGTGAACTGAAATGTTAATCCGCTTTTGGCGGATTTTTTTGTAAAGTTTAATGACATTTTGACATTTTTAAAGAATTGGCAGTACTTTTGCCACCTTGAAAAATGATAACAATATAGTGAAAAATCATATGAGCAATAAAAGTAAAGCGGAAGAGATGGATGATGTTATTTCGCAAGAAAAGGAGTTAGATACTACCGAACAGAACCAAGTGAATCAGGAAGTTGAGCAGTCTGAAGAGGAACGTTTACGTGAAGATATAGCAAAAGAAAAAGATAAATTTCTTAGACTTTTTGCCGAGTTTGAAAATTATAAGAAAAGAACATCTAAGGAAAGAATGGATTTGTTCAAAACTGCGGGACAGGAAGTCATAGTTTCGTTATTACCTGTATTGGATGATTTTGATAGGGCTTTAAAGGAGATTGCTAAATCGGAGGATAAGGAAATATTCAAGGGCGTAGAGCTTATCAGTGGTAAATTTGGGGAAACCTTAAAATCCAAAGGCTTAGAAGAGCTTGAGGTTAAGGCTGGTGATACTTTTGATGCTGATATTCACGAAGCTATAACGCAAATACCTGCTCCAAGCAAAAAAATGAAAGGGAAGGTTATAGACGTTATAGAGAAAGGTTTTAAACTAGGTGATAGGATTATACGTCATCCAAAGGTGGTGGTAGGAAATTAAAACAAAGGTATGAAGCAAGATTATTATGAAGTACTGGGGATAACCAAGGGCGCCTCTGCTGCCGAAATTAAAAAGGCATATCGAAAAAAGGCAATTGAGTTTCATCCGGATAAGAATCCCGGTGATTCAAGTGCAGAAGAACGCTTTAAAAAAGCTGCGGAAGCCTATGAGGTGTTGAGCGAAGCTGATAAAAAAGCTAGATATGACCAATTTGGACATGCTGCTTTTGAAGGCGGCGGCGGCGGAGGTGGCTTTGGCGGTGGCGGAATGAACATGGACGATATCTTTAGCCAATTCGGTGATATTTTTGGCGGCGGTGGCGGCGGATTTGGTGGGTTCAGTGGATTTGGTGGTGGTGGCCAACGAAGGGTAAAGGGAAGTAACTTACGGATACGCGTAAAACTTACCTTGGAAGAGATTGCCAATGGTGTAGAGAAAAAAGTAAAGGTAAGACGTAAAGTACAGGTCGAAGGCGTTACCTATAAAACGTGTGCTACTTGCAACGGTAGCGGTCAAGTGACCAAAATACAAAATACTATTTTAGGCAGAATGCAGACCGCAGCTACCTGCAGCGCTTGTGGGGGAGCAGGGCAACTATTAGACGGTAAGCCTGGAGATGCAGATGCTCAAGGTTTAAAACTTACGGATGAAACCGTTGCTATCAATATTCCTGCAGGTGTAGAAGAGGGTATGCAGCTGAAAGTGCCAAATAAGGGCAATGAGGCGCCAGGCAACGGAGTGCCAGGAGATTTGTTGGTGGCCATTGAAACCCTCGAACACGATACCTTAAAACGAGAGGGCGATAACCTACATTACGATTTGTACATAAGTTTTCCCCAAGCAGTATTGGGAACGTCTAAAGAAATAGATGCTGTAGGAGGTAAAGTCAGGATAAAACTAGAATCAGGAATTCAATCTGGTAAGATTTTACGTTTACGCGGAAAAGGTATTTCAAGTTTAAACGGTTATGGTAGTGGAGACCTTTTGGTTCATGTGAATGTATGGACGCCGAAAGAACTAAATAAAGAGCAAAAAGATTTTTTTGAAAGGATGCAGGGCACCGATAATTTTGAGCCTAGACCCCAAAAATCGGATAAGTCGTTTTTTGAAAAAGTAAAAGATATGTTCTCTTAGAATGAAAAGTATTGGTTTTTAAATAAAAAACGTATATTTGACTTAATATTGGGAGACCAATATTAATTTTCTTTTTCATAGCAATTTTTTTCCCATCCTTAATTTATTTTAAGGGTGGGTTTTGCTTTTATAAGATACCCTTTAACTACAATTTGCTTCTGGTCTTAATAAAACAATGTTAAAATGGGGTGCTAATCGTACCCTTAAAAATTGCCTTTTAAAACATTTCAATATCTTTGACCAAATCGATTACATGAATAATATTTTGGTAGTTGACGAGGTTACCAAACAGTTTGGAGATCACACAGCTTTAAAGAGTGTTTCTCTGGAAATCCCCGAGAATAGTATTTACGGACTTCTAGGGCCCAATGGGGCTGGAAAAACCACCTTGATTAGAATTATTAATCAGATAACCTATCCCGATCAAGGGAGAGTATTTTTTGGTGGGGAGCCTCTAAAGGCTGAACATATTGCTCAAATTGGCTACCTGCCAGAAGAGCGTGGATTGTATAAAAACATGAAGGTAGGAGAGCAGGCTTTGTATTTGGCGCAATTAAAAGGGCTTTCTAAGCACGACGCCAAAGAAAGGCTCAAATTTTGGTTTGATCGTTTAGAGATAGGTGATTGGTGGGGAAAGAAAATTCAAGAACTTTCTAAGGGTATGGCCCAGAAAATACAGTTTATTGTGACCGTTTTACACGAACCCAAGTTGCTTATTTTTGATGAACCTTTTAGCGGCTTCGACCCTATTAATGCGAACATTATAAAGGAAGAAATCTGGAAGCTCAAAGAAAACGGTACCTCCATCATCTTTTCAACCCACAGGATGGAATCTGTAGAAGAACTCTGCGAATACATAGCTCTTATACATCGTTCGGAAAAAATTTTAGACGGTAAATTGTCTGATATAAAAAAAGCCTTTAAGAATAATACTTTTGGGGTAGGGGTAACGACAGAAGCTCCAGAACCGCTATTGGGAGAACTAAAGGAAAGGTACCAAGTACTTTCTTCTAGTTTTGATAGTAGGGAAAAACAACTGAATTTCTCCATACAGCTTCCCAATAAGGATTCTACCGGTCTATTAGGTTTTCTTGGTTCCAAGTCTAATGTAAACAGTTTTGTGGAGGCTATTCCTTCGGCCAACGATATTTTTATCCGTACGATTCAAAATAAAGGATATACCCATGAATAAATTACCGTTGATCATAAAAAGGGAATATTTGGCGAAGGTCCGCAACAAGTCCTTTGTTATCATGACATTTTTGAGTCCTATTTTAATGGTAGGTATGATTCTGCTTATCGCCTATCTTACTAAATTGAACGATAGTGAGAAAAGGGTAATTGCCGTTTTGAATGAGAGCGATTTTTTTTCTACAGAATTCCTTTCAAATCAAACTACATCCTATATAAACTATAGGGACCTGACTTTGGAAGAGGCCAAGGACTCTACCATAAATATGGGATACTATGGGTTGGTATATTTGCCAGACGAGAATACATTAGAATTGGTTTCCCAACGTGCATTTTTTTATAGTGTAGACACACCGAATACATCTATTCTGGAAAGCTTAGAACGTATTTTTAAGGAAAGGTTAAAGCAGGAAAGATTAAGGGAGTTAGGTATATCACCCGCAGAGTATGCAGAAATGGACCGTAGCTTTCAAATGAATATTTCAACCTTTGAAGGTGAGCAGAATTTAAAAGGCATAAATGAAATAAAGGCCATAATTGGTGGTGGTTTTGGATATCTTATTATGATGTTCATAATTATTTATGGTGGTTTTGTTATGAGGAGCGTAATAGAGGAAAAGACCAGTCGTATCATTGAGGTTATTGTTTCATCGGTAAAGCCATTTCAACTAATGCTGGGTAAAATTATTGGTACTTCTTTGGCGGGAATTACACAGTTTGGTATCTGGATTATTTCCGGTACTATTCTGTTGTTTAGTGCTATGTTTATTTTTGATATAGACCCATCTGCTGTTTCTGGTGCTGGCGCAATTCCGGCTCTGGGTGAAGGGGTAAGCCCTGGAATACCTTCTGCGGATTTAACATTGCAATTGTACGCGCAAGAGCTTTTTGATATTCCTTGGGGTCTTTTGATTACTTTTTTTCTTGTTTATTTTATTCTAGGCTATTTGATTTACAGTTCTATATATGCGGCAATAGGAGCTGCTGTAGATAACGAAACGGATACCCAACAGTTTATATTTCCTATTATATTACCCTTAATGTTGGCTATTTATGTTGGTTTTTTCTCTGTTTTTAGTAATCCCCATGGACCTATTGCGGTAGGTTTTTCACTTTTTCCATTAACCTCTCCCATTGTTATGATGATGCGTTTGCCTGGCGGTATTGGTGAAGGCGGCGTGCCTGTATGGCAGTTGGTATCTTCTATTCTTATTTTAATAGTTACCTTTATTGGTATTGTTTGGTTGGCTGCCAAAATATATAGGGTAGGTATCCTAATGTACGGTAAAAAACCAAGCTACAAGGAGTTGTTCAAATGGCTCAAATATTGATAATGGTTCAGGATAATACCGAAAAAATAAAGGAAATTATAGAAGAGGATATCTGGGGGTCCATAAAGCAATTTTTGGAGTTTGGATTTCATCATGGTAATGGTGAGAAAACTATCGATATAACCATTGGTTTGTTATTGTTATTGACGCTGTCCTTTATTTTCACTATATTTTTTATGAAGTGGGTGCGGCGATTCTTTACCCGTAATATGGATTTAGATGACAAGCTTAAATTTGTCAGTATTTTCAAATTTATAAAGTACGTGGTCTACATTGTGGTAATTATATTTGCCATGAGCACAGCCGGTATTAATATAACCATACTAATTACTGCCTCGGCTGCACTTTTTGTTGGTTTAGGTCTCGCGCTACAAGAGCTTTTTCAAGATATTATAGGGGGTATCTTTATCATTCTAGACAAATCGCTTCGCGTGGGTGATATTGTAGAAATAGACTCAAAGGTTGGAAAGGTATTTGAGATAAAGCTCAGAACAACCAGAGCAATAACTAGGGACGATAAGATTATAATTATACCGAATCACAAATTTATGAGTGATATTGTTTACAACTATACACAAAATCATAAAACCACTAGAGAGACTGTTAATATTGGAGTAGCCTATGGTAGCGATGTTCAGCTGGTGACTAAGATTTTAGAGACTATTTTGCAGAATCATAAAGGAGTATTAAAAAGCCCAAAATCTTTTGTGCTGTTTGATGATTTTGGGGATTCGGCATTGCTGTTCTCTCTTAATTTTTTTATCAGCGATAGCTTTACAGACCCAAGGATAAAGAGTGAAATTCGGTATCTGATAGATGCGGAATTCAGAATTAATAATATTACCATACCATTTCCTCAGAGAGATGTTCATATTTTTCAGCAAACCCCTTTTAAGCATAGCAACGTTCAAAACTCGGATAAGGAATGGGGTATTGGCAAAGAGTAGTAGTTCTTTTACTTTTTGTGCCCATATTTTCGAGTATGGCACAGACGCCCGATGTTTTTAGGGTTGAATATATGTTATTGCCAAGAAATGATTCAGGAGCAAAATTATCACGGATAAAATTGGTGGCCAATGTTCCCATTAAGGTTGGAGATTCCAGTATTGTCGTGGTTGGAAGCGAGTACAATCGTATGTCATACGATTTACAACGAGACGATATAGCTATAAATCAACAAGGTCAAAATTATTTTCATGTTGTGGATATTAATTTGGGATATGTGCGCAGATACGGGAAGGATTGGAGGCTTATAGGAGTTTTAACACCAAGGCTAGCATCTACCTTCACGAACCCTTTGGAAAATGGTGATTTTTCGATAAATGCTACTATAGGAGGATTTAGGGATAGACCCTATTTAGATAAGCCTACACGATTGGTATTAGGCATAGCATACAACTCTGCAGTAGCCCTAAGAGTTCCATTGCCAGTGGTTTACTTTGAAAAAAGGTTTGGCCCTAGCTGGTCTTATATTGTTGGAGTGCCAAAGACAGGAATGAAATATCATTTTAAAGAAAAGCATGTCATACAGACAGAGTTTATATTGGATGGCTATTTTGTACACCTTCAAAATAGTACCGTTTTGCCCGATGCTACATTTGCTTCGTCCATATCTTCCTCTGCAGCAGTCGTAACTATAGGTTATTCCTATAATATTACTAATGAAATGTCTTTTTATGGGTTTTTCGGACATACGGTTTTTCAATTAGGCGTGCTTAGGGATGAGGAAAGAAATGATATTTTCACATTGAACGATGACCCAAGCTTTTATATGAGAGTAGGGTTCAGAATAGGACTTTAAATAAACAATAAAGATTATGTCAAAGATTTTAGTTATCGAGGATGAGGCGGCAATTAGGCGTGTGTTAGTTAAAATATTATCAGAGGAGAACGATGCCTATACGGTAGAAGAAGCAGAAGATGGTCTAAAGGGATTGGAAACGATAAAGAATAATGATTACGATCTTGTATTGTGCGATATTAAAATGCCTAAAATGGACGGTGTTGAGGTCCTTGAAGCTGCAAGAAAACTGAAACCTGAAATTCCTTTTATTATGATTTCTGGACATGGCGATTTAGATACAGCTGTAAACACGATGCGCCTGGGTGCTTTTGATTACATTTCTAAACCGCCCGATTTAAATAGATTGTTGACGACTGTTAGAAATGCATTGGACCGTAAAGAACTTGTAGTGGAGAATAAAATCCTCAAAAAGAAGGTCGGTAAAAATCATGAAATGGTTGGTGAGAGTAGCGGTATAGATGCTATTAAGAATATGATAGAAAAAGTAGCCCCTACGGATGCGCGAGTCTTAATTACAGGCGCTAACGGAACGGGAAAGGAATTGGTTGCGCATTGGCTTCATCAAAAGAGCCAAAGAAGTGCAGCTCCTTTTATTGAAGTTAACTGTGCGGCCATACCATCAGAACTTATAGAAAGTGAGTTGTTCGGTCATGTAAAAGGGGCGTTCACCTCAGCAGTAAAAGATCGTGCCGGTAAATTTGAGGCTGCGAACAAGGGTACTATATTTTTGGATGAAATAGGTGATATGAGTCTCTCTGCACAAGCTAAAGTTCTGAGGGCATTGCAAGAAAGTAAGATTTCTAGAGTAGGAACCGACAAGGATATAAAAGTGGATGTACGCGTATTGGCCGCTACCAATAAAGATTTGAAACACGAAATAGCAGAAGGTAACTTCCGTGAAGATCTTTATCACAGGCTTGCCGTAATTCTTATTCAAGTACCTTCTTTGAACGAGAGAAGAGACGATATTCCATTATTGATTGAGTATTTCTGTAAAAAAGTGACCTCGGAGCAAGGGATTCCTCTAAAGACCTTTAGCAACAAGGCTGTTAAATTACTCAAAGCCTATGATTGGACAGGAAATATCAGGGAGCTGCGAAACGTTGTAGAGCGCCTTATTATTTTGGGAGAAACCGAGGTTTCCGAAGATGACGTAAAGTTATTTGCTAGTAAGTAGTTTTAAGTAGTATTTGGCAGGGTTAAAGAGTTTAAGATTTCTGAACTGTCTAATGCCTATGGCTTACTACCTACTTTTTGCGACTGCAATTGAATTTTGCTTAAGTTCAAAAACCTTTGTTACTTTAGTTTCTAGTAATTTATTTAGAGACAGTCTGGAATTCTAAGTAAGGCATCTGCGGTAATGTCTTTGGTTCTTAGATTGTAATATTTTTTACCTTCGGATAAATCGCTTTTTAGTAATTCTTTTTCGCAATTATTAAAGATATTCTTGGCAAAGGCACGAGCTTCTTTGCAGTCCACTAAATCTACTATTTTTTGAAGGGAAGCTTTATATTTTTCTAAGGAAAGGTCAATTTTTTCGTTCAATGAGATAACACTTTCTTCTCGTAAGGTTGCCGCTTTTTTTATATGGATTACGGTATTAAGTGCGAGTACATCATTACCATATTTACTTTGATGCAAATGGTGTGCATCAAGTGCTTCTAGTCCGTTAAGGGTATGTTTTAAGGAGCGTTCCAATAACACACGTGTAGCACTTAAGGAAGTGGCCTTAGTTGCTAGTTTAAGATTTCTTAAACCTTCTTCTAAATCAATTTCAGCATATTCGCAACCGCATATCGCTAACTGATTTTTAGACTTTTCAATGGCATTCAATGCCTTGTAAGCAAAAAACCGAGCTTTATTTATATCATCGTTTGCAATGGCAGTTTCCGTTTGGGATTTGGCAAAGCCAATATTAGAACCAGCATACTCACATTCCATATTGGATTTGAACGAAGAAAATAGAAGCAGCCCAACAGCACAGATTAAGATATAGGTCTTATTCATCATTTAAGATTTAATTTTGTAAAATTTGGGACTTTTTTACAAGTATAAAATTACATCGAGAAAGGCTATTAGGAATATACTATTCGATGGAAAACACCTACTTCGCCTTTAATTAGGTGAAATGTTAAAATCAAATGATGAACCACATATTTTTTTAACATTTGACTGTATTTCATCGATTAAAACTTTTATATTTCCGTATGGATTATATAAAAACACAAGAATATCGTGCTGGAATTAGTACTAAAATAGCGAGCGTAGCAACACACGAAGACTTTGGTCGTTCGGATAAACAGCTGAAAAAGGATTTAGAAAAGACTAGAAAACTGCTAGGGAATTTTCAGGACAAGTTGTATGCTCATAACAAGTATAGCGTATTGGTTTGTTTGCAGGGTATGGATACTTCTGGTAAAGATAGTTTGGTGCGCGAGGTGTTTAAAGATTTTAATGCAAGAGGAGTAGAAGTTCATAGTTTTAAAGTGCCTACTGAGCTGGAATTGGATCATGATTACCTTTGGCGTCATTACCTAGTGCTTCCGGAAAAGGGCAAGTTTGGTGTTTTTAACAGAACGCACTATGAAAATGTTTTAGTAACAAGGGTTCATCCGGAGTATATTTTGGGTGAACGAATTCCAGCTATCCATACCGTTACTGATATTAATCAAGCGTTTTGGGACAAGCGGTTTGAGCAAATCAATAATTTTGAACGGCATTTGGTAGATAACGGGACTATTATTTTTAAGTTCTTTTTACATCTTTCCAAAGAGGAACAACGCCAACGCCTGCTAAGAAGGCTTTCACTCAAAGAAAAGCATTGGAAGTTTTCTCCGAGTGATTTAAAGGAGCGCAAGCTATGGGAAAGCTATCAGCACTGTTATGAGGAGGCTATAAAGAATACATCAAAAGAGCATGCACCTTGGGATATTATTCCTGCTGACAATAAAAAAGCGGCACGGGTTATAGTAGCGACGATACTTTTGGAAAGGTTAAAAAAATACAAAGATATCGATGAGCCGCTTTTGGATGCTAAAATTATGGCTAATTTAGACACTTATGAAAAGCAACTACAGAACGAAGAATAAATTAGGGCTCTTGGCTTTATGTTTGATTTTGGGTCAGGTACTATTAGCGCAAACGGATAACGAAATCCAATTACGTAAAATATATGATGCAGCGCTCACTCAAGGAAAATCCTATGATTGGTTAAATCACCTCTCCAGCCAGATTGGAGCCAGATTATCGGGTTCTATTCAGGCGCAACAGGCGGTCGATTATACGAAGGCAGAATTGGATGCCCTTGGGTTAGATCAAGTTTGGTTGCAGCCGGTGATGGTTCCTAAATGGGTTAGGGGTACCCCCGAGTTTGCCTATTTTGAAACTGATCCTGGTGTCACTACCAATATTCCTATTACGGCCTTGGGTGGTTCTGTCGCCACTCCACCAAAGGGTCTTAAGGCAAAAGTGATAGAGGTGCAAAGTATCGAGGAGTTGGATACACTTGGAGCTGATAAGATAGCAGGTAAAATAGTCTTCTTTAACCGTCCTATGGATGCCAAACAAATCAATACCTTCGATGCGTATTCCGCTTGTGTAGACCAGCGTGGTTCTGGTGCTAGGGAGGCAGGTAAGTTTGGAGCTTTGGGGGTTATTGTACGTTCCATGAACCTAAGGCTTGATGATTTTCCCCATACAGGTGGGATGAGTTATGGTGATACGCCAGTAAATGATAGAATTCCCGCAGCTGCAATAAGTACAAATGCTGCGGAGTTGCTTAGCACAACCTTAAAGCTAAATCCAGAGATTAGCTTTTACTTTAAACAAAATTGTAAACAACTTGATGATGTTCAATCCTTCAATGTTATCGGCGAAATTAAGGGAAGTACGCACCCGGACGAGATTATTGTAGTGGGGGGGCATTTAGATTCTTGGGATTTAGGTGATGGTTCACATGACGATGGTGCAGGTTGTGTACAAAGCATGGAGGTATTGCGACTTTTTAAGGAAATTGGATATACACCTAAGCGCACCATTAGGGTGGTCTTGTTTATGAATGAAGAGAACGGATTACGTGGCGGTAAGAAGTATGCTGAAGTAGCACGAAAGAATAATGAAAACCATATTTTTGCCTTAGAAAGTGATTCTGGAGGTTTTACGCCAAGAGGTTTTTCCTTCGACAGTTCGGAGGCTAATTTTAAACGTGTGGAAAGCTGGAAGCCTTTGTTGGAACCATACCAAGTAAATATGTTGGTGAAAGGAGGTAGCGGTGCTGACATTGGTCCGTTAAAAAATGATACGATTGTCTTAGCAGGGTTAAGACCAGACTCACAACGGTATTTTGACCACCATCATTCCGATAACGATAGGTTTGAACATGTGAATAAACGCGAATTAGAACTCGGTGCTGCTGCTATGACGAGTATTATCTATCTTTTTGATGTGTACGGTATAGATGGCGGCAGGTAAGTAATTAAGGTACATCTGTTTCATAGACTGTAGGGGCTTGGCTTTAAGATTACTAACATTTTCCATACCTTTGCACCTTAATTAAAAAAAGGATAATGGAAGACGGAATCTACGCAAAATTTAATACAACAAAAGGTGAGGTGCTGGTTAAGCTTACCTATGATATAACGCCCGGAACGGTAGGCAATTTTGTTGCCTTGGCCGAGGGTAAAAAGAAGAATACGGCAAAAGCGGAAGGAACACCCTATTATGATGGATTGACATTTCACCGTGTAATCCCAGATTTTATGGTGCAAGGGGGTTGCCCTCTAGGAACTGGAACAGGAGATGCAGGATATAAATTCGATGATGAGTTTCATCCAGAACTAACACATGATGCCCCGGGAGTACTTTCCATGGCAAATGCAGGTCCTGGCACAAACGGTAGCCAGTTTTTTATCACACATATTGCTACCCCGTGGTTAGACAATAAGCATACTGTTTTTGGTCATGTTGTCTCAGGACAAGAGATTGTTGATGCGATTGCACAAGGTGATGGGTTGGATTCTTTAGAGATTGTAAGAGAAGGTGCTGAAGCAGAAGCATGGGATGCCGTAAAGGCGTTTGATACTTTTTCTAAATCTGGAGAAGATCGTTTGGTTACGGCCAAAGCGGCACAAGCCTCGGAACTTGATAAAGTTGCAGCGGGTTTTGAGGAAACCGCCTCGGGACTTCGATATAAGATGATACAAAAAGGAAAAGGGGCTAAGGCCGAAAGCGGAAAAGAAGTATCCGTACACTATGAAGGTTCCTTATTGAGCGGTCAGGTTTTTGATTCTTCCTACAAGAGAAGCGAGCCTATAGATTTTCAGTTGGGTGTGGGTAAAGTAATTCCAGGTTGGGATGAAGGTATTGCTCTTTTAAAAGTAGGTGATAAAGCCCGTTTTGTAATTCCGTCTAATTTGGCTTACGGAAGTGCTGGTGCTGGCGGAGTTATTCCTCCGGATGCAACGCTTATTTTTGATGTAGAATTAATGGGGGTAAGCTAGGAACTAGTTTAGAATTAATATAAAAGTACTTTGGTCAGTTCGATTAAAGTGCTTTTTTTATTTTATTTAGTTTTTGGTAAACTGAATAAGAAAAATAAAATATTAAGCAGTACTAGTATGATTATAATAGATAAGAAGATTTTCATAAGGTCAACGGTCACATTTACAAATATTATAACAACTAAAACCGCAAATCCCCTACCTAAAAATCAGTAAAAAAATCTGCTCTTATTTTTCATAGCACTCCGTAGTGGCATGATTATATTTATTATAATCAATGAAAGAAAAATAAAAAAAAGATATTCATGCCGTTTCAGCTAATTGGAGTTGAAATATATATTTAATCTTAAGATTCAAGTATATCCAAAAGGTTGCGTAACGTCTAATAAAAATATAAAATAAATGAGGGTAATTCTTCCAAATTGAAAATTGGGGTACAAAAAAACCCGATTCTATTTGAATCGGGTTTTTACTATAAAAAAGTTTAGTCTTTACCTAGTCAATTACTTTTACATTAACGGCGTTCAATCCTTTTTTACCTTGTTGTAGTTCAAATTCTACAACATCACCTTCACGAACTTCGTCGATTAAGCCAGAAATGTGTACAAAATGATCTTCGTTCGAACCATCTTCAGTGATGAAACCATATCCTTTAGAATCATTGAAGAATTTTACTGTTCCTTTACTCATAATAGAAAAAATTATATATTAATTAAGGTGCAAAGTTACTATTATTTTTTTTAATTAGTATAATTTAACATAATAATAATAGCGTTAAGTATTTAGAAATCAATAACCTTGGAGTGCTATCCGCTCAGATTATTTGCTAGGATCAGGTGTCATTCTTAAATAGGGTTTTATTTCATCCAACCCTTTGCTAAAAATTTCTTTCGCATCTGCTGTGGTGATGGCTGGACTCACTACCACATCTTGCCCGCTTTCCCAGTTTGCAGGTGTAGCAACCTTATGATTAGCAGTAAGTTGTAATGAGTCTATAACACGAAGCAGTTCGTAAAAGTTGCGACCTGTTGAAGCAGGATAAGTGAGGGTTAATTTTATACTTTTATCGGGTGCAATGATAAATACCGAACGTACGGTTAAGTTGTTATCGGCTTTGGGGTGAATCATATCGTACAAATCAGATACCTTTTTATCCTCATCAGCTATAATAGGAAAGTTAACGGTGGTGTGTTGTACTTCGTTTATATCTTTTATCCATTCTTTGTGTGATACAGCACCATCGACGCTTAAGGCTAACATCTTCACGTTCCTTTTATCGAATTCATCTTTAAATTTTGCCGCAGTGCCCAATTCCGTAGTACATACAGGTGTAAAATCTGCTGGGTGGGAAAATAAAATTCCCCAACCGCCACCTAAGTAATCATAAAGGTTAATTTTGCCCATAGAGCTGTCTGCTGTAAAGTTTGGAGCGGTATCACCTAATCTTAAAGTCGCCATTATCGTGTATTTTTAAGTATTAATTAGTATCCTATAAAATTAGTAGATTAATTGATAATTTTCATTTGTTTGAGGTTAAAAATGTATTAATTTTTTTACTCATATCCCATCCAGAGGGATATGGTAAAAAGCAACCCTGTCATAAGTAACTTAGATGCCCATTTAAGATAGCTAAGGACCATAGTAATTATCTCTTAGAATTTAATTTATTACACTGGTTTCATTTTTTTGAATCCGTCAACTGGTAGGCTAATCTGGAATTTTCCCTTTGGGTATTTTATAAGTCGTATGCCTGTATATAGAAAGTTTTTCAATACCCAGTTCTTTACTACATTTATCGTATGGAAAACTTAGAACATTTAAGGTACCCAATAGGACATTTTATCTGTCCTGAGGAAATAACCGTTTTACATATTGAAGAATGGATTAAGGCACTGGAAAATTTTCCCAAACGTTTAGAAGAAGCGGTGGGTGACTTGACCGAGTCACAATTAGAAACGCCATATAGGCAAGGCGGTTGGACAGTAAGGCAACTAGTTCATCATATTGCCGATAGTCACCACCATAGCTACACTCGGTTTAAATGGGCTTTAACAGAGGAAAATCCGGTAATCAAAGCGTATGAAGAAAAAGCATGGTCCGATCTTCTGGATGCACATACCGCACCTACTGCTATTTCGTTGAACTACATTAATGCGCTTCATTTAAAGCTAGTATTTCTTCTAAAAGGACTATCGAAAGAGCAGTTAATTAGATATTATATGCATCCTGTGGATAATAGAAAAGTAAGTGTTGCAGAAAATATGGGTAAATATGCTTGGCATGGTGATCATCATTTGGCCCATATTCAAAACTTGATAAAAAGGAAAGGTTGGAGCTAGCGATTCCTTAGTCTATTTTCTTCACCATAATAAACATTGGTTTTTCTACTTTTATCACTTGTTTGAATTTGATTTCTGTTGTGCTATGAATGGTGAATCCGTTTTTCTTATAGAAGTTAAGGGCGGGACCTTTTTGCATCGCAGCAAGCCAAAGCAAGCTTTTTTTTGCTGCTTTGGCCCGTAACAATATAAACTGAAGCGTTTTAGTTCCAATTCCTTCGCCGGAAGCTTCTTTGGTAATATAAATTTTGTCTAGATACATCGCTTCTTTTTCAGAATAGGCTTTAAGCGGAGCATCTGTTATTAGTTTTAGAATCCCAACACATTCTTTGTTGCGATGAATTAAGAAAAGTTGTGTATTTATATCCCTAAGTCTCTTCTTTAGTATTGCTACGGTAAAGCTGGTTTGTATATAAGGCGTAGTATCTCCATCTGGCCACAAATGTATATAATGCTGGTTGTATGCTTTTGTCCCTATCTTTATATAGGTATCAAAGGTTTCTGGGCATAGGGGAGTCAAATGAACAATATCTTTCATAGTCAATTATACCATTTCTCCACCTTCCAGTTCGCATAAAAGTATCCAAGCAGCAAAAATATTGGTGTAGTTTTAGAACTGGTGTTTGGATTTGTCGAGATTAAAACCTTTTTAGAATTCAGACTTTCTTTCTTTTCCATTTAATATTACAGCCAATACTTGGTTTCTGATGATTAAGTAGAGGACTTCCTGCTAAAATTCCATCCATAGCCTTTCTTAGGTCTCTCCCTGTTAGCTCTAAGCCATTTCCTGGCCTGGAATCGTCCAGTTGCCCGCGGTAAACTAATTCTAAACCGTTATCGAAAAGATAAAAATCTGGAGTACATGATGCGTCGTAGGCTTTGGCTACTTCTTGGGTTTCATCATACAGATATGGGAACGTATAGTCCTCCTCCTTTGCTTTTATTTTCATAAGCTCCGGACTGTCCTGAGGATAATTTACAACATCGTTACTGGAAATGGCAATAAATCCAAAGCCTTTGTTTGTATACTCTTTTGCTATCTTAGAAATTTCCAGATCTACGTGGATTACAAACGGACAATGATTACAAATGAACATGATTACTGTGCCATTTGATCCGGTCATTATTTTTAAATCAAGGGTGTTTCCGCTTAATGTATCCAGTAAACTAAAATTTGGTGCAGCAGTCCCCAAGGCTAGCATCTTACTTTCTGTTCTTGCCATACTATTAACTTTATTCGATAAAGTTAAGGGTATTTTTAGTGCTATGGTAAATAGATAAAAATCAATTTTTTAATGATATTCAAATTTTCTTTCACTGACGACTTTCAAAGGTTTGACGGCCTTAATTTATCAACAAAGCAAAGTATCGAGTTAAGGCTGAAAGTAGTATCTTGTATGTTCTTGAATACCTTATCGAGTTTCGCATTAGTTTAGACGGGGGATTCTAACGTATTAAAATTATATTTTTTGACTGATACTCTTTTAGATAACATACACATAAACTATAATGGGGAGGCGCTATGGGCTATGAATGTTGTACTAGCATTTGTTATGTTCGGTGTTGCATTGGAAATTTCGGTAGGTGACTTTAAAGAGTTATGGTCAAAGCCCAAACCTGTTTTAGTTGGGGTTTTGAGTCAATTTTTAGTACTCCCAGCCTTAACGTTTTTACTTGTCATATTTATAGATCCGTATCCCAGTATAGCGTTAGGAATGTTCATGGTAGCTGCCTGTCCAGGAGGTAATATCTCTAATTTTATTTCGTATTTGGCCGGAGGAAACACCGCGCTTTCTGTTTGCCTTACTGCAATCGCCACATTACTTGCTGTAGTGATGACTCCTTTAAATCTTCAACTTTGGGGTTCTTTTTATGAGCCTACGGCTGCTATTTTGAAGGACGTGGCCATTTCTCCATTCCAGATGGTGAAATTAGTAAGCCTACTGTTGGCGGTTCCCCTAATTTTGGGTATGATGGTAAATTATTGGAAACCTATTCTTGCTCTCAAAATGGCAAAAGTGTTAAAGGTTGTTTCTTTGTTGTTCTTTATTACTTTGGTGTTTTTAGCCTTGTTTAACAATAGAGCGGTATTTTTAGCCTATGTAGTTTATGTATTTTGGATTGTACTTGTTCATAACCTATTGGCGTTTTTTACCGGTTTTTCACTCGCAAAGGTCTTTGGCTTAAATACCACGAACACCAAGTCGATTACTATAGAAACGGGGATTCAGAATTCAGGGTTGGGATTACTGCTCATATTTACTTTTTTTGATGGTCTTGGTGGTATGGCACTTTTAGCCGCATTTTGGGGAATATGGCATATTCTATCTGGCTTGTTGTTAGCCACCTTCTGGAATGCTAAATCGGTAAATACCGAAAAACTAGCTTAAATCTATGTTGTATTGGGTACTTAAAAATAGCATTCACTTTGGACTGAAATGCTATCACAGAAAAATACAGATTCATGGACTTGAAAATGTACCTTTAAACAAACCAGTGCTTTTTTTGCCTAATCACCAGAACGCTTTAATCGATGTGCTGTTGGTTGGGGTAGCTTGTAATAGAAAACCATATTTTTTGGCCCGTTCAGATGTTTTTGGAATACGTATCTTAAATACACTTTTCAAGTATGTAAGAATGATTCCTATTTATCGTATTCGTGATGGAAGGAATACCTTGTCTCAGAACGATGCGGTTTTTGATAGTTGTGCTCATGTTTTAAACAGTGGGGAGGCTATAGTTATGTTTCCTGAAGGCAATCATAACCTTAAACGAAGGGTGCGGCCTTTAAGTAAGGGTTTTACTAGGGTATTATTTCGCGCATTGGAACAATCTCCGGAGTTGGATATTCAGCTCGTACCGGTTGGATTGAATTATGTGCATGCAGAAAAATTCCCGGATTCAGCTACACTATGTTATGGCAAGCCTATTTCAGTGCAGACATTGTACGATGAAGAAGATTTACAAGGCTCTGTTGTTAGAATAAAAGAGGCTGTGGCAGTCCGCTTAAAAACGCTTACTACGCATATTTCACCCGAACTACAATATACAGAAATTGCCAATTACCTTGAAGCTCAAAAGGTCGATTTCTTAGATCCCGTAAAAACCAATCGTTTGATAAAACAAGAGGTTATCGGAAGAAGCCCTGTTGCGGAAACCACCAACTTGGGCAGTAAGGAACCCTCTGTTTTTTATATGATTTTCCTGTTCCTAAACCTTCCCGTAATTCTATTTTGGAGATTGGTGGTAAAACCAAAGGTTCTTGAGGCAGAATTTATAGGTACTTTTCGTTTTGCGGCATCGTTTCTGGGCTTCTTCGTTTACTACATCATAGTGTTGATTGCCCTTATAACTGCATTAAACTTTTGGTGGGCCTTGGGTATTATGACTTTTCTATGGCTATTCAATTTGTGTTATATGAAATGGTCGCGTTTTAATTGATTCTAGGATTCTTAGCAAGAGGTAGTTATCCGTTTCTATTTTATGAAGAGTCTGCTTGGTTTAAAAAAAGAAGTATGTATGCTAATAATACAGCCCTAGTCATCCTCCTAAGTGCAGTACTAAGTTAATGCATGATTTGATTCAGGTTTATCTTTCTGTTACGAATAATAACTTAGTTTTAGTGGTGCTTCAAATCAATAAAGGGTCAATGTAGCTGAGATGTACCACAATAGAAACAGCTATTTTTAGGAACTGTCCGTAGACTTTAAAAAGTGTCACTGGGTTTACTTCTATCAATCGCTAGGATTAATATAAATTTTATTTATACAAAACATAACTAATATAAATAAAAATCAATACGTGTAATTCCTGACCTTAGTACTCGAATTTAACAATCGTCTAATACGAAATTAGTTTAAATACTATTGATTAGACGTGGTTTAAATTAAACGAAATTAGTTTAAACACTATTGATTAGACGTGGTTCAAAACCTTTGTTTAGTTTAAAATAATATACTCTAAGGTTATTTTATAAATGAACGAAAATATCAAATTATTAGAAGGTCATTTTAGTACTCCTGAAACGGCGGATGGACTCTTGTCCCTGCTCAACAATAAGATAAAGTTTCATACAGTAAAGGCACTTAACCTTCGACAGGCTGAAAACGATTCTGTTAGCAGTGCTATCGAACGTATTTCAAGGTTGAAGGAGGCGAAAAAGCGCGTAGAGGACCTAGTTGTTGAAGCCCATATGAATGGTATGGAGCTCAAGATTGACAGCAGAATAGATATTAACCTCGTAGCAATACCTAAGTCTTGAGTTTATCTGCTGTGCACATCTTTTTTTTACCATTGGTAAACATTCTTCTATTTCGACCAATCTCTATAACCAACCAAATTATATAACTAACGTGGAAAATTCGTTTCGAGGCATCAAAAATCAAAATCAGTCTACTACATCAGCCAGTAGCACCCCTAGAATAGTATCAAGCATTATAACGACGCTTCTTTGGTTCCTGTTCGCGGCTAATATAGCTTGCTTATTCTTTTTTTTTCCTACTATTCCAGATTGGAGGTATGAAAATATCTTTCGGGTTAATGGTTTCACTATTTTAATTTGGACCACGGTCACTTTTTTTGGCGCTTTGGTAAGTACTTATGCGAGTAATTATCTGAAAGGATTTAGATATCATACAAAATTTATGGTGCTTTGTCTGATTTTTACTTTGGCCGTAATGCTTTTTGTAGTTTCGGAGCAAGTAGCGCTATTGTTGTTTAGTTGGTTGCTGATGGCAATTATCATGTCCAGATTAATTGGCGTTGACGCGCAATGGGGCGAAGCGAGAGAGGCATCAAAATTCACGCTCAAATATTTCTTGACAGGTACATTTTTTTTGACGGTTGGAGTTCTATTGTTAGCCTTTCAAAGTGATATGTATACGGTAAGTGGAATTGTTTCTTCTATTGACGAGCTACCAATTTATATTCTCTCCATAGCCGCAGTTTGTATCATTATTGCGGCCATCGTGCAGTCTGCCATATATCCTTTTCATCGTTGGTTACTTTCTGCTATGACGGCACCCACTCCTGCTTCTGCGCTTATGCATGCTGGTTTTGTTAACGGCGCAGGAATTTTATTGACACTCTTCTCTACAGTATTGTTCGCTACTAACACCTTGGATTTATTGTTTGTTATAGGTGGTTTAACAGCTATAATAGCGCAGTTTACCAAGTTGTTACAAGTACATATAAAGCAAAAATTGGCTTGTTCTACTATTGCACAAATGGGCTTTATGATTATGCAGTGCGGTCTTGGATTTTTTAATGCCGCAGTGGCACATCTTATTCTGCATGGGTTTTACAAGGCCTATCTATTTTTAGCTTCTGGAGAGGAAATAGCTCATTCTAGGCCCAAAAAGGTATTACATTTTAGAATAACTCCGCTACAAACGGCAGTAGTATTGGTTTTTGGTATGTTTGGAGCTGTTTTATTTGCGCAACTTAGCGGAAAAGGAACTACGTTGGATAGTAGTATTTTCCTAACCTTAATCGTAGCGATTACAGTAGGGCAGATGACATATAATATAGTGAAGGAACGAAGTTTGTCAATGGTACAGAAAATCTTTTTGCCACCTGTTTTGTTTATTGCAGGTATTGGTTGCTACGCGCTCATGTATAATGGTGTAACAGTATTAATGGCTGATTTGCCTATGGTAGCTGTGCCTCTTCCGCTTTCCGCAGTCCAAATTATTTTTGGTGTGATTTTCCTTATTGGTTTTTTTATTATGAAATTGGAAGTGTACCGCAATATTCCTTGGATTTACGTCAAACTCATGAATATATCACAGCCCTATAAAAAATCGATTTTATTTTATAAATCTAAATCGTAATGATGCCACAAGACATCTTGAAAAGTATCCACGAAGCATCCAATATAATTGGAAAAACCTGGCCTTTGTACTCATTTGTAACCTCAAATCCCTTATCGGGCTATGAGCAAACAGATTTTAAAACAGCGGTAGAGAGGGCTGGCTCACTTTTAACTACTAATTTGTTTCCCGAAACAGCCCTTTTTAGGCAAGCTTTGGAGCAAGGAGAAATTTGGGACGTGGTAGTAAAGGAGCTTTTGAGAGAAAGCGGTTATACAGAAGTACCGGAATTCTATTTACGGCAAATGGAATCCCATAAAGAAATTATAGGGAAGAATAAAAATCATATCCTAGATGGTATTATGGCAAAGTGGCTCTCTGTCTTTATGGACGAGGGTTTAGCAGAATGGGAAATGCCAGGTAAGGAAGCTGGTTTTTATAAAGCATGGCGTCAACTAGCTGCATACGACCAAGAACTTGGAATACATTCGGTAAAAGATATACCAAAGAGTAGTGGCGAGGCCATACAGCAGGTTTTAAAAGGGCAGAGGGAAGCCGATTATGTAGACATTTTCACATATCACTTGGCATCATTACCTGGTTGGACCGGTTATATCAACTATCGTTCGGAATCCAACTCCCTTTGGCAGCAGGCCTATCCTATTACCATGGAGGATTATATTGCGGTTCGTCTTTGGATAGCAAACCAATTAAACCTTAAAATTATTCCAGAAACCAATACTGATGATAGTTCGAGTGAGTTGCTTACCATACAGTATATCTGGTTAAAGGCATGGGAAAGTACTTGGCAGCAGCAGTTGGTGGGATCGTTGGCGCAACAAAAAGCTACGCAGACCAATAATCAAAGCGGCAACAAACCCCCAGATGCCCAAATGGTATTTTGTATTGATACCCGGTCAGAGCTTATGCGAAGGCATGTGGAAACAAAAGGGAATTATGAAACATTTGGATATGCTGGCTTTTTTGGGATAGCAATGGATTACAGTAACCTAGAAGACGGACTCAATCGAAAATCATGCCCTCCAATTGTTACTTCGGCTTACCGTGTATACGAAGCGCCCCAATCTAGAAAGAAAGAAAAGGTGTTGACTTATAAGAGCAAAATCGAAACAGCGCAGTTTGGAGCTTATTTTTTAAAGCGCATGAAAAACATGCTACCCTCCGCTTTTGGTTTTGTAGAGGGGTCTGGTTTCTTTTATGGTTGTTATTTATTGATAAGAACTTTGGCCCCTGGTACGTATTATCGGTTTAAAAAGAAAAATACATCGTCTTATGAAGACATATGCACTCCTGAATTACTTAGTGCTCAAGAGGATGAAACCATACCACTGAATATTCCCTTAGAGGAAAAAGCAGGAATCGTTAAAGCTGCTTTTGACCTCACTGGTTGGCAAGAATTTGCCCCTTTGATACTTTTTGTGGGTCATGGAAGCCATTCTGCCAATAATGCCTTTGCTTCTAGTTTGGATTGTGGCGCATGTGCTGCAAGTCCGGGTAGGCACAATGCACGTATGCTTGCTAGCTTAGCCAATGAAACCGAGGTGAGAAGTGTATTAGCACAAAAGTATAAGGTACATATTCCGGATAATACCGTATTCATTGGAGCGGAGCATAATACCACTACTGACGAGATTGTACTTTTTGATGCACACGTGCCCGGTTCGCAGCAGAAACAATTGTCCGTGGTTAAATCCAACTTAGTACTTGCGCAACAGACGGCAACTCAAGATAGACTTGGAGTTAAGCAAAATAGTGTAAGCATGGCCGAGCGCAAGGCTAACCAATGGAGTGAAACGAGACCGGAATGGGGCTTGGCAAAAAATGCTGGGTTTATAGTAGGTCCCAGAGCGCTTACCAAGAACGATAATTTAGATGGCCGATGCTTCTTACATTCCTATAATTGGAAATTGGACGAAACTGGTGCTGCCTTAGAAGGTATTATGCAAGGTCCTATGGTGGTTACGCAATGGATAAATAACCATTACTATTTCTCTATGGTAGCTAACGACACGTTTGGTGGAGGCTCTAAAATAACGCAGAATATTACAGGTCGTTTTGGAGTGGTACAAGGTAATGGCGGAGACCTAAAAATGGGACTTCCGGTACAATCGCTACGTTCTTCAGATACGGAAATGTATCACAAGCCTTTGCGACTGTCGGTGCTTATACAAGCACCAAAGGCCCGAATAGAAGGCATCTTGTCACGCAACGAAAATTTGCGTACACTTTTGGATAACGAGTGGATTTACTTAATGGTAATGAACCCCATGAAGGACGATAAGGTAGAAAAGTACCAAAAAGGTATGAGCTGGGTTGCGGTATCAGGGAGTTCTTTTACTAGCGCAAAAAACGATGCAAAGGTAACGGCTAAGGTTATTTAGAAAAAAGTCAGTTAAGATTATTTCTTTTGAGTGAATTATAAAAAGTTATTTGGTTTTTCTAAACTGAAGCATGATGAATTATGTGTCACTCGATACGATTAAAAAATCAATCGAGAAACAACTGAAAATTTTGTAGTATTGGAAAATAACGAATATAAGAATTAGCTAAGTACTTTAATCAACGAATACTGCTGTATGATTTAATTGGTGTGCTATAGGGTAATAGTATCGAATTGGATTATGCCAAGTTTTTCCCTTAACGCTTACTTAAGATATTCGGCGCGCCAATATCCAAGATAAACCAAAGGACTGAACTGTTCAGTACAACCAGAACCATTGTTTTACCACAAGCGAAATCAAAAGGGTTTCCTAGGAATAATAGTTAAGATTTCTTCCGGCTTAGTGAT
>JBLIEO010000028.1:0-24044 GCA_047633095.1 Maribacter sp.
GAATACCTTTTTCGGCACAGGCTTCCATTACCAGTTGCAAAGTAGCGATGTAGGTATAGAAACGTACGCCGACATCCTGAATATCAAAAAGAACTAAATCTATGTCTTCTAATTGTGCTTGCGAGGGTTTTCTGTTCTTGCCGTATAGGGAGATTAGCGGAAGTCCTGTTCTGGGGTCCGTACCGTCGCTTACCTTTTCACCGGCATCTGCTTGACCTCTAAACCCATGTTCTGGTGCAAATACTTTTTTTATAGCTATCTGTAATGCCAACAGAGAATCTACCAAGTGCGTATTGATTTCCTTGTTAAAGATAATACTGGTTTGGTTGGCGACTACTGCTATTTTTTTGTTCTTCAGTAGCGGTACGTACGCTGCTGTTCGGTTTGCGGCTACGATGATTGCTTCAATATTTATAGGTGCTACTATTTTGCTGTTGTTAGCCGTTTTGTCTTTCATAGATTTGGCCGGGTTTCCACACCCGGCGCATATCAAAAACGATAATAAAACTGTATTTTTGAGATTGGATATAAATAACATCATTTGAACCTAGAGTATTTTATTGCCAAACGGCTTATTACGGGTAAGGAGCATAAAATTAGCATTTCCGCACCAATAATAAAAATTGCTATTGCAGCCATTGCTTTGGGATTGATTATGATGTTGATTGCCATTGCCACAGGAGTAGGTCTTAAATACAAGATTCGGGAAAAGGTAACTGCTTTTAATGGGCATGTTCAGATTTATAATTACGATAATAATAACTCGGAGGTTTCGGTAGTTCCGGTATCTAAAAATCAAGATTTTTACCCCAATTTTACAAGCGTGGATGGCGTTGTGCATGTGCAGGCGGTAGCAACAAAAGCAGGGATTATACGTACATCAGAAACATTTGAGGGTATTATTGCTAAGGGGGTAGGGGACGATTATAATTGGGAAGGCCTGGAAGAGTATCTGGCAGCAGGTGAATTGCCGAATTATAATGAGGCATTAAACGGAGACATAGTAATGTCTAAACTCATGGCCAGTAGATTGAATATGAAGGTGGGTGATTCCTTTTTTACCTTTTTTCTAAAAAATGAGGACACTAACGCCTGGCCTAATCAACGAAAGTTTACCATTACGGGTATTTATGATAGTGGTTTTGAAGAAATAGACGAGCTCTTCATATTTATAGACATACGCCACATTCAACGCATGAACAAATGGGCCGAAGATGAGGTAGGGAACTTTGAGTTATTCTTGGAAAGTTTTGATGCCATTGATGAAAAAAGTGCGGAGATTTACGGAAAGACCTTGTCCGACTTGGACACCAAAACACTCAAGGATAAATACCGAAATATTTTTGAATGGATAGGGCTGTTCGATTTTAATATTATATTGATTATTGGGATATTGATTGTCGTATGCGGTTTTAATATGATTACGGCCCTATTGGTGCTGATTTTGGAACGAACACCCATGATTGGAATACTAAAGGCATTGGGTGCCAATAACTGGAGTATACGAAAAGTCTTTTTGTATAATGCAGCCTATCTCATTGGTATTGGTTTGTTTTGGGGTAATGTGATTGGTTTAGGGATTATTTATATCCAAGCGGTTTTTAAACCTTTTAAGTTTCCCAATCCCAAGGAATATTATATAGAACACATTCCGGTACATATGGATATAATGACGGTAGTCTCCTTGAATGTTGGCGTTATGGTCTTATGCCTTTTAATGCTGCTTGTGCCATCGTATATCATCACAAAAATTACGCCTATCAAAGCTATCCGTTTTGAGTAGTGATTGGCTATTAGTGTAAGTATAAGGGAATCGGGAAACTCATATGGAAGCTTGGAAGTAGCTTTTTTTTAGATTGGTGTAGTGTCAATCCTCATTAGTAACATGTAAAAATAAATGGAATACGTAGAAAATATTTTGGGAACCATAGGGAATACGCCTATGGTAAAAATGAATAAACTAACGGCAGAACTGCCGTGCTTGGTTCTGGCAAAGTATGAGACCTTTAATCCAGGAAACTCCGTTAAAGATCGTATGGCGCTCCAAATGATTCATGATGCTGAAGAAGCAGGAGTTTTAAAACCAGGCGGCACCATTATCGAAGGTACTTCTGGTAACACAGGCATGGGATTGACTTTGGCAGCGACCATTAAAGGCTATAAAATGATTTGTGTGATAAGCGATAAGCAATCGAAGGAAAAAATGGATATTCTTAGGGCGGTTGGAAGCGAAGTGCACGTTTGTCCAACGGATGTTGCTCCTGAAGATCCCAGAAGCTATTACAGCACGGCTAAAAGACTAGCTACCGAAATACCTAATTCTTGGTATGTAAACCAATATGATAATCCCTCAAATTGTAAAGCCCACTTTTTGAGCACCGGACCAGAGATTTGGAAACAAACGGATGGGAAGGTAACGCACTTTGTCGTTGGTGTTGGAACTGGAGGAACCATATCTGGAGTAGGTTCGTATTTGAAAATGAAGAATCCCAATGTTAAAATATGGGGTGTGGATACATATGGTTCTGTCTTTAAAAAATACCATGAAACGGGAATTTTTGACGAAAAGGAAATTTATCCCTATATAACTGAAGGAATAGGT
Organism: Maribacter sp.; assembly: GCA_047633095.1. Taxonomy (GTDB): domain Bacteria; phylum Bacteroidota; class Bacteroidia; order Flavobacteriales; family Flavobacteriaceae; genus Maribacter. The sequence goes on from JBLIEO010000028.1 coordinate 2,603, forward strand.
GAGGATATTTTACCACTAAATGTGAATTTTGGGGTCATTGACGGTTTTACCAAGGTAACGGACAAAGATGCTGCGGTATACACCCAACGTTTAGCGAAGGAGGAAGCTATGTTTTTGGGTAATTCTGCCGGTGCTGCTATAAAAGGATTGTTACAATTAAAAGAACATTTTACAAAGGATGATGTGGTCGTGGTTTTGTTCCACGACCACGGTAGTAGGTATGTTGGAAAGATGTTTAATGACGAATGGATGCGTGAGCAGGGATTCTTAGATTAACTAGTAAAATAAATAGACAAAATATATCCTATGTTGAAATCAGGAATAGCTTTGATATGTTCAAGCGTTTTGTTTGCAGTATCATTATCTGCACAAAATCTATCGAGTACCGAAAAGAAAATTATTAAAAGTATAGAAGCTAATAATGCGGATGCCATTGGTTTTCTAGAACAGGTAGTCAATATTAACAGTGGTTCCTTAAACGTAGCCGGAGTAAAAAAAGTAGGGGACGTTTTTGGAACTGCCTTTGAAAACATAGGCATGGAGACTACTTGGATTCCGATGCCAGAAGAGATGAACAGGGCGGGCCACTTGTTTGCAGAAACCAATGGAAAAAAGGGAAAGAAGCTACTGTTGATCGGTCACTTGGATACGGTGTTCGAGGAAGACAGTCCGTTTCAGACGTTTACTAAAATCAATGATAGTACTGCTCACGCACCTGGTGGAAATGACATGAAGGGTGGGAATGTCATTATTCTATATGCATTAAAGGCACTTCAAGAGCAAGGTTTATTAAATGATGCTCAAATTATCGTCGCTTTTACGGGCGACGAGGAAAGTACCGGAAAGCCTTTGACCGCGAGTAGAAAGGACCTGGTAGATGCGGCAAAACGAAGCGATATAGCATTGGGATTTGAGACTTCTACAGGCTTTAATTATGCCACTGTAGCTCGTAGAGGCGCTTCTGGCTGGAAAGTGGAGGTAACAGGAAAACGTGCTCATTCCGCTGGTATTTTCAGCGAAAATACAGGAGCTGGTGCTATTTTTGAAATGTCCCGTATACTTCATCGTTTTTATACCGATGTCAAAGGAGAAGATCTGTTGACCTTCAATCCAGGCACTTTAATGGGCGGTACGTTTGTGGAATACGATGATGCTACGAGCAAGGGAACCGTATTTGGCAAGTCAAATGTAGTGGCCCAAAAATCGGAAGTTCGTGGTGGACTTCGTTTTATATCCGAGGAGCAAAAGGAGCGTACCAGGGAAAAGATGCGCGAAATAGTAGCCGATAATCTACCCAGAACTTCAGCAACTGTGACGTTTACCGATAGTTATCCCGCTATGGGGCCAAAAGCGTCCAATTTGGAATTATTGAAACAACTGAATGTAGTAAGTGCCGATTTAGGACAAGGAGCCGTATTGGCCTATGACCCCGGTAAACGAGGAGCAGCGGACACTTCTTTTGTAGCGGATTATGTGGCTTGTTTAGATGGCCTAGGAACCATGGGGACGGGAGCGCATACCCCAGAGGAAACGGTTAACCTAAATACTATAGAGGCACTTACAAAAAGAACCGCATTGTTTATTTATAGGTTGATAAACCAGTAAATTCAAGTTTATAGTCTGTATAAACCGATGTGCCTAAAGTGAAAGGCAAAAAGTGTTCTTGAGTTAAATGCTTGTTGATATTAAAACATCGGCTTTAGCCTTTTATAGTCATGGTTTCTTGCAGCTCTTTGTATAAGGCTGGTCAAGACACGGTATGTATTACTTTTGGTATCTTAGTGAAAAATTAAATCGATGAAAATCCAATCTTCCTACTATTTTTTCTCACCAAATAACTTGGTGCTACTGGTGTTATCGCTATTTCTTTTCAACTGTAGTTCGAACGATACACCATCCATTCAACAAGAGGAACAGCAAGAGGAAGAGGAAACGGTAATTTCACCCGAAGACAGGTTACCCTTGGTCGCTATTTCTACTAATGGAAACCAAATTGTAGATGAGCCAAAGATAGATGCTACGTTTACAATTATAGAAGGGGATGCGGTGTCTTATGAGGGAAGAATGGGTATTGAGATTAGAGGAGCTTCCTCTCAAATGTTTCCAAAAAAATCGTTTGGGTTTGAAACTAGGGATGCCGCTAATGAGGATTTGGATGTCTCCGTACTTGAATTTCCAGAAGAGGAAGATTGGATTTTATACGCGCCGTACAGCGATAAATCCCTAATGCGGAATATGTTGATTTATGATTTATCCAGAGATATGAACCAATATGCGAGTAGGACAAAATTTGTAGAGGTTACCATAAATGAATCGTATCAAGGAGTGTATGTATTCATGGAAAAGCTAAAAAGGGATTCTGGTCGCATCGATATTAATAAACTGAAAGAAGACGAAAACTCAGGAGAAGATGTTACGGGTGGTTATATTTTAAAAATAGACAAGACTGCTGGCACCAACTTAGGAGAGGGCTATAATGATCAAAATTCTTTTGTATCGATTGTTGCCCCGCCTAATGCTAATTTAGGGCAAGAAATCAATTTCCTGTACGAGGAACCGGATGCAGAGGATATTACCATGGAACAGAAAACGTATATCTCCGAGTACGTAGGACAGTTTGAGTCGGCTTTAGCTTCTGACGCCTTTATCAACATAGAAACCGGTTACGAGGCCTTTATAGATGTGGATAGTTTTATCGATTTCTTTATTCTTAACGAGCTTTCCAATAACGTAGACGGTTATCGTATAAGCACGTATATGCATAAGGACAAAAATGAAAAGCTAAAAATGGGACCCATTTGGGATTTTAATCTTGCCTTTGGGAATGCCGATTATTGTGATGGCGGAAGCACCAATGTATGGGCTTACCAATTTAATCAGCGTTGTCCGCAGGATTTTTTACTGGTGCCTTTTTGGTGGGAACGTCTTTTGCAAGATCCGACCTATGTGGCCAAGTTGCAATCCAGATGGAACGCACTGCGCGGCAGTAGCTTGTCAAATGGAGCTATTTTGTCAAAAATTGATTCCTATACAGCTTTGTTGAGTGTTTCCGCGGCTACAAAAAATAACTTTATAAGATGGCCAGTTTTAGGAACGTACATTTGGCCCAATAATTTTGTTGGAAATACCTCTGAGCAAGAGTTAGGGTATTTGATCGATTGGATAGAAAATAGGTTGCTATGGATGGATACTGAAATAGGTGGATTATAAGCGTTTTTCTTAAATTCCAGAAAGTAATTTCCAATCTATTTGTAACTATTTATCTAGTGCCAAAGGCAGCCAATTTTCGTCCTCTTTCTTTTTAAGGTTAGGAGAAAATAAGACGATTTCTGGCTAGTAGTGAATAGTTATATCTATTTAATAGTGCTCAAATGATTTAAAATTTATGGAGAAAAGTAGTGTGCTTAGCCTAGGAAACCAGACCGTAAGAATCGATGCAGGAGAATTGGTTGGCTATACGGTATCGGAGTATGAGTTTATCCATCAAAAAGGAAGTCCAGGATGGCGTAGCTCGGATACGGAAATGTTTCCTATTATAGGCCCTACCGATAAAGCAAACTTTAGGGTGCTTACACCAAAGGGAGAAGCGATACAGGACCAGCACGGATCGTTACGCGAAATGCAGTATCAGATTACAAAGCAAACGGAGACCAAGGCGGTTTTTACGAAACGGTATAAAGCGAATTCAACGGTACATAACTCAAAATTTTCCAAAAAATCTTCGGAGGAAACCCTGTCATGGCCGTATGATTTCGAATTTACCAAAACGTTTCAACTTAGGGATAATGGCTTAGAGATACGCTTTGGAATAACAGGAAAAAGGGGTATGCCTTATATGCTGGGCTATCATCCGGCTTTTAATTTGCAGACGGCCATGGCTACTATAAAAACCGAGGATAAATCTATTACTATCGCTGAGGTGTTGGCTGTTGGTAGTAAGGCGCTCCATGTACCAAATTGCGAAAAAATGGTCCTCGAAGATAGACAGGCTTTGGAAATTACTACAACAGGTTTTACTAGTTTTATGCTGTGGACAGAAGTATCCAATATGGTCTGTATAGAGCCTATAACTTTTTATCCGTATGCTGTGGCGCAAGAAAACCTACATGAAGGATTTACTACATTGGAGGGTGATTCGAAAGAATACACTGTTTTTTTAAAACCGCTGCAGAATTAAATAAGTGATTTATGAAAAGTACCGTATTTGTTTTAGTCATGCTATTCTCGCTAATCAGTTTTGCTCAAGAAATGAACAAGGATAGTTCTTACTATGCCGAGATTCCAACTGCACCACTCGACTACACACCAGGAGCAATGATTTCCAGAATGGTAGATGGTTTGGGTTTTCGCTATTACTGGGCCACGGAAGGTTTAACAGAAGCTGATTTACGCTATAAACCAAGTGCGGACGCTAGAACTTTGGAGCAGACGCTAGATCACATCTACGGTCTATCCAGAACTATTTTGAATTCCGCCAAACTAGAACCTACAGATTTTACCAAGGAACAGCCAAAAATGAATCCCTTGGAAATGCGTTTTGCCACCTTGGAAAATTTTAGGTTGGCCAGTGCGCTGTTTTTGACTTCCGATGATATATCAAAACATTCCATTGTTTTTATTCGGAAAAACGGTCGCTCGGAATTTCCGTTTTGGAACCAGATAAACGGACCAATAGAAGATGCTGTTTGGCATGCAGGTCAGGTTGTTGTATTGCGAAGAGCTTCAGGAAATCCAATATACCCCAAAGTAAATGTGTTTTTAGGGAAGCTTAATGATTAACTGAAATTAGTTTGCATAAGCACCTTTCCAAAACCACAAGCAGGGGAACGGTCATTATTATGTAACTTTGTATTGTGAACCGATTTTTTCCATTTTTACAGTGGGTCACCACGTATAAAAAGAGCTACTTTACAAAAGACCTGATAGCGGGGCTTACTATGGGCATTGTTTTGGTGCCTCAGGCCATGGCTTATGCCATGATTGCGGGCCTTCCTCCAGTTTACGGTCTGTACGCCGCCTTTTTGCCGGTTCTCACTTATGTGTTTTTAGGTACCTCTAGAAAAATAGGAGTAGGCCCTGTTGCTATGGATTCGCTACTCGTGGCAGCTGGTTTGGGTACACTTTCCATAGCTGGTCCAGAGCAATACATCGCCATGGTGGCAGTCTTGGCTTTTATTGTTGGTGCCATACAGTTGGTTTTAGGTTTATTACGCATGGGTTTTCTGGTAAATTTCCTTTCCAAACCTGTTATAAGCGGATTCACATCCGGAGCTGCTATCATAATCATGTTAAGCCAGCTAAAACATCTTTTAGGAACAGGTTCCTCTAGCAATAGCAGTAAGTTTCACATGCTTTTAATGGATGCGCATAGCTATCTATTTGAAATAAACCCGTATTCCTTAGGTATAGGTGCCGCAGGCATTTTATTAATTTTGCTATTTAAAAAATGGAACCGTCGTATTCCAGGGATTTTGATTGTTGTAATATTGGCTATGGTGGCCGCCTATGCGCTTAAGCTTGGTGATTACGGAGTGGTATTGGTAGGTGCCGTTCCTAGTGGGTTGCCAAATTTTGTGATGCCCAATCTCCAATGGGACAGTTTGGAAAAGCTGTGGCCTATAGCCTTAGCCTTGGCTTTGGTTGGATATTTGGAAGCAATCTCTATAGGTAAAGCATTGGAAGTTCAAAGTGGCGAGGAGACTATAGAACCAAATCAGGAATTATTAGCCTTGGGGTCTTCTAATATCGTAGGGTCTTTTTTTCAGGCCTATCCCGTCTCTGCTAGTTTTTCTAGGTCGGCCATTAATCATCAATCGGGTGCGAAAACCAATTTGGCTAGCCTCTATAGCGTAATTTTAGTGGTGCTGACTTTATTGTTTTTAACGCCTATTTTTCAGTTTTTACCCAATGCTGTATTGGCCAGTATCATCATGGTTTCTGTCTTCAGCTTAATTGATGTCAGCTATGCCAAAAACCTCTGGGATAATAGGCGCGATGAGTTTGTAGTTTTGCTGATTACCTTTTTGGCTACCCTATTTTTAGGGATTAAAGAAGGGGTTTTTATAGGTATGTTAAGTTCCTTATTGCTGATGGTTTATAGGACCTCAAAACCTCATTTTGCCGTGTTAGGTAATGTAAGGGATACCGACTATTATAAAAATATAGAGCGTTTTGGCGATGAAATAACTTATAGGGAAGATTTGCTTATTGTGCGCTTTGATGCCCAATTGTATTTTGGGAATTCAACTTTTTTTAAGAACGAATTATTGAAGGAAGTGCATAAAAAGGGGGTAGCACTGAAAGGTGTTGTTTTAAATGCAGAGGCCATAAACTATATCGATTCCACAGCGGCAGCTATGTTAACGAAGACGATACAGGTTATTCATAATATGGGGGTACAGTTTTATATCGCTGGAGCGATTGGACCCACTAGGGATATTATATTTAGTAGTGGTATCATCAATGAATTACGCAGAGAGTATTTATTTGTAAAAACAAAAGAGGCTGTTGCTTTCTATGATGACCCCAAGGCTGCGTCTGAGGTAAGCTCACGTGTTGCCCATGAAAATCGTTGTAAAAAGAAAACGATAAGGGGTTCAAAAGTGTAAAACAGTGTATTTTAATTAATCAAATTCAACTTATGAAAGTAGAACAGATATATACAGGATGTTTGGCACAAGGTGCCTACTATATCGAGAGTAATGGAGAAGTCGCTATTATAGACCCTTTGCGCGAAGTAACGCCGTATATGGACCGTGCAGTGGCGGACAATGCAAAAATAAAATATATTTTTGAGACCCACTTCCATGCCGATTTTGTGAGCGGCCATGTTACCTTATCTGAAAAATCTGGCGCACCTATCGTATTCGGCCCTACTGCGAACCCGTCTTTTGATGCGATTATCGCGACCGACGGTCAAGAATTTAAATTGGGAGTGCTTACGATTAAGGCACTACATACACCAGGCCATACCATGGAGAGTACCACCTACCTCTTAAGAGATGGCGACGGTAAAGATTATGCTATTTTTTCAGGGGACACATTATTTTTGGGTGATGTAGGAAGGCCGGACCTTGCACAAAAAGCAGCCCACATTACACAGGAACAACTTGCGGAAACCCTATTTGATAGTTTACGAAACAAAATTATGCCTTTGGGCGACGATGTTATCGTATACCCAGCTCATGGCGCAGGTTCTGCCTGTGGTAAGAACATGATGAAGGAAACGGTAGACACCTTGGGCAACCAAAAGAAAATGAATTATGCGCTACGCGCCGATATGACAAAGCAAGAGTTTGTGGAAGAGGTTACAGACGGACTATTACCTCCTCCAAAGTACTTTCCTTTGAATGTAAAAATGAACAAGGAAGGTTACGAAGATATTGCTACTGTATTGGATAGGGGAACAACGGCAATGTCCCCAGAGGAATTTGAGTTGGCAGCCAACACTATAGAAGCTTTTATTTTGGATGTAAGGCACCAAAATGAATTTGTGACCAAGCATATTCCACGTTCTATTTTTATAGGCCTTAATGGGGATTTTGCGCCCTGGGTTGGGGCTTTGGTTGCAGATACCAAACAACCTTTACTCTTGGTGATACCAGCGGGCAAGGAAGAGGAGGCTATCACTAGATTATCTAGAGTAGGATTTGATGGAACGGTAGGCTATTTAAAGGGTGGTATAGACGCATGGGAAACAGCAGGAAAGGAAACGGATAGTATCACTTCGGTATCCGCAGCGGATTTTAAAGAAAAAGTAGCAGTCGAGCAGACCCCTATTTTTGACGTTCGTAAAGAGGGTGAATATGCATCAGAGCATGTTCTTGATGCTACGCATACACCCTTGAGCAATCTGAATAATTACCTTTCTAATTTCCCTAAGGAAAACGAGTTTTTTGTGCATTGTGCAGGAGGGTATCGTTCCGTAATTGCAGCATCTATTTTAAAAAGTAGAGGCATCCATAACCTTATCGATGTAGCTGGAGGTTTTGGGGCAATCAAAGAAGAGGGTGTTGCTATGACAAATTATGTATGTCCTTCTACTTTATAAGCCTGATAATTATCATTTTTTGTTCACGAATGACCGCATAACTTTGCGGGGTAACTCGTAGTTTCTATAATATGGTTGCTGTTTTATCCATAAAATAGATGGTATTGCAATCGGTTGGTAGCGCGAGAAAAACATAGGGACGAAAATAAACAGGGAATTTTAGATAAGACCATCCGAATTATAGTTGTAATTATTGGAGGTTTTATGGTGTATTTGGGAAGGGTAGTGGGATCTTCTTCGGTTGTGCTTCTTTCTGTCGCTCGTATATTACCGCTAACGATTTTGGTCGGTTTTGAGCTCTTTATGGTATGTTTAGTTTGAATACGTAATCTAATTTCTGTAGTATGCAGCTATTTTATCCTTTGGTTAATTGGAGTAATGGCATTATAATGATAGGTATTTTTGCCCTGGTTTGTGTTATTTTGGTTGCTGTTTTACTAAGTTTTATTTATAGCGAAAGAAAAAAGGAGTAGTTGTTGTTGCAGGTATAAGGTTTTTATAAGAAGGTTTATTGTGATTATTGATATACCTTTGCAGCGTAATAAATTGATGTTAGATAGGCTAAATGTTTTTTATATTTCCTTATCAATTTGTGCTCGAGGCTATTTTTTATGAATTTCTTTGATTCAATCCTACTTCCATTTGGAATTAGTAATTGTTAAAGAAAACCTAATAAAAATAACTTTTATGTTAAATTAATTACTAACTTTAAGTAAGATTTGTACTAAGGCGATGATTAAAAATTTTATTCAACGAATCGGGGTAATGAACTGTATATTACTCTTGGTTGTTTTGTCCATTATAGTTGTTTCTGAAGTGCTTTTTCTTAGCGGTAAAAAGCTTGATGCTATTTTTATAGCGTTTTGGGCACCTACCATTCTCGGGTTTATGAATTATTTTAAGGGAAAAAGATAGTGGATTTTGTGTTAATATATTCGATTTTTGTAGTTGTTATTTTTGTGGTATGGGTCATCTTCGTTATGCGTATGTACCGTAATCTTAATGATTAAGTATTATCCGAACGCCAAACTTCTTTTTCGATTTCTATCACTCCTTTAGGATGTTTCAAAATGTAGGATGCTACGATGCGTTGACTTTCCAAGGTGTTTTTTTGTAGTTTTAAAAATGGCTCTAATTGCTCATACGTTGCAATTTGTGCTTCCATGGGCACAAAACCATAGCCTGCGTACAGGTTATTTTTAATCAATACAATTGTTTCCTCTTCCGTAGTTCTTCCTTTGCCTTTAATGATATAATTGTTTTTTTTCTCTTTTAATGCGTTTATGGCCAATTGAACCTTGCTGTTATATTCTTGTAAATGCACAATATCATGGCAGATGCCAACACATTTATTTAGTCTAAAATGGGAACAGTGTGGCACGTTTTCCTGTAGATGACAATACTTTGGACAAAGTTGGAAATCCTCACAAATTTTTTCCATATGTGCTCGGCACTCCGTAAGGGTATAATAGATATGAAGTGGGTTGGGAGCTAGTTTTAGCTTGTTATGTGCTAAATGGATGATTCCGTTCCTGTCTTCATAGCTAAAAATGGCATAGTGCTGTACGGTTCTCTTTTGGGCGCGATTGTGTTTGGGAAAATGTTTTTTTATCTCTCCTGATTCATTTAAGAGGGCCACCAATTCATTCCCAGTTTCTTCGAAGTCCAGAAAATGGGTTTCTTTGCATAGAACCAATTCTTTGTTGGATTTATCATAGAAATGACTCAGCACCCTTTTTTTAATATTAATGGCTTTACCCACATAAATGATGCCTCCTTTAGCATCCTTAAAATAATATATCCCTGGTGTTGAAGGTAGTTTTTCGAACTCTTCTTTGGGTAGTTCAGGTGGTAAGGTAGCTTCTTGTGATCTAGCGTTTAAAAAAGATTTAAATACGTCTTCCGCTCCTTGTGTTCTTAAAAGTTTGTGAAATAGGAGCATTGTCGCGTGGGCATCCCCTCGTGCTCGGTGTCTGTCGCTAAGCGGAATACCCATAGCAGAGCATAACTTCCCTAGACTATATGAGTTGTATCCTGGGCGTAATTTACGTGAAAGGCGAACCGTACAAAGTTTCTTACGGGAAAATTTCATGCCGATGCCTTTTAGTTCATTTTTGATGACGTTGTAATCAAAATTCACGCTGTGCGCAACGAAAATAGTGTCGTTTGTTATGTCAAGGATTTTAGATGCAATTTCATCTAGCTTAGGAGCATTTCGAACCAAATCATTATCGATACCGGTAAGTCCGGTAATAAAATAAGGAATCTCACATTCTGGATTCACCAAGCTGGTAAACTCGTCTACGAGTTCATGACCATCATATTTCAAAATGGAAATTTCGGTAATACGGTTGCCCTTAATTCCGTTTCCTGTGGTCTCAATGTCTACAATACAGTACACTCTTTTAGTTGTCTTAAAATTTATTATACTTAAAGCTACACCTTTTCAAGTTCAACCCAAGCAAATATGGGTATTGAGTTGGCTGTAATTTCTTGATCAATCTCTTCTTTTATCACTCTTACAAGGCAGCCGTTTAAATTTTGTTCTTTATTTCGATACCCTATCGCATCGCAATAGTGTTCGGCCATCACTTCAGCCTTCCGTTTGCTGCTTGTAAAAACGTGCTACTACTTTTTACTCCTAACTGTGCAGGGTAGCAATGCCAGCAATAATCGACCCACTATCTTTTCTCCACGCTCACAATTACCGACTTACTAATAGGCGTATTACTATAATCTGCAAAATGGTTGTAGGGTATAATCATATTGGTTTCTGGAAAATAGGCGGCAACGTTCCCTTTCGGAATGTTGTACGGAACAAGCAAAAACTGTTCTGCCCTTCTCTCCATACCATCATAAGTACTTACCAAATCTACTATTTCAAGTTTTTTGAACTGCTGAGCTGTCATATCGGTCTGATTCATAAAAATAATCCTACGCTCGTTATGGATACCACGGTACCTATCATCGAGTCCGTAAATAGTGGTGTTGAACTGGTCATGGGAGCGTATGGTCATTAGTAATAGCTCGTTTGGTTTCATTTTATGGTCCGCCACAGCACACGTACTAAATTGAGCCTTGCCATTTGGGAGCTTGCTAAAATCTAGCTCTCTTACATTATTTGGCAGGTAAAAACCGCTTCCTTTTGATTTTTCTGTAACTGCTTCAAATCCGGTAATGGTTGCTGCTATTTTTTCTCGAATAGCGTTGTAATCGGAGCCTAGATTTTTCCAGTCTACTGGATGATTTCCTTTGAAAAACGCATTAGCAATTTCACCTATAATTTCTGGCTCACTTTTTAGATGGTTAGATTTTGGAGACAATACGCCTTTGGTGCGGTGTACTTTTCCCATGCTATTTTCTACGGTAAGAAAACGTTGGGTGCCATTTTTGATGTCTTTTTCTGAACGGCCAAGCGTAGGCAGTATCAAGGCTTTTTTGCCCGTAATCAAATGACTGCGATTGAGTTTGGTACTGATTTGCACTGTTAGGTCGCATCTTTGTAGGGCTTCTGCAGTATATTGGGTGTCTGCCACCGCCGACGCAAAATTTCCACCCAAGGCGATGAATACTTTTGCTTTCTCTTCATGCATAGCCTGTACGGCATGTACGGTATCTAGGCCTTCTTTTGTGGGAGGTGTAAAACCGAATACCTCTTCTAGGCTTTGGTTCAATTCTTTAGATACGTGATGCATAATGCCTACTGTGCGATCGCCCTGCACATTGCTGTGCCCGCGAACGGGGCAGGTACCGGCACCCGGTTTTCCTAAGCTTCCTTTTAGTAGCAGCAGGTTGACACATTCCTTCACATTAGCAACGCCATTTTTATGCTGTGTAAGTCCCATAGCCCAGCAGATAATAATTTTATTTTTTTTCGCAAGTAGCGCTACGGTTTTATCTATTTGTTTGGAAGCAATCCCACATAATTCCAATAGTGATGCCTCGGTATAATTATCCAAACCGGATAGAAAGGATTCGTATCCATTGGTGTAGGTGTTGATGAACTCATGATCAAATACTTTTTCTCCTTGCGCATCGAGCACAGCTAACTTTTTCATGAGTAGCTTAAGTAGCGCTACATCTTGGTTTATTTTAACTTGTAGGTGAATATCCGTTAAGGAAGTGCCTTTGAGCATTCCACTAACCGATTGTGGGTTTTTGAATCGGATGAGTCCGGCTTCTGCTAGGGGATTAATGCTAATTATTTTTCCACCGTTTTTTTTACAGGCCTCCAGTGCCGATAACATTCTGGGGTGATTTGTACCCGGGTTTTGCCCAATAACCATGACCACTTCGGCCTCATGAAGGTCGTCTAAGGTAACAGAACCCTTTCCAATACCCAAGGTCTCTGAAAGCCCAACACCGCTACTCTCATGGCACATATTGGAACAATCGGGCATGTTATTGGTCCCAAACGCCCTAACAAAAAGTCCGTATAGGAAAGCAGCTTCGTTGCTAGACCTACCAGAGGTATAAAAAACACCTTCATCAGCATGGTTTAGCGCCTTTAGTTCGTCTGCGATAAGGGCAAAAGCGTTTTCCCAAGAAATGGGTTCGTAATGTATACTGCCTTCTTTAAGTACCATAGGACTGGTAAGTCTTCCGCTCTTTCCGATTTTAAAATCGGACCATGTGGAGATTTCTTCCACGCTATGTTTATGGAAGAATTGGGCATCTACTTTTTCGTATGTCGCTTCTTCGGCCAAGGCTTTTGCACCATTTTCGCAATATTCTCCTAGTTTGGACGGTGCTTCTGGGTCTGGCCAAGCGCAACCTGGACAATCAAAACCATCTTTTTGATTCATTTTAGAAAGCGTAGAGAGCGCTTCTAAGGCTCCCATTTCCTTAAAGCTATGTTGCAGTGATGCTTTTATTCCAGGCACTCCTGCAGCATAAGTTGCTGTATTGTTAAGCGCGAGTCCAGTAAAGCGAATAGTTCCCGTAAGGGAGATGTTTCTTTTCGTTATTTTGGGCATGAAAAACGATTTTCACCTAAGGTATTACAAATGATTTAGATATAAACGAGCGGTGAAGCCATCTTTAGATAGTCTTGGCAAAAGCATCACCTTTTAGGTTCGTATAACGTAGTTTTTATGGCAAAGAGATGTTAATTTCCTTTTGTTTAAACAGTACGCTTCTTTGATATAGCAACCAAAGCTTAGGTAACCATATAGGACTAGGGTGCTACATTCGAAAAGCGTTTCGTAAATAAAAGTATGAGGAAATCGTATTGGCCCTATGGGCAGTAAAAGCCTAGAACGCTAAAAGCTATGAATTGCAACCTATAGGCTACTTACCTCGTGTTTCGGTAAGATTAGAGCTATTCACCTCTTGTTCCGTGTTTTTAGATTTGGATAAAAGTGAGGTTGTCGTTTTTTGTTCCAAGGAAGTTTCGGTAGCATTCGAAATCATATAATCAGAAATCAAATCGTGGTCTTTACTACAAGCAGTGCTTAGGGAAATAAAAACGATTGCTAGGGTATAAAAAAAGATGTGTCTTAAAAAGTGTGGTTTCATCGATAAATTAGGGCGCTGGTTTTACGTACTGCTATAATTAGGCCCCTAATATATTCCAGAAATTCGTTTTACGGATGAAATGTTTTATTTTTTCGATGAAATACACTATTAAAGTTTTCCACACAAATTGTTAATAACTTTCAATAGAAGATATTGGATTAGCGCTAAGTAAAATCTCTTCACTTAAACATCTTATAGTTTCCCCCGAATACAAAAAAGTTGTTTTTATGAAGAGATTAATGTTTGTGTTATGCTGAGAGGTAGTTTGCAAAGTTTAAAATCCGCCTCCGTAAAGAAGCGGATGTACATAAACCAAAATAACTAACTCAAAAAATTTATATACCCGCTGAAAGTATGGACCAGGTTTGTAGTTGGCCTTCTTCCTGAGCTTCCCATTGTCCGTAAATCACGAATAATTTATTGTCGAATACGGCCATGGAATGTATAGTTTCTATACCCTCACTCTCTAAATTGGTTTCTAGTTCTGTGAAGGTCTTTGTTGTGGTATCATAGATGCCTAGAAAAGGTTCTTGGTCAAAAATTGTTTCTCCATTTTCGTCTGTAGTTTGGGTTTGATTGCGCCCGCCAACATATATCAGGTTTTCAATTTTTCCGGTATAGGTCAGTAAAACAGGATTAGGCATATTTTCTATAGTAAGCTCTCTTGTTTTCATATCATAGATGTAGATTGTGTTTTTGGCAGGGGGTGTCAAAAAACTTTCCGTACCCCCAAAGACATATAGTTTCCCGTTCACGATTTCCGCTCTGGCACCAGTTCTTGGTTCTGGCATTGTGGCAAATTCTGTCATGGTTTCCGTAGCCAGATCGTAAGCGAAAATTTTATCGCCAAGGGTGTTGTCCAGATCACCTCCGATTAGGTATATCGTATTATCCGTTACCGCGGTTCCATGCCTGCTTAAATTAAAATATTGAAGCCCCAAGGCAGTACCGTAGTCCGTTAGGCTAACAGGTTCGTTTTGTAGCTTAAGGTCGTAAATATTTATACGTTGGCCACCTGCTACATATAGTTTGTTGTTTAATATGTTCATCTGTTTGGTGACAAAGTCGGCATTGAAATTCAGTACTTCGGTGGTGTTCGTTGTATTCAAGTCAAATCTTATGATTCTTTCAGGGTTTACTGTACCATTGTTGAAGCCAGCCTCCCTAGTAGCGAAAAAGAAACTTTGGTCGCTAAGGGATCCGACCATACCGGGGGCACCGGTACTAACATTGTTGGATTCAAAAGTAAAGGCTTCTGAAAAGTTTAATGGTGCAATGGGTACTTGTTTATAATCCGTTGCCAGTTTCTCGGTAAGACTAACATCCAGTGTTGCAGTTTCCGAGAAGGTAATGGTTCCAATAAGTTCATTGGCACTGCTAATGGTAAAATTAAACTTTGCCGCTTCACTAAGCAGTGCCGAGCTGCTTTCTGTCTCAAAATCATAGTTGAAGGTTTGTGGGGAAGTATAAGACTCAAACTTAGCTTCTTCGGCAGAGCCGGCAGAAAAAGAAATGATATTCCCTTGACGCCATTCTAGGCTGCCTTGGAATGCTGTTTTTCCTGTAACGGTACCTCTAGCGAAGATAAACTCGTCATCTAGCACGTTAAAGTTGTTGCCAATATCAAAGGTGCCGTTGGCGTTATTCAGCGTGGCCGAATTTATGCGCCAGACCTTTGAAGCACCATTGGTAAGGGTCGTGATGCTGGTTTCCCGTTCCGCAGCAAAAACTACGGCTGGGTCAACAGTTTCTTCCTCTTCGGCTTCTTCTGCGGGTGGGGCTACAACTTCTTCTTCCACTAGTACTGGTGTATCGTCATCACCACAGGAAATTAGATATAAGGTACAACAAAGTATAGGGAGTAAAAGTTTGATTTTCATGGTAAACGTGTTTTTGGTGTGAGCCATAAAAATACCCTTAGAATGGTTTGAGTGCAATACCCAGTTCTGGGTATATTTTAAGAAATACTACTTTAAGCTCAAGTTTAAAGGGTGACCTTTTACCTTTTTACTTGAAATAACAGAAATCTGAAACAATAGAAACCCAATACCGTGAACCGCGCATCAAAGCAACAGATTTTCACCTCACGGTCACCTTTCCCTCTTTACTTCACTTACTGGTCCGCTCTTCCATAGTATGCTGAGGGCTAACAACGTTTCAGGGAAGCGTAATTCCCAAACGATGGTTCTGTATTCATTTTAAATTGTCATTCGTACTTCCAAATTCGTACTTGTTATTTTATACTTCTTCCATATTCCTTATCTTTTAGGAAAATATACCTTGTATTGGGTATGTTGGTTCACTTAGATTTCGTTCAACTTTGGGTGTTAAATAAAATAACCATATTAGTATGAAAACTTCTAAAAAATTAACCCTTGCCATCTATGTATCTTGCCTTATGGGATTTGTTTCGCTAACTGCTCAAAGAAAAGGAGCCGTGCTGGGTGATACCCCGAAAGTAATCGTAAAAAGAATAGATGGCCTAGGCGAATATAGCAGCACCATAGACCTTAACGATACGCGCAAGCAATTACTAATGGCAGGCCAAAATTACCAAACCAACTATGGTATCTACGCAGCCATAACCCTTGGTGAATCTTCCTTGGGGGCAGAATATAAGACCTTGCTAGAGATTGATTTTGAGATTGTAAATTACAAGCCCACCTATTTCATTGGTATAGATTCTGTGGTGGTGGCCGCTAATCCAGGAAAGGATGGCCTCACTCTTAAAATATACACCCGCGCCCTTTCTGATAAACGGACCTACAGTTTGGGAAGAGACGCCCTTAAAGATATTCATTTTGAGAAAGGTGCCTATCTACATTCTAAGCGTTATCTAAATCCTATGTTTCCTCAATTTGATATCGATGGCAAGCCTATAGTGATGGAAGACGGCCGCTTGGCCTGTGACCCGGACAACGGCATGGCCTTTGATTTTGAATTCTTCTATAAAGATGGAAGGCATGTGGTGCGCAAGCAAGACTACGACAAGGAAAATGAAACCCTGCAAATGTATAAGAACGAGATTGCGCTATCCTTACCCGGAAGAAGGTGTTGGACCAGTTTTAACAAGATTGTATTTTAATGCTTAGAATACTGCTCTGTCTATTTTGCTTGCTGCACCCCAACGTATGGGGTAGCACCCCGGCTATGGAAGAATTTTTTAATGCTACCAAAAATGGAAATTTTGAAACAGCCTTGCTCATTGCTAACGAAGAGAGCGATGAAACATTAAGTACTCATTTAACATTATTAGCTACTATGATTGCGCAAAGCACCGAAGCACCAGATTATATGTTGGCGCAAGGGGATATGGCAAACAAAAAGTTAGTTTTTTTGAAATATATGATTGTTGGTTATCACCACAAACAGATGGTAAGCCAAAATAATCTGGAAGCCTTCAAAAACTTTTCTGCTGCGTTGAAATTAGCCGAAGGTATGGGCAATACTGTATTTGTTAAGGCTACTTTGATTGGTATTCTGAATCTGTACGCGCAAGAGATATTTATTGGCAGTAAACAATATGCCCCGTATTTGGAACAATTTTTAAGGCTGCGATCAGATACGATGGATGAAGCGCTTTCGCTGCTCTTTCAACTTATTTTCCTCTCCAAAGGGGATGATGATCTAGAAAATGTAGATACCCAGTATTACGCCCAGTATCAAAAGTTAGATTCTATTTTCGCCCAATTTCCCATGACGCATGCTTTTTACCCTAACTATTATTCTGAGAAAGGAATATACTATAAAATAGAAGGAAATCATGATCGTGCAATTGACTTTTTTTTGAGGGCGGACAGCTTGGCGGCACAAGGAAAATTTAAGGATAGGTTTAGAAGTGGTATTGCCTGGCAGTTGGCCGCTGTATATCTTCAAAGAAATGAATTACCAGAAGCAAAACGCTATCTACACGTGTTTAAAAAATATGGTCTAAAGCTCCGTGATTCCTTTTATTTGAATCGCTTGGCCTCTTTAATATTTGAAAAGGAGGGTCAGCATGATTCTGCTTATCATTATTTGCAGGAATCTGTAAACGTGGAATATCTGTTAGGCTATAAAAACAACACCTTAGAAACCTCCATACTTACCGTACAGAACCAGACCGATAAGCTGAAATTGGACAAGCTGCAATTACAGTCAAGCAGCATGGCCAATCGAAATTGGGCCATAGGCTTGGGAATGCTACTCCTTTTTGGTGGCCTTATAGGAATGCTGGCGCAAAAAAATACCAGACGCAAACAACTAATAGCCGAGCAAGGCAAGTTATTACAGGAACAGAAGGTGGCCACCCTATTAAAAGAACAGGAACTAACGACCATAGATGCCATGATTCAGGGTCAGGAAAAGGAAAGGCAAAGGGTGGCCAACGAACTACACGATGACCTAGGCGGTCTTATGGCTGCCGTAAAGCTACAGTTCAATGCCTTGGCGGGTAAAGATAAAAAGGGAAACCTAGAGAGCTTTGTCAAGACAGAGCTGTTAATAGATGAGGCCTACGGAAAAATAAGAGCTATTGCCCATGCGAAAAACTCGGGTCTTATGGCCAAAAAAGGACTCTTGCAGGCCGTAACGCAGATGGCCGAAAAGATATCTGTAGTAGATGGGGTACATATTTCGGTATTAGACTATGGACTAGAAACCAGATTAGAAAATAGTGTAGAGCTGACCCTGTTTCGTATCATTCAAGAATTAATCACCAATGTTATAAAACATACCGAGGCCACCGAGGTGAATATCCATATTACCAACCACGGCGAAAGCCTAAATATTTTAGTTGAGGATAACGGTAAGGGTTTTGAAGTAAAGAATATGGCTACCAATAAGGGTATGGGCTTGAGAAGTATAGATAAACGAATCGCTTCTTTAAATGGTAGTTTGGATATCGAGTCTGCCCCTGGAAAAGGAACTGTAGTAATAATAGACATACCCATATGATACGACTGGCCATAGCGGAAGACCACCAATCTTTAATAGATGGTCTGGAACTCCTTCTAAAGTACGAGGAGCACATACAAATTGTGGGCACTGTTAATGACGGTGAAGCCTTGGTTGAACTTGTTCGCCTAAAAGAACTCGATGTGGTAATTACCGATATTAGAATGCCCAAAATGGACGGTATCCAAGCCACACAAATAATTAAGGCCGAGTTTCCGCATGTACAAGTAATCGCCTTCTCCATGTTTGATCAAGATGAGGCCGTGAGCAAGATGGTTGCTGCAGGAGCATCTGGCTATATTTTGAAAAACACCTCCTTAAAAAATGTGCTACAGGCTATTGTTGATGTAGCCTCGGGAAAGCGTTATTTTGATGCCAATATCAACACAGAGACTATTGGCGCAATAAAGAACACAGGCAAGGGAAAACTGACCCGCAGACAAAAGGAAATTTTGGAATGTATAGCACAAGGAAAGACCTCGCGCGAAATTGCCGAAGAGCTCTTCATTGGCACCCATACGGTAGATACCCATAGGAAAAATATGGCCAGAGTTTTGGGTTTAAAAGGTAAAGGCGAACTTTTACGCTATGCGCTAGATTGTAAGTATAGATTTTGATTTTTGGAGCTCAGAAGCTAGATACTTTTATATTTGTTTGAGAAATTAATGAAGTGTCGGGAGCGTTCGAACTGACCGATTCTACCGAGCCAATATGCTTAAATTGAGTTTTTTATGTTTTAATTTGGATAGATTTTTAACCAAAGGACCTCTAAATATTCTTATTTACAAAGAAGAATAACAACATTGAGGTTTGGTGAAAAGTAACAAAATAACAAGAACTAGTAGGTATCATTCAAAAAAAACTATTTCCTTAATAGCCTTATTGTTAGTAGGTCTGGTAGCCATCTCACAAACAGAAACCTATTACCATACTATCGGAACTAATGTTGTAAAAACCGATTTTAGAGAAAAACAATTGACCATCCGTTTTCAAAAACAAAATAAGAATGTAGAACCCTCGTTTGATTTGGGGATTACCCAATTGGCAGTCAATCTTATACCTTTACTAGTAGATGAGGCTTCTAAACTTTTTTACAATCAGGATAACTATAACAAAGAGTATATGTCTCATTTTTCGTTTTTTGATGGTTCCGTGCGTTTTAATGAACTGGATACTACCGAAATTCTTGTTTTTGATAAAGTCGGAACTAACAGCGGCGAAAAAAAGGAAATCCTTAGTCGATTTGAGTTTTCACTGGGAGCAGTAGAAAATAGAGAGGGTTATTATTATTAGTGGTTACAGGACTATGATATTAATTATGCCCACGCCAAGTTGGGTTCCACTAAGTAGCGATTAAATTACATTTTAGATGTGCACTTTTATTATTTCGACGGTGATGACAAGGCGCAGGAGTTTCAGTTGTAACCTATTTTGTTAGCTGCGGTAGCAGTGCCCTCTAGGTAAGAAATTGCTAAACTACAGTATCAAGTTATTCCTAAGATGAAGGCACTACAAACGGTATTGATAAAAGTGCGAGAAATAAATACCAACAAGCAAAATTGAGATACGTATTTAGACGTATACCAAAATAATCAGGCTGATATTTCTAGGTTTTTGATTAATGCGAATCCACGGTAATTTGTTCGCTGTTGTTCCGTTTTGTGCTTGTATTAAGGATTATATTGAATCACCCAGTGTAGCAAGCAGTATCATTGTAATGTACGGTAGTTTTAATGCTTGTGTGTTCAGACTCTTCACTCCGGTGTGAAAATGAATTCAAGCGGTTCTGTCATAAAGATACTTGGCAAACACAGGTGTAAATATTAAGGATAATACTCCTAGTCCTATCACAAAAAAGAGCCCACTAGTTAACGGTCCAAACTCCCAATACATGGTTTTAAAAAGAATACCCAATACCGTACAAATAAAACTTAATGCGCCAGAGATATAAACTAGTGTTTTCATGTGTTTAGTTTTTAAGCTTAACAAAAATACGTTTCAAAATAGCAGAGACCTATACCCATTATCGGGTATTTTAATTTTTTTTCTAGTTGATGTTTAGTCTGGAAAACTACCTGTGATTTTGCCTGAAGGACGATTTTTAGAATACTACAAGAATTGATTGCCAACATTATCAAACATTCAGGAGCAAGTAATGCTACCATTCAGTTCACACAGCATGAGGACAATCTGAACATTATTGTCGAAGATAATGGCACTGGCTTTGATATGTCTGCCATACAACGTAATAAGAATGGAATGGGGCTGGGCACCATCGGAAAACGTATTGAACATCTAGAAGGCAACTTTACCGTAGATAGTGTGCTTGGTAAAGGCACCTCCATTGTAATAGACATACCCATATGATAACCGTAGCCATAGCAGAAGACCACCAAGCTCTTATAGACGGTATAAAATCTTATTTAAGGCATGAAGACGATATCACCATTATAGGCCAAGCCAATAATGGGGAAGAACTGCTCCATTTGGTGCGTTTAAAACAGCCTAAAGTGGTGTTGTGCGATATTTGTATGCCTATTTTGGATGGTATTGAGGCTACAAAAATTATACAAAAAGAATTTCCGCATACCAAAGTGGTCGCTTTTACCATGTTTGATCAAGATGATGCCGTACAACAGATGTTGGAAGCCGGTGCCAAGGGTTATATTTTAAAGAACAGCAGTCTAGAAATTGTGCTGGAGGCCATTCGTGCAGTAGCTGCTGGTAATACCTATTACGATAAAAAAATTCACCTACCGGATGCAGAAAAAAACGGTTCTAGTAGTTTACTCTCTTCCCGCGAACGTGAGATTTTACAACTCGTTGGCAAAGGCCATAGCAGTCACCAAATCGCCGATGAGCTCTTTATTGGTAAAAGCACGGTAGATACCCATCGTAAGAATATGATTCGTAAACTTGGCCTCAGTGGGGCAGGGGAGT
>JBLIEO010000029.1:0-22888 GCA_047633095.1 Maribacter sp.
TAGTAGTAGTAGTAGTAGTAGTACCTCCAAACACTTCTTTGTTGCATAAGCCGAATATCAAAATAATACCATATTTGTTATTAACAACTGCTGTCAATTTTGTTGCACCATCGATCCTGTTTATAATTACGAAGGTGAGTAAATCGGTAATTTAAACAGCAATATACTTGGGAACGAAATAACGAATTCAGAAGACATCTGTAAGCTTATTTAATTTTCTTTATCAAATCCACTAGAAAGTCAAAGACAAGCCATTAATTTCAAAACATAGAAGATATTAGCAGCTCCGGTTACAGTGTTTAATTATTTTTTGACTTCGGCACCTAGAGAACAAAATGCGAGTACACGCTTTACGATTACTTCTATTTGAAAATATCATGCATATCTTTCGCGCCTTATCTGTTTGGTCCAAAACTCAGACTATATTATATAAGGACCCGTCGCCTAAAGAGC
The DNA here is from genome assembly GCA_047633095.1 of Maribacter sp. Taxonomy (GTDB): domain Bacteria; phylum Bacteroidota; class Bacteroidia; order Flavobacteriales; family Flavobacteriaceae; genus Maribacter. Next base: position 454 of record JBLIEO010000029.1, read on the forward strand.
CGTGTTCTATATATGGAAATGTCATAAGCTTTAGCCCAAACTCTTAGTATAGTTCTTAGGAGTATTATTGGTTAAACGCCTAAGTCAGCTATCCTTTAAATTTCATAGGAAGATAAACCACGCGTTTGGTATCATAGAATTCTTCATTAAAATAATCGGACAACTCAAAAATTTCGGCTGTCCTGTACTCTTTTAACTCTTCTTCTAAATTTCCACCTTTCAAATAAAGAATACCGTTACGCCGTTGGTGAATAGATTCTTTTTTAATTTTACCTTTTACCCAATGTACAAAGGTAGGCATGACAGCAACCGCACGGCTAACAATAAAATCAAACTGCTTTGGAACCTCCTCTACCCTTGCATTAATCGTTTTTACATTTGTTAGTCCCAGTCCTTGTACCACTTCTTCTACCACCTTTATTTTTTTTCCTATAGAATCTACAAGCGTAAAATGTACATTTGGAAACAAAATAGCTAGCGGAATACCGGGAAATCCGCCGCCTGTACCTACATCCAAAACCTCTGCACCATTCTTGAACTCCTGAATTTTAGCAATGCCCAGAGAATGCAAAACGTGCCTCAGATAGAGTTCGTCGATATCCTTTCTGGAAACCACATTTATTTTTTGATTCCAATCCTTGTACAATTCTTCCAACAAAACGAATTGAGTTCTTTGTTCTTGGGATAAATTGGGAAAATATTCAAATAGTCTTTCCGTAGTCATTCGTATCTTTGTAACATAATTAATGTAATGAATTTAATAACGCAAAGATTCCGTTTTTAATCAAGGAATCAAACTATTAAGAAGTCATTTACGTTATATTTACATAAAAAAGCTTAACATTTATGGAAAAAAAGACGATTCGATTTCCTAGAAAAGACACCGCACAATTTTTCAAAACCTTAAACGGACGTGTAAACGATTACTTTAAAAAGAATGAACTAAAAAAGACCGGTAACTGGAAACTACATCTAAAAACGATTGTTATGTTCTCGTTGTTTTTAGCACCGTACTTTCTGATTTTAACCTTAGGTCTTCCCAATTGGGCAAACTTATTACTAACGATAGTGATGGGTGTAGGCATGGCAGGTGTTGGCATGAACGTAATGCATGATGGTAACCATGGCGCCTATTCCAATAAAAAATGGGTGAATAAATTCATGGGAGGTAGTATATACATTCTTGCGGGTAACGTTTACAATTGGCAAGTACAGCACAATGTATTACATCATACCTACACAAATATTCACGAACATGATGAGGACATGGAAGCCGGAAGGATTCTAAGATTCTCGAAACATACCGAGTGGAAAAAACATCATAAATTTCAACATTTTTATTCCGTCCTTCTTTACGGGTTATTAACCTTTAACTGGGCCATTACTACAGATTTTCAACAAATGTACAGGTATATGAAGCGCAAGTTAGCCTATGGGAAATTACCTAGTGCAGCTACTAATTGGACTACTTTACTAATCACCAAGACTTTATATGTAACTATTTGGATTGTACTTCCCATGTTGTTATTGGATATTGCTTGGTATAAAATATTACTAGGCTTCTTTGTTATGCATTACGTTGCGGGAGTTATTTTGAGTGTTGTATTCCAATTAGCTCACATTGTTGATGATGCGGATACTCCATTACCTGACGAAAGCGGTACGATGAAAAACACATGGGCTATTCACCAGTTATTTACTACAGTAAACTTTGGTACAAAAAATAAACTTGTGAATTGGTTTACGGGTGGACTTAACCATCAGGTAGAGCATCATATATTTCCAAACATCAGCCATGTTCATTATACAAAAATTTCAAAAATTGTAAAGGAAACCGCAAAGGAATTCAATTTGCCTTACAACGAGTACAAAACGACTAGAAAAGCTCTTATTTCTCACTTTTCACATTTAAAGGAATTAGGGAAACAACCTGCTTTGCAAGTATAGCCCTACTTGAAAAACAACTTTTAATAGCTCAATAACCGCTTCCTGTATTTTAGAAACATACAGAAAGTTGTTATTGAGCTATTCATTTGAACGCTATTCACAAACTACGCCCAAATAGTTAACAATCAATTGATTTTTAAAGCAACAAAGAATTCCAAATGTTTTAATTTTGTTTTACATGGAAGCATTCATGGACTAGATTCACGTCTATACTGGGACAAGTTCGGTACAGGTGCGGAAATTCAAATAAAAGAACATTCTTATGAGTAATCAACTATCGGATAGGATTAACAGCGTAACCCCTTCCGCAACCTTAGAAATGGCCGCAAAAGCCCGTCAACTAAGAGCAGAAGGAAAAGATATAATCGGATTAAGCCTTGGCGAACCCGATTTCAACACCCCTGATTACATTAAAAATGCTGCCATCCAAGCAGTAAACGATGACTATAATGCATATACCCCAGTAGATGGTTATGTTGAGCTAAAAAATGCTATTATCACCAAATTCAAACGTGATAACGGATTGCAGTATACAGCGCAGCAAATCGTAGTATCAACCGGTGCAAAACAATCACTTTACAATGTGGCACAAGTAGTATTGAACAAAGGTGACGAAGTTATTTTACCCTGCCCATACTGGGTAAGTTACAGCGATATTGTAAAATTAGCCGATGGCGTACCCATAGAAGTACCCTCATCAATAGAAAGCGATTTCAAAATGACTCCGCAACAGCTAGAGGCTGCCATTACCCCAAAGACCAAAATGCTATGGTACAGCTCACCTTGCAACCCTAGCGGCTCTATCTACAGTAAAGAAGAATTAAGGGCTTTAGCAGACGTTTTAAAAAAACACCCACAAATAATTGTGGTAAGCGATGAAATTTACGAGCATATTAATTACGGGGTTACGGCACATGCATCCATGGCGGAGTTTCCGGACATGTATGACCGTACTGTTACCGTAAACGGTGTTGCGAAGGCATTTGCAATGACCGGATGGCGTATCGGTTACATTGGTGCTCCGGCGTATATTGCAAGAGCATGCAACAAACTGCAAGGACAGGTTACCAGCGGAGCCAACTGTATTGCACAACGGGCAGTGATTACGGCTTTGACCGAATCACCTACCCGTATTCAATACATGGTAGATGAGTTTAAAGTTCGTAGAAAATTGATTCTTGAACTTTTGAATAATATTGATGGGTTTACGTGTAATGAGCCAGAAGGTGCATTTTATGTTTTTCCAGACGTTACGGCCTATTTTGGAAAAACATTAAACGGAACCAAAATTGATAATGCATCCGATTTTGCCATGTATTTATTAGAAAACGCCAATGTAGCTACCGTAACCGGTGACGCGTTCGGAAATGGCAATTGTATTCGCATATCCTATGCCGCTTCTGAGAAAGAAATTAGAGAGGCTGTTTCCAGAATAAAAGCAGCACTATAGGCTTTAGAATATCTAACTTGAATAATAAAAACCTCATTTGTATACGCATCTGAGGTTTTTTAATGATATTTTAACACGTTGCACTGCAGTAGCGTGTGCTGGCGGTATAAGCTCAGTTAGATTACTATTAGTTTAAAGAATCCTTTTCTCATTGCTAAATATTTGGTCTAGCACAGGCGAAGTGTTCGCAGTAAACACTTCCGTACTATTTATGCATTCCCTAAAATTTCAACATCGACCCAAACTAGTAATTGTTGTAAAGTCAAGAATACAATGCTTAAGTACGCTTCCAGAAGTACGGTGTCAACAGAATAAGTACGGTAAAAAGTTCCAACCTTCCTGCAAGCATTAAGAAACCACACCACCATTTGGCTAAATCTGGCAAACTATTAAAATTATTTAGCGGACTCAAACTACCCAAAGCAGGGCCTACGTTGCCCAGAGAGGAGGCAGCACCGCCAACAGCCGACTCAAAATCGAGTCCTAAAAAACCTAATACCATAGCACCAATTATAAAAAGGAGCATATAAAGGACAAAAAATCCAATAATATTATAAACGATATTCTCCTTCACAGTTTTGTTGTTATAACGCACCGGTATCAAGGCATTGGTGTGTAACGTGCGCTTAAACTCCAATACTCCGTTTTTTATAATCAACAAATGACGCATCACTTTTATACCTCCAGAAGTGGAACCGGCAGAACCACCCACAAAGAAAAGTCCAAAAAAGAAAATAGTTAAAAAAGAGGTCCATTGGGTGAAATCGGCACTTACAAAACCTGTCGTGGTAATTACCGCCACAATTTGAAACAAGGCGTGCCTAAAGGAGCTCTCTAACTTTCCTAATATCATGGGATAGCCCGGTGTTGATTCAGAAATATTAGCTTGAAAATAAATAACCAATCCTGCTATAACTGTTGCCAGAACTATAAAAAGCAAATAGAACTTGAACTCTTCATCCTTAAATACACGTTGAACTTTTCCTTTAAAGGCAAAATAGCTCAAGACAAAATTAGTCCCTGCCAAAAACATAAAGAAAATAATAATATACTGTATCAACGGTTGATCGTTCCAATGGGCAACACTAGCGTTCTTGGTAGAAAATCCTCCTGTGGACAATGTAGCCAGTGCGTGGTTTATAGCATCGAAAAAAGACATTCCGGCTAGTTTCAACAAGATAGTCTCGGCTACGGTATACCCTACATAAATTAGCCATAAACGTTTAGCGGTATCTGTTATCCTTGGATGCAATTTATCTGCACTTGGCCCTGGTGCCTCAGCGGCAAACAACTGCATACCGCCAATACCTAACAATGGTAAAATTGCGATAGCCAGAACAATGATCCCCATACCGCCGATCCAATGCGTAAGACTCCTCCAAATGAGAATACCCTCTGGCATAGACTCTATATCATCTATAATAGAGGCTCCTGTTGTAGTATAACCGGAAATAGTTTCAAAAAAAGCATTAGTAACGTCAGGAATAGCTCCTGAAAATATATAGGGTAGCATTCCTGAAATGGACATCACTATCCAACCAAAGGTCACAATCATATAACCCTCCTTTTTTTTAACCTCTTTGCGGTGCCCGCGCGTATAGTACATGGCAAAAACCCCAGCAAACATGGTAGAAATAGAAGCCAAAGAAATACTAAGAGTAGCACCATCTTGATAAACGGCACTAACGACTGCTGCAATGAGCATAAAACCACCGTTGCATAAGAGCAAGAGCCCCATGATGTGAAATATAATCCTTGAGTTTAAGCGCATGTTAAAGGAACATTCGTTCTATTTTTGGTATTTCTTCAGGAAGACAACAAACCACAACCCTATCTCCAGCCTTAATTTCAAATCCACCTAATGCAATAATCCCTTCCCCATCTCGGACTACACCTCCAATTGTAGCTGCCTTAGGAAAATTAAGATCACGAATAACAGCTCCTGTAACACGAGAGTCTTTTTTTACAATAAACTCCAATATCTCTGCATTTAAGTTATTCAATCGCATCATGGCAACTACTTCCCCCCTTCTAATATGCCTGAAAATATTATTGGCTGCCAATAACTTTTTATTAATCAAGGTGTCTATACCTATAGAATGGGATAGCTGAAAATAATCCATATTCTCCACCAAGGCAATGGTCTTCTTTATATGTTTGGACTTGGCAACCAAACAGGACATGATATTCGTTTCGGAATTACCGGTGACGGCTATAAAAGCATCCATAGATTCCAGACTTTCCTCATCTAAAAGCTCAACGTTCCTTCCGTCCCCGTTAATCACCAAGGCGTTTGGCAAGTCATCCGCTAAGTCAAATGCTTTTTCCTTGTTCTTTTCAATAAGTTTAACGTTAAACTTATTGTTGCATAAATCTCTAGCGGTTTTGTAGCCCACCTTGCTACCGCCCAAAATCATTACGTTTTTTATATCCTCTTTCTTCTTTCCAGTAAGTTTGTAGAGCTCGTCTACCCCTTCTTTTACCGTAATAAAATACACTTGATCACCTTCCTTAAAAATAGTATCTCCTCTAGGAATAACCGTATACTGGGTTCCCATGCGTTGTAAAGCAATAGGCATAAAGTGAAGTTCAGGAAAAATGTTCGCAGCCTCTTTTACCATCTTACCTACAAAAGGAGCAGTTTTAGGCAAGGATACGCCCACCAAAATCAATTTACCATCATCAAACTCAAACGTGTCATTAAAGGCAGATTTATTCAATAATAGCTGAATTTCCTTTGCTGCCAACTCCTCTGGAGAAATAAGTTCGTCTATACCCAGCTCCGAAAACTTTAACAGCTCTTTATTATCTACAAACTCAGTATTAGAAATCCTAGCGATGGTCTGCTTACATCCCAATTGCTTGGCCAGCATGCAAAGGGTGATATTTGTAGTTTCTGAGGAAGTTACACCAATTACCAAATCAGACCCCTCAACCTGAGCATCCCTAAGGACAGAAATAGAAGTAGCATCGCCTTTTAAAACTCGAATATCTAAGTGACTATCTGCATAGGCAAGACTCTCTTTATGTGTATCTATCAAAGTGATATTTTGCGACTCGTAAGAAAGTAGCTTAGCCAAATGAAACCCTACCTCACCTGCACCTGCAATAATAATTTTCATTTAATTTCTTAGGTTACCCATTCGTAGTATGTATAACACCTTTTAACGATGGTCAATTATACCGTTATTAAAAAAAGCGTTTAAAGAATTAGGTATGTAATACACTGCAAAATTACATAATTTTATTAGGGTAGCATTTTTTTTAGCCATTTTAACCATCCCAATGGTTAGCCAGTGCAAAGCGAAATTTCTGGAAGTCTATTTTCCTATATTGTATCTTTACAAAAAAAATAGTATTATGCCCGAAAAGGTTACTCCTTACAAAGATTCTGATCTTGGCAAGAAAGAACAGGTCACTAAAATGTTCGATACGATTTCCAAAGACTATGATGGCTTAAACCGTGTTATTTCCTTTGGAATAGATATAAAATGGAGAAAGAGAGTCGTCGCTTTACTTAAGAAAGAATCCCCACAGACCATCTTGGATATCGCCACGGGAACTGGGGATTTGGCTATCGCTTTGGTGAAAACTGGTGCACGAAAGATTGTAGGTTTGGATATATCGCCAGGTATGCTAGCGGTTGGAAAAGATAAGATTAAAAACAAAAACCTAGATAGCACTATCGAAATGGTTGTAGGAGATAGTGAAAAACTATCTTTTGAAGATAACTCGTTCGATGCCGTCACCGTATCCTTTGGTGTTCGGAACTTTGAAACCTTAGAAACCGGACTTTCCGAAATTCTACGTGTATTAAAACCACAAGGAGCCTTGGTAATTCTTGAAACCTCCGTACCGATTAAAACACCTTTTAAACAAGGGTATCACCTGTACACCAAATACGTACTACCCATGATAGGCAAGATTTTCTCAAAGGATAATTCCGCCTACGGTTATTTAAGCGAATCCGCAGCCGTTTTTCCGCATGGCGAAACCTTCAACAATATTTTACGCAAAACTGGGTTTATAGAGGTAACCAATACCCCCCAAACATTTGGGGTGGCATCGATTTATGTTGCTAAGAAAGCGTAGTACATTTAGCTATAGTTACGCTATAATTTAACCATATTTCATGCAGGTTTTTGTAATTAAGTTTAGATGAAGAAATGGATTTTGATAGGTGTCGTTTTGTTATTGACCACGCAATGGACCAATGCCCAATTTAATGAAAGACCTGTTCTCAACAAAGAGAATGAGGACAAGAAGTTTTTAAATTATGGTTACTTCCTAGGTTTTAACCAATATGACTTCAAGTTTGATTATAAAGAAAACGACAGGGATATACTTACGACCAAAACGCTAGGTTTTAATGTTGGACTTATCGGCGAAATGCGGTTAAATGAATTTCTAGACCTTCGAATAGAACCAGGATTACATTATACAGCAAGGACCATTGGCTTTCCAGGTTTTGAAGAAGAGCGAGATGCAATTAGGGAAATAAAATCTACATATATAAACTTTCCATTATTACTCAAAGCCAGCACCCGCAGAATCGGAAATTGGAAACCGTTCATTATCGGTGGTGGCTCTATGTCCCTAAATCTAGGTAGCAACGAAAGTAGCCTTGATGATAATTCGGCAGGGACTTTTAGAATGACAAAATGGGTCTACAACTACGAACTAGGTTTTGGTATTGACTTTTACTTGGAATATTTTAAATTCAGTCCTTCTATCCGCGGTGTTTTTGCATTGACAGACGAACTAATTAGGGACAATGACCCAAACAGCCCATGGACAGGAAACATTGATGCAATGCGTACCAGAGGTATATTTGTAAACTTCACTTTTGAATAAAACCCTAGTCCCAGCGTCTTATTTCATTTAACAAAATAGCCGATGCCGTCCCTACATTTAGGCTTTCAGTGGTAAATTTTCCATATTGTGGCACGGAAATACTATGGCTACAAAACTGTTTTATCGCATCAGAAATACCCTTACCTTCATTGCCCATGACCAAAATTCCTTTTTTTGGAAATTCACTTTTATAAACTGATGCACCAGTCATAAACGAACCGTAAACCGGCAGAATATTGCGCTGTAAAAAAAGGGGAACATCCGTATATGAAATATTTATTCTTGCGATAGAACCCATTGTAGCCTGTAACACTTTAGAGTTATAACAATCTACCGTGTCTTGGGAGCAGACCAAACTGGCAATTCCGAACCAATCACACAATCGAATGATTGTACCTAAATTACCTGGATCTTGAATACCATCTAAAACCAAAATCCAATCCTTAAATAAAATAGGTTCTGGAGTAGGTATATGGAATACGCCCAGCAGACCGTTGGGGTTTTTAAGCGCACTCATCTGCTGTAATTCTTTGGTTGAAACTAATTGAAGGCAATCACACTTCACATTTAAATTCACAGTATTGGTAGCATATACCTTATATGCCACAATAGTGGAAGCAAGAAGCTCCTCTAACGCCTTTTTCCCTTCGATTACAAATAGTCCATGTTCATTTCGGTACTTTTTTTGCTGTAAGCTTTTTATTAGTTTCAATTCACTTTTAACAACCATTCAAATAATGTATTTTTGATTTCTATGAATACGGCACTATGCTTTAAAAACAACATAGCTAAAATAAGCTTATTATCGCTTCTAGCAATGGTAGTGCTGTCGTGTAATTCCTTAAAAAAAGTCAGTGACGATGAATATCTGGTCGTAAAAAACGAATTACTTGTAGATTCTCTTGAAGTCAACAATGAAGCTATAGAAAGCCTTATTTACCAAAAACCAAATGCTGCACTATTAGGCTATCCGCTACGACTTAACCTATATAACCTTGCCAAGGAAAATCCAGATTCTTTATTCCAGTCATGGCTAAACAAGAAGCCTAATAGAAAAAAACGGCTAACAAAGGCACTCTCGGCTAAACAGGTAAAACGTTTAGGGGAGTCCTTTTTGGTCTCTGGATTGAGTAATTTGTTAAAAGATATTGGAGAATCACCTGTAGTGCTAGATACCTCGAGAACACGTAGAAGCCTGCAACGACTTAGCTCTTATTATTACGATAGAGGATACTTTAATAATACTACACATTACAGCATAGATTCTATCGGGCGCAAACAGCGGGCAACAGTAGCCTATCAAATTTCCCTAGGGCAACCCTTTATCGTAGATGTAATATCCAACCAAATATCCTCCAAAGCAATAGATTCGCTATACTTTAACAACACGGAACAATCTTTGATTCAAACAGGACAGCAGTTTGATCGCGATATTTTCAACGCAGAACGAGAAAGGCTTACCACTATCTTTAGAAATAGCGGAATACGTAATTTTCAAGAAAGCTCGATTACCTTTGATATTGCGAGGGATACTACAGTAAAGGGAGCAGATCAAAAAATGAACATAGTCCTAAACATTGGTGATTTAAAAAAACGAGGTGAAAACGAGGTAACTACAGCAGAGTATAAAGTGGAAAAAATAAACCATATTGAGATTTATACCGATTATCTTTCTTTAGACATAAAAGACTCCTTGAAAGCTGTAGAATATGGTGACTACACTATTTACTATTCTGATAAATTTCAAATAAGACCCAAAACCTTGGCAAATGCCATCTTCTTTAAAAAAGGAAACACCTACAGGGACTTGGATAAAATAAGAACATCAAGACAGTTAAACAGTTTAAATATTTTTAAATATCCCAATATAATTTTCGAGGAAGACAGCACCGCAAACAGTGTAAATACCAGTATTTATTTAGCACCAAAAACAAAGTACTCGCTAGGAACCAACTTTGATATCAGCAGATCTAACATTAGAAGGCTTGGGGTTGGACTAAACGCATCTTTACTCATAAGAAATATTTTTAAAGGAGCCGAAAACTTGAGCATATCGGGTGACGCAACTTTTGGATTATTAAGTAGCCCTTCGTTTCAAGAAGATTTCTTCTCGGAAATTGGAGGCGATATCACATTAGACTTTCCACGGATATGGCTCCCTTTCCTTAACACCACCAAACTTATTCCCAACTACACCTTACCTAAAACACGAGTTGTCATAGGCACAAGTTTTCAAAGGAACATTGGCTTGGACAAACAGACATTAAATAGTGTCTTAAACTATAACTGGACACCTTCAGAATTCAAAAAACACAGTATAGAACTGCTAAACGTACAATATGTGCGTAATGTAAATAGCAATCGCTTTTTTAATGTATACCGCAATACATATAACGAGCTTAACAGAATAGCTACAGAAGACGCTATCGTTGTAAACCCAGTTTATTTTAACGAAGAAGGGAATCTCACTACTCCAATAGAGACAACGGCACCAGAAAATATTGGCACAGATAGGTTTATTGATGACGTACTAAACGGTGAAATTCCTATTACAACAAACGGGTTAACACTAGAAGACTTTAATGAGGTCAAAAGTATTGACGAAAGAGAGCAGCGATTAACGGAGAATAATTTAATTTTTACCACCAACTATACGTTTAACAAAAACAATAGAAACGGGGTTACCGATAATAGTTTTTACCAGTTCCGCTTTAGACTAGAAAGCGCAGGAAATTTATTATCAGGTCTCTCTAGTATCATTCCCTTTAACCAAAAAGACGACCAGCTTTTGGTTTTCAACGTTCCCTTTTCACAGTATATAAAAACCGAATTTGATTATGTAAAATATTGGGACCTATCGCGCTCCAATGTGCTAGCAGCAAGAACATTCTTTGGCATTGCAATCCCTTATGGAAATTCTAACAACATACCGTTTGTACGTAGTTACTTTGGTGGAGGTTCCAACGACAATAGGGCTTGGTTTCCGTACTCATTAGGACCTGGAAGCACCTCTGCAGTAAATGATTTCAACGAAGCCAACCTTAAAATAGCCTTGAATCTGGAATATAGATTCCCTATTGCAGGAGCTATGAACGGAGCTATTTTTGCAGATGCCGGTAATATCTGGAACGTTTTTGATGATGTTACCGACCCCAATGCGACATTTAGCGGCCTGTCCTCCTTAAAGGACATTGCCCTAGGCACTGGATTTGGACTTCGGTACGATTTCACGTATTTCCTTTTTCGCCTAGACCTAGGCTTTAAAACCTATAATCCTGCAGAACAACAATCGAAAAGATGGTTCCGAGATTACAATTTAGCTAATTCTGTATTACAAATAGGTATTAACTATCCTTTTTAAGTCTAATTCTTTTGTTACTTTTGTTACTTAATTTTTTTTTGAAAACTAAAGACTAGAAAGACTATGGCCCATAACATTAGACCGGGAGTTGCTACCGGAGATCAAGTTCAAGAGATATTCAACTACGCAAAAGAAAAAGGTTTTGCATTGCCAGCGGTTAACGTAATAGGCTCAAGTACCATAAATGGTGTTCTAGAAACAGCTGCAAGTCTTAATGCACCCGTTATTGTTCAATTCTCAAATGGAGGCGCACAGTTCAATGCAGGAAAGGGACTATCGAACGAAGGACAAAATTCGGCCATACAAGGAGCTATTGCAGGTGCAAAACACGTGCATCAATTGGCTGAAGCTTATGGAGCCACCGTTATTTTACACACAGATCACTGTGCAAAGAAATTGTTACCCTGGATAGATGGTTTATTGGATGCTAGCGAAAAACATTATGCTGAAACGGGTAAATCCTTGTTTAGCTCGCACATGATTGATCTTTCAGAGGAGCCTTTGGAAGAAAACATCGAAATCTGCAAAGGGTACTTGGAGCGCATGAGTAAAATGGAAATGACCTTAGAAATAGAATTAGGCATTACCGGCGGTGAAGAAGATGGTGTTGATAATTCCGATGTGGATGATTCTAAGTTATACACACAGCCAGAAGAAGTAGCCTACGCCTACGAGGAGCTATCCAAAGTAAGCCCAAGATTCACTATTGCTGCAGCCTTCGGTAACGTTCATGGTGTTTATAAGCCAGGAAATGTAAAGCTGACTCCTAAAATTCTTTTAAATTCACAAGAATACATATCAAAAAAATATAACGTAGAACACAATCATATTGATTTTGTTTTTCATGGTGGTTCAGGCTCTACAGTAGAAGAAATTAGAGAAGGTATTAGCTATGGTGTTATTAAAATGAATATTGACACTGATTTACAATATGCTTTTCTTGCTGGAGTAAGAGACTATGTTCAAGACAATAAGGATTGTTTGCAAGCGCAAATTGGAAATCCAACAGGCGCAGATGAGCCAAACAAAAAATACTATGACCCAAGAGTTTGGTTGAGAAAAGGTGAAGTATCTTTTATAGAGCGCTTGAAAAAAGCGTTTGAAGACTTAAATAACGTCAATACTTTATAAAAATATCCTGACCAAAATTTAAAATGGAAAACGATATGACTGCTTGGTTTAAAAGGAAAGAAAAAGGAATACAAACTTCAACAGAAGAAAAGAAAGACACCCCAAAAGGGCTTTGGTATAAATCCCCAACGGGTAAAATAGTGGAGTCTGACGATTTGGCCAAGAACTTTTATGTTAGTCCAGAGGACGATTACCATGTTCGTATTGGAAGTAAGGAATATTTTGAAATCTTGTTTGACGACAACATCTTTACAGAACTGGATGCAAAACTTTCTTCTAAAGACCCTTTAAAGTTCGAAGACACCAAAAAGTATGGTGATCGCCTTATAGCTGCTCAAAAAAAAACGGGTCTTAAAGATGCGGTGAGAACCGGGTTTGGGAAATCTTTAGGAAAGGATATTGTTATTTGCTGTATGGATTTTAGCTTTATTGGCGGATCTATGGGTAGTGTTGTAGGAGAAAAAATTGCACGAGGTATCGATTATGCTATCAAAAAGAAAGTCCCCTTTCTTATGATTTCTAAATCGGGTGGTGCGCGTATGATGGAAGCTGCACTTTCGTTAATGCAACTAGCAAAAACTTCTGTTAAACTAGCACAACTAGCCGAAGCTGGTTTACCATACATATCGCTTTGTACGGACCCAACCACAGGAGGCACAACAGCATCCTATGCTATGTTGGGAGATATAAACATAGCAGAACCAGGTGCTCTTATAGGGTTCGCAGGACCTCGCATTGTGAAAGATACCACAGGTAAGGACTTACCAAAAGGTTTTCAATCTTCGGAGTTCTTGTTAGAGCACGGATTTCTAGATTTTATTACGCATCGAAGGGAATTAAAGAAAAAGATAAATCTTTATATAGATTTAATACAGAATATTCCTGTTCGTACTAAAAAAGTGAAATCTGCATAAGGTATGTAATGTAATACAAGTAAAATATAAGCCCGTAATCCAAATGGATTACGGGCTTATATTTTACTACAAAACTAGGAGTATACGAAGACTTATTTAGGTTTTATTTCTCACATCACTACTCATATTCTTATATCATGCCGTTAACCACACTTCTAAAAAAATAGTCAATAATAACACTATCTGCTAAGGTTCGAAAACGTACAAAACTAGAGAAGGTATAGATGGAGTATTCAAAAAAATGACCATCATAGTTCCAATTAGTAAAATATAACTGTTGAAGAATTTTACAGCACCCAGATAACGATATCAGAGAATTCAAACTTGACCTGAAGAGCAAGAAATATACATAGTTTAACTTTATAGAAATATGTATGCTCTAGGATTTAATAGACTTACCGTCAGTACATATACCTTTAAACTAAGAAACACGGAGGAAGATGACACTACCCTATTCAATAGGCATTTTTTTTAAAAAAAGGCAAATTAGCAGTAGACCTAAATGGCTACGGAAAACAAAAAAGTACTAACAATGAATTCCTCAAAATCACTGGAGGAACTATTAAAGTTAAAGCGGAGTCTGGCGCTTATTTCATTGACCTACAGCTGAAACAAAAAAAACGAGAAAGTAGGCTAAGAAACCTTTTTTTTAGATTTTGACTAATTCTAAAACATTCTTAGAACCGAAGTTAAAATTTTAGTTTTCATGAAATCGCAATTTAAAAAATAATAGTATCTTTGCAGCCTGACTGAAAATCATTCAGATACATAAAAATCATTAAACGAATATTGGAATGTATTTAACAAAAGAAGTAAAAGCCGAAATCTTTAAGAAACACGGCGGAAAAGTGGAGAACACAGGTTCTACGGAAGGTCAAATCGCGTTGTTCACACACCGTATTAATCATTTGACTGGCCACTTAAAAAAAAATCACAAAGACTACAATACGGAACGTTCATTAGTAAAGCTCGTGGGTAAAAGAAGAAGTCTTTTAGATTATATGATAAAGAACGATGTTGTTAAGTATCGTGAGCTTATCAAAGAATTGAATATTAGAAAATAATTTAAAAAAAAAGGGAAAAGCTAGCTTTTCCCTTTTTTTTAATTAGACTACCCCGAGGTTTCTGGGGATTTCAGTAAATAAAATTTCAAAGTCCTGAAATCAAACCCTATTTTGTAAAGGAAAGGCAAAATTAAAAGCTGCAAACAGTTTTTCATTGGTCGAGTGCTTATCGCACATGCAACAACACAACCTTCTGGCCTCAACAACCGGATGACCATTGTTTAACAAAATCCCGAAAGTAGTATCGGGTAAAAATTAATTTTATGATTCCAAAAGTATTTAAAGAGGTCATAGACCTTGGTGATGGTAGAGAAATTACTATCGAAACCGGAAAACTAGCAAAACAGGCACATGGTTCTGTTGTTGTTACATCGGGAAAATGTATGCTATTGTGTACAGTTGTTTCTAATTACGAGCAAAAGGATCTTGGTTTTCTGCCCTTAACGGTAGATTACAGAGAGAAATTTGCAGCTGCAGGTCGTTATCCTGGTGGTTTCTTCAAAAGAGAAGCAAGACCAAGTGACGGCGAAGTATTAACGATGCGTTTAGTAGACAGAGTTTTGCGTCCATTATTCCCAAAAGATTATACAGCAGAAACGCAAGTGATGATACAGTTAATGTCTCATGACGAAAACGTTATGCCAGACGCTATGGCAGGTTTAGCAGCTTCGGCAGCTATCCAATTATCAGATTTCCCATTTGAGTGCGCAATCTCTGAAGCAAGAGTTGGTCGTATTAATGGTGAATTTGTTATCAACCCAAACAGAGCTCAATTAGCAGAGTCTGACATCGATATGATGATCGGTGCTTCTGCTGATTCTGTAATGATGGTTGAAGGTGAAATGGATGAGATTTCTGAGGACGAAATGGCAGACGCCATTAAGTTTGCACATGAAGCCATTAAAGTACAATGTGCTGCTCAGTTAAGATTAGCTGAAGCATTTGGAAAGAAAGAAGTTCGTGAATACGAAAGCGACAGAACAGATGCAGATTTAGAGAAGAAGGTTCATGATATGGCATATGATAAAGTATATGCTATAGCAAAAGCTGGATCAGCTAAACACGAAAGAAGTGCTGCATTTGCTGAAATTAAAGCAGACATAAAAGCTACTTTTTCTGAAGAAGAATTAGCAGATTATGGTGGTTTAGTTTCTGATTATTACCGTAAAGCTGAAAAAGCAGCGATTCGTGATCTTACTTTAAACGAAGGTTTACGTTTGGATGGTCGTAAGACTGATGAGATTCGCCCTATCTGGTGTGAGATTGATTATCTTCCTTCTACACACGGTTCTGCAATTTTTACCAGGGGTGAAACTCAAGCATTAGCTACCGTAACTTTAGGAACATCTAGAGACGCAAACAAAATAGATATGCCATCTTACGAAGGCGAAGAGAATTTCTATTTACATTATAACTTCCCTCCTTTTTGTACTGGAGAAGCAAGACCTATTCGTGGAACCTCTCGTAGAGAAGTTGGACATGGTAACTTGGCACAACGTGGATTAAAAGGTATGATTCCTGAAGATTGCCCATACACTGTGCGTGTTGTTTCCGAAGTATTAGAATCTAACGGTTCTTCTTCTATGGCAACTGTATGTGCTGGAACAATGGCTATGATGGATGCTGGAGTTCAATTAAAAAGACCAGTTTCTGGTATTGCAATGGGATTAATCTCTGATGCTGATTCTGGGAAATATGCTGTTCTTTCTGATATCTTAGGAGATGAAGATCACTTAGGAGATATGGACTTTAAAGTAACTGGTACCTCGGAAGGCATTACTGCTTGCCAAATGGACATTAAAGTAAAAGGCCTTTCTTATGAAATTTTAGTGAATGCACTACAGCAAGCACGAAACGGTCGTTTACATATTTTAGAAAAATTAACAGATACAATTGCTACTCCAGCCGTAGAAGTTAAGGACCATGCTCCTACTATGGTTACTAGACGCGTTCCTAATGAGTTTATTGGAGCGTTAATTGGACCAGGAGGAAAAGTGATTCAAGAAATGCAAAAGGAGACTGAGACCACTATCGTAATTAATGAAGATCCAGTTACGGAAGAAGGTATCGTAGAAATTTTAGGCGTAGGCAGTAAAGGTATTGATGCTGTAATGGCAAAAATAGATTCTATTCTGTTCAAACCACAAATGAATGAATCTTACCCAGTTAAAGTAATTAAAATGCTTGATTTTGGTGCTGTAGTAGAATATCTTGATGCTCCTGGCAACGAGACTTTATTACACGTATCTGAATTAGCCTGGGAACGTACAGAGAATGTTACTGATGTAGTAAACATGGGTGACGAGTTTGAAGTGAAGTATTTAGGTACGGATCCAAGAACACGTAAAGAGAAAGTTTCTCGTAAGGCGCTTTTACCAAAACCAGAAGGTTATGTAGAAAGACCACCTCGTAGTAATGATCGTGATCGTAGCCGCGGAAGAGACGATAGAAATAGAGATCGTAAGCCTAGAAGAGATTAAATAAATTCAAGATTAATTAAAAAGCCCTAACTATAAAGTTAGGGCTTTTTACTTTTTATCATCAAATATGTACTTCGCAACTGATGGTGAAAAAATAAAAGCACCTATGGCAGTCTTAGTACCGTTGCATTCTTAATGCCCGAGCTCTCTAGTTAATCTTACCAAAATAAGCGAAGCTCAAAGAACCCTTTTAAATAAATACAATTTTCTTCATCTTACTGCACTATTCAAAAAAACGTTCTCTCTGGAATAAATTTAGTAAATCAAATTAAGATTCAATTTAGCTTTAAAATATAGATTAATTAATACTATTTATTCAAGGGCTGAAAATAATAATATTAGAAAAAGGGCATCGTGATTAAAGGTACTACTTCATGAAATTGGAATACTCTTATGACTAGCCATAATAGGTGAAATGGAAATTTTCTTGCTGTTTAACGGAAAAATCATCTTTTATTTACACAATTGTAACATTCTATTGTTTTTTACGTATAAGTATATGCAGTCTATGCAAATTGAACTTAATTTATTTTAATGAGACAGCTTAAGATTACAAAACAGGTTACCAACAGGGAAACCGCATCTTTGGACAAGTACTTACAAGAAATTGGAAAAGTGGACTTGATTACTGCAGATGAAGAAGTAGAATTGGCACAACGGATCAAGGCAGGCGATCAACTCGCTCTTGAAAAACTAACAAAAGCCAATCTCAGATTCGTAGTATCGGTTGCCAAGCAGTACCAAAACCAAGGACTTACTTTACCGGATTTGATCAACGAGGGCAACCTTGGCCTGATTAAAGCTGCACAACGTTTTGACGAGACGCGGGGGTTTAAGTTTATTTCCTATGCCGTATGGTGGATTCGTCAATCTATATTACAAGCTTTGGCAGAACAATCACGTATTGTTCGTTTGCCATTGAACAAAATTGGATCAATTAACAAGATCAACAAAACATTCGCGTTTCTTGAGCAAGCTCACGAAAGAATGCCTTCTCCAGAAGAAATTGCAAAGGAGTTGGATATGACTGTTGATGATGTAAAACAATCACTTAAAAACTCCGGAAGACACGTATCTATGGATGCGCCACTAATTGATGGTGAAAACTCCAACCTTTACGATGTTTTACGCAGTGGAGAATCTCCAAATCCGGACAGGGAATTATTGCATGAATCCCTAAGAACGGAAATAGAGCGTGCTTTGGAAACTTTGACACCAAGAGAAGCGGATGTCATTCGTTTGTACTTTGGCCTGGCAGGACAACACTCCATGACCTTAGAAGAAATTGGGGAAACCTTTGATCTAACCAGAGAGCGTGTACGTCAAATAAAGGAGAAAGCAATCCGTAGATTAAAGCACACCTCTAGAAGCAAAATATTGAAAACGTACCTTGGTTAAACCTAGGTCAAAAATTACACGTTAAACATTCCTTAAATTGGAAATTTGGCATATAAGTTGTAATTTTAACGACAACAACAGTTATC
The DNA here is from genome assembly GCA_047633095.1 of Maribacter sp. Taxonomy (GTDB): domain Bacteria; phylum Bacteroidota; class Bacteroidia; order Flavobacteriales; family Flavobacteriaceae; genus Maribacter. The sequence goes on from JBLIEO010000029.1 coordinate 19,139, forward strand.
ATGACTGTTCGTTTTTTGATTGATGAATAAACTCCGGCTGATTACCGGAGTTTTTTGATTTAAAAAATCAAGTTAGTATACTGAAACCCACCACAAATCTTAACGATTATCTTCCATGTCAACCGAATCCGAAAACCAACCCAACAATCCCCTACATGGTGTAAAACTAGCGGACATGTTAGAATATCTAACCCAAAAATACTCTTGGGAAGATCTTGCAGGTCAGGTAAACATCAATTGTTTTAAAAGCAATCCCACCATTAAATCTAGTTTAAAATTCCTTCGAAAAACCCCTTGGGCAAGAACTAAAGTTGAACATTTGTATTTACAATCCACAAAAAAAAAATGAGCTTAAACATCGTACTCATAGAACCAGAAATTCCAACCAATACAGGAAACATAGGCAGACTTGCATTAGCAACAGGGACCCAACTCCATCTTGTGAAACCTTTTGGATTTGAAATTTCGGACAAAAGGCTTAAACGAGCCGGATTAGATTATTGGCAGCATATTTCGTTGTTTACCTACGAGAACCAAGAATCATTCTTTTCATCCCATAGAAATAAGAAAATGATTTTTTTTTCATCTCACGGTAAAAAGACCCATTGGGATATTTCATACGAAGATGATATGTACCTTGTTTTTGGCAAAGAATCGGTTGGACTTCCAAAATCAATAGTAGAAAATCCAGCAGTACAAACGGCTAAAATTCCGTTATACAGTAATGAAATAAGAAGTTTAAATTTAGCTAATGCAGTAGCTATAGCTGTTTACGAAGGTTTACGTCAGTTGCATGGTTAACCTCCTGCAAGCCTTTTCAAAAAATCTATAATCACCTGTAATTTTAATATAAACTTAGCTTACTAAAAGTGATGCTCCCAAACAAGAGTAGTTTTTACATCTAAGCCACAATAAAAAAGACCATTACCCTTTTCTTCTATATCTGTGCAAACAGCGCATACCGGTTATTTTTTCTACAGAGAGCCGTACAATAGCCAAGCTAGAAACCGTTTTGACGCTATAAGCGAATCACAGACAACGTTAAAAAACTTAAGTATCCTACCTTAGTTTTTATTATTTTTATAGGCAATACTATTTCTGAAAGCTATGCGGTACACCACCTTACTCCTATTACTATTGGGATGCCTATCGTATTCCTGTAAAAACAATACTAGTGAAAAGCTTGCCACCGATAATTTAAAAGAAATAAAATTCAATATTCCTACCGATTTTGTATTAGAGGAACTATACCAACCTAGTAAACATGGTCAGGGATTTTGGGTCCCCATGGCCCGGGATACTAAAAATACCATCTATTCCTGCGCTCAATATGGTAAAATCTATTATTTCAAAGCACCAGCTGTAGGGGAGACCCTAAAAACAGAAGATGTACAACCTCTTAATTTGGAAATTGGGGAGGCGCACGGACTACTTTGGGCCCATAATAGTCTTTATGTAGCCGTAAACAAACGATGGGAAGACGATGTAAAAAACGGCAGTGGCATATATAGACTTACAGATATAGATTCCTATGGCACATTAGATACGGTGAAAATGCTCATAAAATTTGATGACGTAGGGGAGCACGGACCACACAGCTTCATCCTAGCGCCAGATGGGAAAGAAATTTATTTTATTGCTGGCAACCATACCTTGGTACCAGACCAACTGAAAGAAAATAATAGAATACCCAATAACTGGGGCGAGGACAATCTTTTTGAACCCTATTTGGATGCACGAGGGCACGCTAATGATATTAAAGCACCAGGAGGGTGGATTTGTAAATTTAATCCAGAGGGGACCGATTGGGAATTGATTTCTGCAGGCTACCGAAATCCATTTGATATTGCTTTTAATGCCAATGGTGAACTGTTTACTTATGACGCCGAAATGGAATGGGATATAGGGATGCCTTGGTATAGACCTATAAAAATATGCCATGTGACAAGTGGTAGCGAATATGGCTGGAGAACCGGTTCTGGAAAATGGCCGGCCTATTATCCTGACGCCCTACCAACCGTTCATAACAAAGACCTATTTGCCCATTTACAGGCAGGCGGCAGCAAGGGCCACGAGGTGTATGCACTATAAAACTGATATTACAAGCATCTAAAACGAACACGAAATGAAAAAAACAGCACAACTATTGACTTTTATTGCATTTACAATGGGATGCATTGGGTACGGTCAAACGACTACCAACACCCAAAACGGTAGTTCCACCGAAATTATTCCAGCTTCCTTCTATGAAGGATTGGAATGGCGGAACATTGGCCCATTAAGAGGAGGACGCTCCCTCGGTTGCGCAGGTAGCCCTTCGCGACCCAACGAATATTATTTTGGTGCCACAGGTGGCGGACTTTGGAAAACCGTAGATGGCGGCACCGAATGGAAACCGGTAACTGACGGACAACTAACCAGCTCATCCGTTGGTGCGGTAGCCGTAGCAGCGTCAGATCCTGATATTGTTTATATTGGAATGGGCGAGGTACAGTTGCGAGGAAGCATCACTCAGGGTGATGGTGTCTACAAAAGTATAGATGGAGGGGAAAAATGGGAGCACATGGGCTTAAAGGAAACCCAAGCAGTGGCACGGATACGCATACACCCCACTAATGCCGAAATAGTGTATGTAGCCGCTTTAGGACACCCGTATGGCGATAATGCCGAACGAGGTGTTTTCAAAAGCACGGATGGTGGTAAGAACTGGAAAAAAGTACTGTACGTAAGCGATAAGGCCGGTGCCGTAGATTTAATTATTGATGGCAACAACCCCCAAGTGGTATATGCCACCACCTGGGAAGTACAACGTAAAGCTTGGAAAATGTGGGGTGGTGGTGGCGACAGCAAACTCTGGAAATCTACCGATGGCGGTGAAACGTGGAACGACCTTACCGAAAATAGTGGTATGCCAGCCCCGCCCATAGGTAAAATCGGAGTGACCGTTTCGCCGGTAGATTCTAATAGGATATGGGCCATTGTAGAAGCAAATGAAGGCGGCGTGTTTCGTTCTGATGATGCCGGAAAAACATGGGCACGTACCAATGACGAACGTAAATTGAGACAACGGGCCTTTTATTATTCCAGAATCTATGCAGACCCAAAAGACAAGGAAACCGTGTATTGCTTAAATACTGGTTTCTATAAGTCTACCGACGGTGGCAAAACATTCGACACCATGATTAAGGTACCCCATGGCGACAATCATGACCTATGGATAGACCCTAACAATCCTGAACGTATGATGAATTCCAACGACGGCGGTGGTAATGTAAGTATCAATGGCGGGAAAAGCTGGACGGAGCAAGATTACGTTACCACACAATTGTACCACGTAATGGCAACAAGTGATGTTCCCTACCACGTGGCAGGGGCACAACAGGATAATAGCACAGTAGCAGTGCCTAGCGAGGGTTGGGACCATAGGCAAGCCAGAGGACCTAACCACGGATGGTATTACCCGGTTGGTGGTGGGGAAAGCGGATGGATTACCCAACATCCGGAAAATAAAGACATTTTTTACGCAGGAAGCCAAGGAGCACTTTTGACGCGCTATGACCGAAGCAACGGACAAACTAGGGACATTCAAGTCTACCCTCGCTTCTTCTCAGGAGAGCCTGCAAGTGCCCTACCGGAAAGATGGCAATGGACCTTTCCTATTATGTTCGCACCACAAGATTCCAAGGTGATGTACACTTGCTCACAACACGTATGGAAAACGACCGATGACGGCCAATCATGGGTCAAAAT